>NZ_JBBMFP010000008.1:0-246538 GCF_040095955.1 Blautia caccae | reverse complement strand
CCACAGTATCTCCAATAGTATAGCATACAGTCCTTGGAGAGGGACTATAAACACTACTACTTTATAATACGAGGAGGTGGAATATGAACCAGCAGAAAATAGGAGAATACATTGCCAAAAAAAGAAAAGAACATAATATGACCCAAATACAGTTGGCAGAAAAGCTTGGGGTCTCAAATAAGACCGTATCAAAATGGGAAAACGGAAAGTGCATGCCTGATTACTCTGTCATAAAACAACTATGCCAGACACTTGACACGTCTGTAGGCGAGTTGCTGAATGGGGATGATGCGGTCAATAAAGCTGTAATGGAGGATCAGACCTTCTCCATTTTAGAAAGAATTTCTGTACTTGAGAAAGAACGGATTTATTTTATAGGTATCGGCCTTGTTTTCATGGGAATACTGCTGTTAGTTCTCTCAAAATTTATGGGAGGTACGAATGTACAGGATTTTATCTCGGGATTATTATTCGGTATCTCGCTGGGCGAGATTCTGGTCGGCATTTTTGTGATAATAAGAAACCTTGTTCAAAGGAACGCCGGATGAGAAGAAGGGACTGGAATAAGAAGAATGTCCCGGAACTGTGCAATGCGAAACATACTGCTGTGCACGCAGTGAAGAGTCATGACATAGACAACAAAATCTAAAAAAAATACACATTGCTATTTTCCCCATTTTGTTATATTCTTATAATTACCGCGAAAGACGAACTGAGACAACCAGGGCAGTGCACTCCCGGAGTCACAGGCGGCAATTGAAATACCAGGCAGAGCCTCGTAAGACCCTGCAGGGGAGGAGAATAAGACAGAGGATAAAGGAGGAACCGGCATGTGTGAGAGAACCGTTCGCTTCAATGAAATCAATGAAATTAAGGAGTTTGTGAGCGCGGCATGCCGATGTAATTTTGACATCGACGTTGTCAGCGGCAGGATTGTGATTGACGCTAAATCCATTCTGGGTATGCTGAGCCTGAACTGGGAAGAGGAACTCCGTGTGGTTTATGAAGAACAGGACCCGCATTTTGAGAATGTTTTACAGAAATATATGACCAGTTGAACAGAGTTGGATAAAATGGAACAAACCCCGCCTGCGGATACCGCTGCATGTTGATATGCTGCTGTATCTGTACAGGCGGGACTTTTTTATTTTGCCAGTTTCCGGTATTCTCTGGGCGAGAATCCCAGCTTCTGGTTAAAGAGATTGATCAGGCTGTTGCTGCTCTGGTACCCCACTTCATAAGCAATCTCCTCCACGGTCATGGAGGTACGGGCCAGAAGGATTTTAGCCTGGTCAAGACGTGTATTGATCACATAGTCTATAGGGGACAGGCCTGTCTCCTCCTTAAAGCGGTGTGAAAAATAATAAGTGCTGAGATTCGCAATGTCTGCCAGTTCCTCCAGCGTGATCTTATCCCCTACATGACTTCTGATATAACGAATCGTCTTTTCTATAGAAGTGTCCTCTTTCTGGTTATGCAGTTCCCTTTCACTGAGAAGCTGCAGCAGCTTATAAATCCTCATGGAGCTGTCAAACATATTTTCAACTCCGTCCTGCTCGTAAAACTTTACCATATTATAAATCAGGTTCCCCACCAGGGCATTATTCTGGTTCCGTATCAGCGGTCCGAATAATTTAAGGATATGTCCGCAGATCTCGTGGGAGTTGGAACCGTCAAAATGGATGTACACAAATTCAAGCCCTTCCATTGCCTGATAATAATGGGGCCTGGCACAGTCCAGAAGCACCACATCTCCTTTCTTCGCGTCAAATGTTTCCCCTTCATATTCCACATGCAGAGTCCCTTCTCTTATATAAGCCACAAGCAGCGGCGGAAAGTACTCCCTTCTCATAAAATACCTTCCTGTACAGAAATAATGCCCGCACCAGGTAGGGTAAAAGTACAACTGCCTGGCTGTATCGGAAGGAGTAAAAGAGAAGCAGACGGAGCGGGCCAGTACACCCGTATCTACACTTTTCATATCTATCCCCTTTCCTGTATTTTTACCCCATTATAATCTTTTTGCGTGATAAAAGCAATATCCATGAACTTTTTGGCAAAAATCCATATTTAAAAGCACGCTGTATATGCGTATAATACAACTATCGAAACAAACAAACCAATACGAAACACAAAACACCGCAGCAGCTCAGATACCTGGACGACAACGGTATTCAGCCATAAAAATCGCCTTATGGCAGGCTGATTTCCGCAGTCCATACGTCTTTTGACGGGCAGCGCAGAAATTGCGCAGACCTTGCCTGACCTGCTGCAGACATCACCAATATACAGAGAAAATGGCCGTTTTCATGGTGGGTCAACTGCGTGCAGTTGGAAAACAACAAAAAGAATAAACAATTAATAAAAAAGCAAATTAATGTGAATTTATCAGGAGGATATTATAATGTTAAACGGAGAAAAAAGAATCGAGAGACCGCTGCGCTGGGGAATGATCGGCGGAGGAAGAACAGGCAATGTAGGTTACAAACACAGACTGGGAGCACTGAGAGACAATACGGCATACGAGCTGGTGGCAGGAGCCTTTGACCTTGACTTTGAGCGCTGCAAAGATTTCGGAATGAATCTGGGCGTGGCTGAGGACCGTTTATATCCGGATTACAAGACCATGTTTGAGGAGGAAGCAAAACGTCCTGACGGCGTGGAGGTAGTTTCTATTGCAACACCAAACTTTACACATTATGAAATCACCAAAGCAGCTCTGGAAGCAGGACTTCATGTGATCTGTGAAAAACCGCTGTTCTTCAAAGTGGAGCAGGGAGAAGAGATTAAAGCCCTGGCTGAGAAGATGAACAAGATTGTGGGCGTTACATACGGATTTTCAGGAAGCCAGCTTCTCCTTCAGATGCGCCAGATGGTACAGAACGGAGATCTGGGAGATATCCACATGGTAGAACTTCAGTATACACACGGCTTTGCCTGCGATGAGATTGGCGACAAAGTTTCAGAAGGTCAGAAATGGCGTGTTGACCCGGAAAAATCAGGCCCATCCTTTGTACTTGGCGACCTGTCAACACATACCTTCTACATGTCAGAGCTGATCTGTCCGGAATTAAAGCTGAAACAGGTTCTCTGTGACCGCCAGAGCTTTGTAAAATCACGGGAACCCCTTGAGGACAACGCTTATGTTCTGATGCGCTATGATAACGGTGCCGTGGGACGTATGTGGGCTTCTGCTGTCAATGCCGGCTGCATGGACGGACACAGGATCCGCATCGTAGGCTCCAAAGCCTCCGTTGAATTCTCCGACAACCAGCCAAATGAACTGCTCTACCAGGTGCAGGGCGAGCCGATCCGCAAAATGATTCGCTCCATGCCGTACCTGTACGACGAATGCAATGCGGACGAACGCCTGGGTGCCCTGCATGCAGAGGGACTTCCGGAGAGCTGGGCAAATATTTATCTGAAATTCGCCATTGCCATTGACGCGAAAAACAGAGGCGATGAAGAAACTTTGAAAAATCTTGTGTACCCGGGAATCGACGCCGGTATCGAAGGCATCCGCTGGGTGACAAAATGTGTGGAATCCGCTGATAAAGGCGGCGTTTGGGTAGATTTTAAATAATCGGAAAAGAGGAGGAAATAAGAATGCAGTTAGCCATATGTACAGATGTTTTTGCGGATTTATCTTATACAGAGATGCTTGATAAAGTAAAGGCTCTCGGAATTGACGCAGTGGAAATGACAGCGGGAGGCTGGGGCGCCCGTAAGCACTGCGACACAGCCAAACTGCTGGCGGACCCTGCGAAGCTTGAAGCGTTCAAAGGTGAACTGGAGAAGAGGGGCATGCGCATTGCTGCCCTGAACACCTCCTGCAATCCCCTCTGGCCTTCCGAGACAGGAGAGGAGTACAAAAGGTCCATGTATGCCTGCGTGGATCTGGCAGAAAAGCTGGGGGTCAGGAAGATCGTAGCCATGGCCGGACTGCCGGCAGGCAGCGAGACAGACACCACACCGAACTGGATTACATCCACCGTTTCATGGCCGGATTTCATGGCGCCGGCCTATGAATACCAGTGGAAAGTCACCATTGCCTTCTGGAAGGAATTTGCGGAGTATGCTAAGAGTCACAATATTGAGCAGATTGCCATAGAAGAGTTCCCGGGAACCATGGTGTGGTCAGCAGAGACCATGCTGAAGCTGAGAGAGGCAACAGATCCCATCATCGGTATTAACCTGGACCCCTCCCATATGATGGTCCTGGGTGCTGATCCCATTGCCGCGGCGCGTGCGCTGAAAGGCTGTATCTTCCATGTACACGGCAAAGATGCCCGCATTGAGCGCGGACTGGCAGATACAAACGGCATTCTGGAACCGAAACCCGTGACAGAGTCTGCGGACCGTGTCTGGAATTACGTTGCAGTGGGCTGCGGAAAAGACCTGCAGTGGTGGAAAGAATTCTTCTCCGTACTCAGCATGATGGGTTATCATGGAGATGTATCTCTGGAAATGGAAGACCTGACCATGTCTGTGGAAGCTGGAGTAAACACCTCCATAGATGCCCTTCGCCAGACAATCAGCCGGTAAAGTAGGAGGAACAACCATGAAAATTGCATTTGACGTTGATGTCCTGGCAAAGCAGATGGACATCAACCGGATGGTGCATCAGGTGGCGGACTGGGGATATCAGTATATCGAACAGTCCCCCCACCCCCGCATCAATCCCTTCTATAAACATCCTCTCTTTTCAAAAGAATGTGAGGCTGAATACCGCAGAGCCCTGAGAGAGACAGGTGTGGAGATATCTTCCTTCATTGTGGTATACCGCTGGTCAGGCCCCACAGAGGAGGAGCGTCAGTTTGCAGTGCACAACTGGAAACGTATGATTCAAATTGCCGGGGATATGGGTGTGAAAGTCATCAATACAGAGTTGTCCGGGGATCCGAACCGGCAGGAAATCTGCAATGGCATGTGGTTCAAATCCATGGAGGAGCTGCTTCCCATAATAGAAAAGGAAGACATCCGGGTGGAAATCCAGTCCCATCCCTATGATTTCTGTGAGCTGAACAATGAGACCTGTGATATGGTGAAATCCTTCCGCTCCAGACATTTGGGATATGTGTATTCTTCCCCTCATGGTTTCTTCTATGATGAGGGAAAGGGAGATGTGCGTTCCATGCTGCACTACGCAGGAGATGAGCTGACCCATGTACTCTTTGCGGATACCTTTAACCAGACCCTGGACTGCCGCTATATTGCCAATCCCCCGTGGCTGAACGGACGTGGGAAAGCGGATGTGACCATTCACCAGCACCTGGCTATGGGTGAGGGAGATGTGGACTTTAATGGCATCTTTGAAACCCTGCGGGAGATGGATTTTGCCAATAAGCAGTTTGGTCAGAGTGCGCCGAAGGCAGGCGGTGACAACATTGCCTGTGTATCCATGTTCGGATTCCCGGAAAAAATGGACCGCCAGGCGCCTGAGGCAAGGGAGAGAATCGAGAGAGAACTTCTCTGAGAAGAGAAAGGAATGGAGAAGCGGTATGAAAAATGAAAACACTACAGGAATACAGCAGTCAGGCGGGAAACTGGGCTGGGGAACACGTGTAGCCTACGGATGCGGCGATACGGCCTGCAATGTGGTTTTCGGTATGATCAGTACGCTGCTCACACTGTTTTATACGGATTATGTCGGAATCAGCGCTGCCACGGTAGGTCTGGTCATGCTTCTGTCACGTATGTTTGACGGCGTATCAGATGCGGTAATGGGCATTATTGTGGAGAAGACAAATTCCAGATGGGGAAAATCCAGGCCCTGGCTTTTGTGGATGTGCGTTCCCTACGCAGTCTCCGCGGTACTTCTGTTCACGGTACCCCACACAAAAGCACTGCTGCAGTTTTTATATATGTTCGTCACTTATAATTTCTGTACCACGGTATGCTATACAGCCATCAACCTTCCGTACAGCAGCCTCTCTGCCATGATGACAAGAATCTCATCGGAGAGAGACATGCTGAGCATTGTCAGGATGGGCCTGTCGCCCTTCGGCCGTATTTTGGCAGTGACCTGCACCATGCCGGTAGTAAAATTATTCGGGGATGACCAGGCAGCGTGGGCCAAGACCATGGCCTTATGGGCAGCCATTGCCCTGGTGCTTCTGCTCATATGCTTTAAGAACTGTGAAGAGACGGTTGAGATCGAGGCTAAGAAAAGACAGGCAAAGGTGCCGGCAAAACAGGCATTTAAGGCGCTGGTATGCAACCAGTATTTTTGGGCGGTTGTGGTTTTGTGGACCATGCAGAACGCCATTTACTGCATCACCGGGACCATACTGCCCTATTACTGCAAGTATGTTTTTGAAAATGACACCTGGATGTACAGCACTCTTTACCTGACAGAGACACTTTTGATCGTGGCAGTGACCTTCTGCTGTCCTGTCCTGCTTAAGAAATTCGGGAAAAGAAATATGTCCCTGGCCGGTATCTGGCTGGCCCTGATCGGACAGCTGATCTTCTTCATTAATCCGACAAGCTTTCCCTGGATGGTTATGAGCTGTGTCATCCGGGCACTGGGGCTTGCACCGCTCAATGCTGTGGTATTCGGATTCCTGGGGGATGTGGTGGAGTTCGGACAGTGGAAGACGCATCTGCGGCAGGAAAGCCTGATCTTTGCGGGGAGTTCTGTGGGCATGAAGGTGGGAGCCGGCCTGTCCTCAGCGATCATCACCGGACTTTTATCAGCGGCCGGATATATCAGCTCCTCTGCAGGCGCTGCTGTACAGCCTCAGTCCGCGGTGGATATGATCATCAACATTTATAAATTCGGCCCTCTGGTGGTGTGGGTTACGGTACTGATCACACTGACACTCTATAAGCTGGATAAAAAATATCCTGCCATCATGCAGGAACTTATTGAACGAGAGTCCCGGGGTGAGTTATAATAATACTGTAAACATATGGGAACCATAGATAATGGAATAACTGGAAAGCCATAGCATCCGGCAGGATTATATGTCTGATATGCCTATGGGATCATCAGTCAGGAGGGATTCATATGCAGGAAAAGACCATCATCACCATCAGCCGCCAGTTCGGCAGCGGCGGCAAGGAGATTGCGGAAATACTGGCAGAGAAAATGGGTGTGCGCTGTTACGACCGCCAGATCCTCTATCTGGCAGCGGAGAAAATGGGGGACACAGAAGTGGACATTGAGTCCATTCTGGAATCTGCCTACCGGACACCCGACAGCAGCATAGGAAGTATGGGGACCTATGGTTTTGAGGCAGTTCCCTACTATAATAAAATGTTCCGGGAGCAGGCTAAAGCGATTCTGAAGATCGCGGAGAAAGGCAGCGCCGTATTTTTGGGAAGATGCGCGGACGCGGTACTGAGGGGGCATCCGGACTGCTTTTCCTTCTTCATCTACGCCGATGAGGAATTCCGCAGGGAAAGGGCCGGGACCCACTACGGCAGCCAGTCATTAAAAGAGCTGGAAAAGGAAAATAAAACAAGAGAGCGCTATTATAATTACTACACAGGGCAGAAATGGGGAGACCCGCAGAATTATGACCTGATGATCAATACCAGCAGATTTTCTCCGGATGCAGCCGCGGAGCTGATCTTGGATTATATTGAGAAGAGACAGGAAGCCTGAGAAAATCAGGGGGATTTAAACCGGAGGACCGTGCGATGAGAAATTGCCCGGTCCTCCGACTTTTTTCTTGTACTTCCGGGTAAGCGTGCTATAATGATGAAATACGGTAAACGATTCAGCAGGTCTTCGCATTTACTGCGCGGAACGGTTACAGTATACAAAAAACCAAAGGGGGCGCATTTCCATGGATATCAAATTGATCATGGCTATTATTACTATCACGCTTGCACTTGTTTTCTATACGATAGGTGTTTTTTCTGAGAGAAAGGCACATATCCTGAAGAAACAACATGTTTTCATCTTCTGGCTTGGCCTTGTCTTTGACACCACAGGTACTACCATCATGAGTTTTATCACAAAAGAAGGAGCCGGAGGACAGACCGGCATGGGGCTTCATGGCATTACAGGTGCTCTGGCAATCGTTCTTATGCTGTTTCACGCGCTGTGGGCAACCCTGGTGCTGGTGAAAAAGGATGAGAAGAAACAGGAAAGCTTTCACAAGTTCAGCATTTTTGTCTGGCTGGTTTGGCTGGTGCCCTATATTCTGGGGATGATCATAGGTATGAGCCATTGATTGTTATTATCAGCATCTGATGTCTGTTTGTTAAGCTCATAGAATATTTCATTTATGGGCGTAACAAACGGACAGACATTCTGTACACTTCTTATTTAGCAAACAGTCCTTCCAGATCAGGGAAACGGTTATACATTTCCTGCATTTTCTCTACGTTCACAATATATTTTGTCATCAGGCGTTCCAGATATGGATTGCATCCTTTGACTTCAATCTCTGTTTTCCATGTACTATGGGGCTTAAGCGCATCCTTCATCTGCCTTACAAATTTCTGAACCATTTCGCGCTCTTTGGGGCCGGTATTCTCTGTGGTCACATAGAACACCATCTGTTCAATCTCTGAAACCATTCTCCATAGAGTATTCAACAGACTTCTGTAGCATTCCATCTCTGCTGACGGATTCTTTGTCAGATATTCCATTGCCTGCCCATATGTCAGATTGAACTGCGCCAGGGCATCACTCATGATCTCATAGTCAATGGGGCGGAGACTTCCTATGTTCAGGAAATCCAAATAGCTGTACTCCATATGTATCACTTCCCGCAGATTAAACCGGAATTGCCCATACAGGCTGGTGGGAAAACAAAATCGATTCGCAAGCAGGACAAACACAACCGCGGTTATGACATAAATGAGCCGTAATTCAACCGCAGTTGTACTGTTTAAAGAAAGAGTGGTAAGCGTCAGCGCAAAGCCGGTTGAAAAGAAAACCTGCAATATGCTTCCCGGCACAAAACTGTACATAAAGGAGACCATAACTGCGGCCAGGATGAAATGTGCCGTCATCCCATTTAGATTCATCAGCACAAAAAAGACAAATGTACTGCCAAGAAAAGTACCGATCACCCTGTTTTTCAGACGCCGGGTACTCTCCTCATACATTGGCTGAACAAGGAGAAACGCATTCAGAGGGAGCCAATAGGAATGGCTGATGTCTAACAGCCTGCAGATAAGAAAACTCAGGGAAAGTACAAGGGACAGCCTGAGTGCAAACCGCATCTCAAATTGTTCCGGTCTGAGCCGTGCCTTTTTTTCTTTCCAGAAGCGTTTCCAATTAGCAGTATAATGGACGGTTTTCTGCTCCTTTGATGTGATTAGAGTCAATGCCATGACGAGCAGATGCAAAAAATTCCCCATATACGTCTGCAGCCGTTCACTGACATCATCTGTCTCATTTGAGAGTTCTCCGGCCCTTTGGATGAGAGCTTCGTTATCTTTGCTGTTCAGGCTTATTTTTATTTCTTCCATATAATCGGCCATTTTGCCAAAGAGACGGACATCCGCATTGCTGAATTTTTCTTCAAGCTGGAGATAATCCAGGATAAAATAAGCGGTTCTCTGAAATAAAAGCGCAAATATATATGGAATGCTTCCGTTTGTATCAGAGTGCTGGCTGGCTGCCGCGCCTGCATGGAAGCTGTTCTGTACAGATGCCATTTGTAAAGAGATATCCTTTATCCGTTCTCCACTGGCAAGACTTCGGAATCGTTTTGCCGCAATCCCAAACCCCTCCCGCACAGCCAGGTATTCCCTGTGTTTTCCTTTCAGGACCGTGACAATTCCAAGCGCTGCTGCCAGAAATATAAGAAGAATGGCATATACCAGAATCTGCTTTCCAAAGCCTGCAAAGCTGACCGGTCTGAGCTGGAGGAATACAAATCCCATGGCGTTTACAAAATACCCTTTTTGATTAAAACGGGTCGTTCTGAGCACCACCAGAATAAAAGGGACCATAGCATTCAGTATGATACATAAGGGCAGGTTCCGTGTGGCCAGAAATGCCAGGACGCACATTAAAAGCTGTTCTGCTATAATGATCAGGATTCCTTTTAATGTAAATCGTTTCTGATAATTCACTTTGAAAATCGTTGTACAAACAGAAACCAATAACAGGTAGGATGTTCCGAACAAAAAAATAACACAATAGAACAACACCAGAAAGAACAAGATCACCGGAAGTGCATTCCACAGATCACTGCCGAATCTTTTTAAATACTTTTTTGATTTTACAAACATTTCATCATTTCACTATCCAATCTTTTTTCATAAACCGGTCTTTTCTTTGTTTTCTGTACCGGTAAAAGTATAACATATTTCTTAATGAATTAGATATATATTCCGTTTTTTTATTTTTTGCTGCCGGCCGGTACGGAAGCTGCTTTCATATCGCGCCGCGTCCCATGAGGAAACACCTCCCGGAACAGTAACCTGCAGATACCATAGATTCAGAAAGACAAAATTTCCGGCTTTACAAAAAACAGGAAATGTGCTAGCATGAAATTTATAGTGGAAACACGAGGACGGAGAGAGTACGTGCAGATTTTTCTTTTACAGAGAAGTTCCGTATGCTGAGAGGAACGAAGAAAACTGTGCCGAAGATGGCTCCTGAGAGGCGCACCGAACGGAACCTGACATATTGTGCAGGGGAAGCCAGGCTGCGACAGGTTCCGCCTGTTACAGCGGAAAGGTATGCAGGTACCTGATAAGGTCTGTGCTGTGAGGCACAGATGAAAAGAAGTGGTAACACGGGTTAACGCTCGTCTTCTCAGAATGAGGGGATGGGTGTTTTTTTATTCTTCCACAGAAAAGTAAAGGAGATAAAAAATGGACAGGAAAAAATATTATATTACTACAGCGATTGCCTACACCTCAGGCAAACCGCACATTGGCAACACCTATGAGGCTGTTCTGGCTGACAGCATTGCCAGATTCAAAAGACAGCAGGGCTATGACGTGTTCTTCCAGACAGGAACAGACGAGCACGGACAGAAAATCGAGATGAAGGCAGAGGAGGCAGGCGTGACCTGCAAGGAATTTGTAGACCAGGTATCCGGAGAGATTAAGAATATCTGGGATATGATGAATACCTCTTATGATAAATTTATCCGCACCACAGACGACTATCACGAGAAACAGGTACAGAAGATCTTCAAAAAACTGTATGACCAGGGCGATATCTATAAGGGACATTACGAGGGAATGTACTGCACCCCCTGTGAGTCTTTCTTCACAGAGTCCCAGCTTGTGGACGGCAAATGTCCGGACTGCGGGCGCCCGGTGACACCGGCGAAAGAGGAGGCATATTTCTTTAAAATGAGCAAATATGCCCAGCGTCTGATCGACCACATCAATGAACACCCGGAATTTATCCAGCCGGTTTCCAGAAAAAATGAGATGATGAACAACTTCCTGCTTCCGGGTCTTCAGGATCTGTGCGTGTCCAGAACCTCTTTCAAATGGGGAATCCCGGTAGATTTTGACCCGAAACACGTGGTGTATGTGTGGCTGGATGCCCTCACAAACTATATCACCGGAATCGGATATGACTGTGACGGGGAGAGCACAGAGCAGTTTAAGAAAGACTGGCCTGCTGACCTGCATCTGATCGGCAAGGACATTATCCGTTTCCATACCATTTACTGGCCCATCTTCCTGATGGCTCTCGATCTGCCCCTTCCGAAACAGGTATTCGGACATCCCTGGCTCTTACAGGGCGACGGCAAGATGAGCAAATCCAAAGGAAACGTTATCTACGCAGACCAGCTTGTAGACTTCTTCGGTGTGGATGCTGTGCGCTACTTTGTGCTCCATGAAATGCCTTTTGAAAATGACGGAGTCATCACCTGGGAGCTGATGGTGGAGCGCCTGAATTCAGAGCTTGCAAACACCCTCGGAAACCTGGTAAACCGCACTATCTCCATGTCAAATAAATATTTCGGCGGAGAAGTATCCAGCACCGGAGTGACCGAACCGGTTGATGAGGATTTAAAGGCAGTTGTGCTCGGAACAAAGAAAAAAGTGGCGGACAAGATGGAGGAACTTCGTGTGGCAGACGCTATCACAGAGATCTTCGCCCTGTTCAAACGCTGCAACAAATACATTGATGAAACCATGCCGTGGGCACTTGCCAAAGACGAGAGCAAAAAGGACCGTCTGGCAGAAGTGCTTTACAATCTGGTTGAAGGCATCTGCATCGGTGCTTCCCTGCTGGAATCCTTCATGCCTGAGACAACAGAGAAGATTCTGTCCCAGTTGAATGCATCTAAGAGAACTTATGAAGAGCTGGATACTTTCGGGTCCTATCCTTCAGGCAATAAAGTGACAGAGAAGCCGGAAATTCTCTTTGCCCGCCTTGATGTAAAAGAAGTCATGGAAAAAGTAGAGGCTATGCGCGCAGCCGAGACAGCGGCAGACGCACCGAAAGAGGAGCAAAAAGAGGAAGAACCGGTGGTGGATATTGAAGCAAAACCGGAAGTGACATTTGATGATTTCATGAAAATGCAGTTCCAGGTGGGCGAGATCATTGCTTGTGAGGAAGTAAAAAAATCCAAAAAACTGCTCTGTTCCCAGGTGAAGATCGGAAGCCAGGTAAAACAGATCGTCTCCGGAATCAAATCCAATTATAAGCCGGAGGACATGGTAGGAAAGAAAGTAATGGTACTGGTGAACTTAAAGCCTGCAAAACTGGCCGGAATCCTGTCAGAGGGTATGATCCTGTGCGCAGAGGGACTGGACGGCGAGCTGGCACTCATGACACCGGATAAGGATATGCCTGCCGGCGCTGAGATCTGCTAAGAGACAGAATAGAAATATATACCGCGGGGATGTGCTGTGAATGGCACATTTCCGCGGCGTTTTTTATTTTATCAAGTCTTCCTGTAACTCACGGGTGACACCCCTGTCTGTTTCTTAAAAATCCTGCTGAAATACAGCGGATTGTCATACCCAACCAATGCCCCAATCTCACTGACCGTATAATCTGTGGTCTCCAGAAGTTCCCTGGCTCTGCGGATGCGGACGGAGGTGAGATACTGCAGGGGCGGCACGTTGGTGTACTGTTTAAAACTTCTGATAAACCAGCAGGTGCTCATATGCTGCTGTCTGGCATAGTCTTCGATTTTTATATCCCGGTAATAATTTTCATTAAAATAGTGGATGGCCTTTTCCATCTCCTTCTGAATCCTGTGCCGCTCCCCGGGGCCTTCGATCCGGTGGCGGCGTACCAGGAGCAGAAGCTGTTCCAAAAGGAGGGGGAGCAGATCCTCATAGGCCGGACGGAACACCTGAAGTTCCCGTATCATCTGGAAAAACAGGTCCCTGTATTCGGAAAAAACACCGGCATACAGAATTTGATTTTGTGCAAATCCGGCGGCATCCAGTAAGGCTTCTGCCCGGTACCCTGTAAAGTGTACCCAGAAGGCCTCCGGTTTATCTTTTCCATAGTAGACATACTCCTGTCGGACGAAGGGGCGCAGAAGGACCATGTTTCCCTCGCCCACTTCAATCTTTTCCTGGCCGAAAGTGAACCAGGCCCGCCCGGAGGCAATGTAGATAAGCTGGTAATCAGCCCGCCCTTTGGGCCTGAGCGTTGACATGGAAGGACGGGAGATGACCCTGTATATCCCGCTGCTGTTTATGCGCAGGGGGATCTGTGGGTTTTCCAGATCTGTTTCCGCATGGTTTAAATATCCGGTATTAACGTACATAGGCAGATGCTCCTTTGTTCCTTAAACTGCTTTTATTGATTGTATCATTTTGTGCATGTTTTGTCTAATACAGGATATGGATTTTGCTGTGACGTATTTTATAATAGGCAGTATGAGGTGACTTTTTGGCAGGCCTGCGCATTTCCTGCGCGGGCGCGGAACAGTTACAGTAAAAAATATATTTTCAGGAGGGCTATGACCAATGATTGTACCCAGATATTATGAGAACCTTCACATGCTGCACGAGAACACCATGCCGAACAGGGCTTACTATATCCCTGCAGGCACACAGAGAGACGATCTGTGTGAGAACAGAGAGAATTCCGACAGATTCCAGCTTTTAAACGGCAGCTGGAAATTCAAATATTTTGACAGCATCTATGACTTGAAAGAGGAATTTTTCAGAGAGGGATACCAGACGGGAAGCTTTGATGAGATTCCTGTGCCGGGATGCTGGCAGAATTTCGGATATGACAGACACCAGTATACCAACACACGTTATCCGTTCCCCATGGACCCGCCGTATGTGCCTCAGGAAAATCCCTGCGGAGCCTATGTGCATACATTCACCTATGCAGAGGATGAAAATGCGCCCAAAGCTTACCTGAACTTTGAAGGCGTGGATTCCTGCTTTTATGTATGGATAAACGGCAGTTATGTGGGATACAGCCAGGTGTCACACTCCACAAGTGAATTTGACGTGAGCAGCTTTTTAAGAGAGGGTGAGAATACCCTGGCCGTTCTGGTTCTGAAATGGTGCGACGGCAGTTATCTGGAGGACCAGGATAAATTCCGCATGAGTGGTATTTTCAGGGATGTATATCTGCTGAAACGTCCCGCACAGGGAATCTTTGATTATTTCCTCACAACAGACATTGCGCCGGATGGAAAGAGTGCGTCAGTCGATGTGGCAGTGACTTATTTTAACGAGGCAGTTCCTGTAAAAATCTCTGTTTACAATGCAGAGGGCAGTCTGGAAGCAGAGAGCAGCCGGGTATCAGAGGACGGCAGGATCCGCATGACCCTTGAAAATCCGGTTCTCTGGAACGCGGAGGAGCCGTATCTGTACAAAGTAGTGCTGGAAGCTGCCGGAGAGGTTATCACAGACCGTATGGGTATCCGTGAAATCTGTACCAGAGACGGAGTGGTTTACATAAATGGAGTAAAGGTGAAATTCCATGGCACCAACCGCCACGACAGCGATCCTGTTACAGGGTTTGCCATCAGCCTGGAACAGATGAAAAAAGACCTGCAGTTAATGAAAGAGCACAACATCAACTGCATCCGTACCAGCCACTATCCAAATGCGCCGCAGTTCTATCAGCTCTGTGACGAATACGGCTTCTTTGTTATTGACGAGGCGGACAATGAGAGCCACGGAACCGCTGATATCTATATGGAAGATGATTCCTGGGAGGAGAGGGCTTCCAGATGGAATCAGGCCATTGCGGATAACCCTGCATTTACGGAGGCGACTGTGGACAGGACACAGCGCTGTGTGCACAGAGATAAGAACCGTCCGTGTGTAGTGATCTGGTCCATGGGAAATGAATGTGCATACGGCTGTACTTTTGAGGCGGCACTGGCCTGGACAAAGGAATTTGACCATACCAGACTGACTCACTTTGAGAGTGCCCGCTACACATCCAAGGATAAAAAATACGATTATTCCAATATAGATCTGCACAGCCGTATGTATCCGGCTATTGAGGAGATCCACGACTACTTTGCAAAAAACCCGGATAAACCTTTCGTTATGTGCGAATACTGCCATGCAATGGGCAACGGCCCCGGAGATTTTGAGGATTATTTCCAGGTCTTCCAGCAGTACGACGGCGCCTGCGGCGGTTTTGTATGGGAGTGGTGTGATCATGCCATTTACATGGGCAAGACCATTGAAGGAAAGAAAAAATACGCGTACGGCGGCGACCACATGGAGTACCCGCAGGACGGCAACTTCTGTATGGATGGTCTGGTATATCCTGACCGCACACCGCATACAGGCCTGCGCGAATTCAAAAATGTACACCGTCCGGCCAGAGTAGTTTCTTTTGACCAGGAGAAGAAAGAGGCAGTTCTGCACAATTATATGGATTATGTAAACTTAAAGGACTACCTCTATATAACTTATACGGTAAACTGTGACGGAAGCATGATCGGGGAAGGATGCATCTGCCCGGATGACATGCCTGACATCAGCGCTCATGAAGAGGGTGTGATTGCCCTGGATTATGAGGTTCCGGAAGCAGGTAAATGTTACCTGAAGCTGGAATATTATCTGAAGAATGCCACAAGATTTCTGCCGGAAGGCTTTAAACTGGGCTTTGATGAGATTCAGCTCCAGACAAAGGATATGAGAAACCAGAAGGCAGTGAAGATTCTGGAAGTGACAGAGGAATCCGGAGAGGCGGGCAAAGAGGCAGGGCAGCCGCCTGTATTCAGCGTAGCCCAGGATGACAGGAATCTGTTCGTAAGCACAGACAAATTCTCCTATACTTATGACAAGCTGACTGGTCTCTTCTCTGAACTTAGTTATGTAAACTGCAAGGTTCTGGAGCGCCCGATGGAATACAACATCTGGAGAGCACCCACAGACAATGACAGAAATATTAAGAACATCTGGAGAAAAGCGAAGTACGACAAGATCGTGACAAGGGCCTACCGCACAGATTACACGGTTCTGGAAGAGGAAGTACAGATCCACACAGTTCTTTCCGTATCAGCAGTTATCATCCAGAGAATCCTGGATATTGATGCCACATGGACGATCCGTGCCAACGGAAGGATTGACGTGAAGCTGGATGTGAAGAAAGACCCGGAATTCCCGGAACTTCCGAGATTCGGCCTGCGCCTGTTCCTGCCCCGCGATATGGCGGACATCACATACTATGGACTTGGCCCTGTGGAGAGTTATCAGGATAAACGCAGAGCCAGCTATCATGATGAGTTCCATGCCGCCGTAAAAGAGCTGCATGAGGATTATATCCGTCCGCAGGAGAACGGCAGCCACGATGACTGTGATTATGTAAAGGCTGAGGGCAGCAGGATCAGCCTGGCAGCAGTGGGCGCAGATACCTTTGCCTTCAATGCGTCTGTATACACACAGGAGGAGCTGACGGAAAAGGCACATAATTATGAGCTGAAAGCCTCCCCCTACACAGTGTTCTGCCTGGACTACCGCCAGAACGGAATCGGCTCCAACAGCTGTGGACCGAGACTTCTGGAAAAGTACCGTTTTGTTGAAAATGAATTTACCTTTGCAATCAGCCTGCTTCCGGTGGTAAAATAAACAGAATAATTGAAAATATAAAATGGGGATGCGGCCGGCTCTCTCTGCGAGACAGCAGACAGGGCGGGCGGCAGCCCCATTTTCGTACGCGGGATTTTCTGATGCGGGCTGTTTGCGCACAGGAAACACAGGACAAAATGTTTATTCATGGAGGATACTATGTGCAGCAGAATTGAAATGGAAGGCCCTGTTTATAATACACGGGATCTGGGAGGGTATACAGTAAAGGACGGCAGGACGATCAGACACTGCCGCCTGTTAAGAAGCGGTGCCCTTGGAAAATGTACAGAGTCTGATATCAGACAACTGACAAAGGAGTATGGATTGAAAACAGTGGTGGACTTAAGGACAAACGGTGAGAAGACAGAACTGCCGGACCCGGAGATAATAGGGGTGGAATTCATACATAATCCTCTTTTAAGTGATGCCATGCTGGGAATCACCAGAGAGGGACAGGAGCAGGCGGACAGTCTTTCAGCCATGATCCTGGAACTGCTGAAGGAGGCGGAAAACCATCCAAAGGAAAACATGGAAAAAATTTATCTGGCTCTTGTCTCAGACGATTTTTCCGTCACCGGACTGAAGCATTTCTTTGATATCCTTTTAGCTCAAAAAGAAGGGGCTGTCCTCTGGCACTGCTCTGCGGGAAAGGACCGGGTAGGTACAGCCACTGCCCTTCTGCTGACTGCGCTTGGCGTGGAACGGGAAGTGATCATCCGGGACTATCTTCTGACAAATGGATATCTGGAACCGGAGACAGAAGCCATGGTCGCAAAAGTAGCTGCAAAAGTGCAGAATGAACGCATTCTCAATGGAATCCGCATTCTAAACGGCGCGGAGAGAAGTTATATAGAATCCATGTTCGCGGAGACGGAGAGACAGTGCGGAAGTACCGAAGCATATCTGAGGGAGAGGCTGGGGCTTACTGACGAGAAAACAGATATGCTGAGGGAGATGTATCTGGAATAGAGGGCAGAAGGCAGATGTGTGGTACCTCTCACGTTTACGCCTGCCGGGAGAGGTATCACGGATACAGAATATTGTATGATTTCAGTTTACGGGGGCAGTCTCATTGGAAAATGGGTATCTATTCAGCCAGCTAAATTAATAGGTACGGGTATTTGTCCGTTAGAGGTCGATTTGCGATAGGACGAATACCCGCTGTCACCACTCTTATGCATGGCGAGTGCAGTAAATACATAAAGTTAACTGCACAGTTATAAAAATTGAATTATGGATTCAGCAATGATATCAGGTGCTTCCCGGTGAACATAATGGCCGCATGTCAAATCAATGAAATGGGCATTACCATTAGCGGAAAAATATTCTCTGTGTATTCTGCCCCATGCAGGTACTGCTTTTAAATTTGTCTTGTCATTTGACAGAAAGCACAGCAGGGGAACCT
Source organism: Blautia caccae (assembly GCF_040095955.1). Lineage (NCBI taxonomy): Bacteria > Bacillati > Bacillota > Clostridia > Lachnospirales > Lachnospiraceae > Blautia > Blautia caccae. Next base: position 228,171 of record NZ_JBBMFP010000008.1, on the reverse strand, counting down.
GAGGGCATTTCCCACTTTCAACTTTATCAGCATTTTCTTTTACATAGTCTATTTCATCCATCATATTTTTGCTCAGCAGTTGTCTGGAAGTAATAACTTCCATTGCCGCCCGTTCCGCTTTATCCAACAGATTATTCTTCACAGCAGGATGATTTTTGACCATAGCAGCTGCAAGCGGCCTGCGCAGAAGATGTCCAAACCGGGCCAGGAGCGGAAAGTATTTTGGTATCTCCATAATCCGATATACCTGAGGAACAGCCATGTCAAGTCCAATGATGGCAGAGACTTCATCCGAATATTTTTGAGCCCAGTATATAGCTTCCAGGCCGGAAAGGGAATGGGCTGCCGGAATAAATGGACCGGCTATATCTGCCTGCTTTAAAACTTCCCGTGTTTCTTCCAGAATGGTGTCAATATCCCGCGGATGACTGGTCTGCCCGCTCCATCCATACCCCGGGCGTTCGACTGCCACGATGTAAAAACGGTCCTTCAGCAAATGCCATAACGGTTTAAAATCGTATGTAGGACATTCTGTGCCGGAACCGGACAGGAATACAATTGTGGGATGTATTGCCGTGTCTGAAGGGGATATAGAGAAGACGTGCATATATGTATCGTTAACTTTTACCATTTTGCCCGGAGCATTCATATTTTCCTCCTAATTGATTTAACAATTTTCCCGTATCACTCTGCAGGGACTTCCCACAGCGACACTGTTGTCAGGAATGGATTTTGTCACTACACTTCCTGCGCCGATGACCACATTGCTGCCGATGGTCACACCGGGCAGAATCACAGCGCCGCCGCCAATCCACACATTATCGCCGATAATAACAGGTGCGGTCCTGGTCTTGCAGAAAGAGAAACTGCCGTCCTCCTTTAAGGGGCCGAACCGGTCTGCCGCGTTGGTGGGATGGAAGGCTGTGTAAATCTGCACATTTGGAGCGATCAGCGCATTATCGCCGATCTCGATTCTGTTGTCATCCAGAAAGGTGCAGTTCATATTCACTTCACAGTTATTTCCGATATAAATATTGTTCCCGTAATCCACATAAAAAGGCGCGGTGATCCACAGATTGTCACCTCGGCCGCCCAGAAGACGGTTTAAGATGCGGTCCTTTTCCTCCAGATTCTCAGACGGAAGCCCATTATATTCCCGAATCAGATTTTTAGCCAGGTGCCATTGTTCTAAAAGCTCCGGGTCACCGCAGTCATACAGCTCTCCGGCCAGCATTTTCTCTCGCTCTGTCATTTCTCATCCTCCATAACTATCCGCCGTGGTATTTTAGCAGGACGGTGATATTTTTCCGCGTTTTTTTAATTATAAGTGTTCTATATTCTTTAAGCAAGGAAAACATTTCTTTCAGATAAGACATTGACACATTGCTACCATGTGGTACAATGTAGTTATATAAGGTACTAGGTGATACAAAGTAGAGGCGGTGAGAGAATGTATGACAAGTCACAGCTTATGAGGGGGACACTGGAAGGATGCATTTTAAAGATTATAAGTCTGGAGACAACGTATGGATATGAGATCGTGACAAAGCTACAGGGTTTTGGCTTTGGAGATATGAAGGAAGGTACTATCTATCCGCTTTTGGTACGTCTGGAGAAAAAGAAGATGATATCATCCACTATCCGCCCATCCCCATTGGGTCCCAGCAGAAAATATTATTCACTTACGGAAAGCGGAAGGGAACTTCTTGGAGAATTTGAAACGTGCTGGCATCAGGTGACAGAGACGGTAGACTCTATTTTGAAGCAGGGGGTGAACATATGAATGCAGGTGTAGAGGTTATTTTTCATAATCCTTATCTGAAAATCAGAAGGAACAATAAAGATGAAGCCGCAAAACTGGCAGGTCCTGACTGGAATGTATTAAATCTACTGATGAAAGCTTTAAGTCTGCCGAGGATTGGCTTATATGACCAGGAGCTCATTAAAAGAGATTTGATTGCAATGGCAAAAGAGGCGCGGGAGAGAGGGGAATCTCTGGCTGATATCATAGGAGAAGATCCCAAATACTTCTGTGATTCACTGGCAGAGAGCACTGGTGCAGCGACTGTCGGCGAGAAACTGCTGTACTGGCTGGAACTGTGTGTGAGTAATCTTTGGTTTTGGGCTATTGTTTTATTCCTCGAGTATACGCAAGAAAATGGAATCATGGAAATTCCGGTTGTATTTGGTTCTGTATATATGGCATTATTATTTTGCATCAGCGGAATCCAGATATTTGTGAGCAGTAAATACGTGTTTGGCAGAAGAATGCAGAGGCTGGTTCCGGCAGCGGCAGGTTTTCTGGGAGCAGCACTGTGTTGTCTGCCGCTGTATATTTTTAATGATCAGCAGGATTTGGTCTGGGAAATTCATGCCGGCATTGTGTTCGGCGTACAACTGCTGCTTTTTCTTTTGACAAAGCTTGTATTTTATATTCATATGTATCATGAGGCGGTGAAGGACGGCGGCTGACAGGAATATTTTACAAATTTATCATTGACAGTTCAAAAGCAATCGGTTATAGTATCCATTAATAAGAGGGAGTAGCTGGCGCCGTCGGCGTTTGCGATATCGTCAATCTCGATGGGAGAATATCCCGTCCGTATCGTGATGAAACAGCGAGACTTTTATTGCATGCTTGTTGTGCAGTAAAAGCCTCGCTTTTTTGCGTTGCAGGCCATGAAAAACCAATGGTTATGGCAGGGCATACGAGTAAAAGGTATGAAAGAGGTTTTTACAAAGCACACTAGAGATAAGCAGTACGTATCCACACATGGAACCATGGCAGCACAGCATGGGTTCCGCAAAAAACGTTTGGAGGAGAGCGAATGAAAGAATTTTATCAAATGTCGAGGACAGAGGCGCAGAAAACCATTAATGGAAGCACGCAGCCTCTGACAAACGAACAGATTAAGGCCAATCAGGAAAAATACGGCCCCAATGCTCTGTTGGAAGAAAAGAAAAAATCCATCCCGCAGATTTTTCTGGAGCAGTACAAAGATTTTCTTGTGATCATCCTGATCGTGGCAGCCATTGTTTCCGGTGTTCTTGGCGAAATGGAGAGTGCCATTGTCATCCTGGTGGTCATCACCATGAATGCCATTCTCGGAACAGTCCAGACCGTGAAGGCAGAGCAGTCTCTTGACAGCCTCAAAGCCATGTCAGGGCCTGAGGCGAAGGTCCTGAGAAACGGCGATGTGGCGAAGATACCCTCTGACCAGGTGACTGTGGGCGACATTGTCATGCTGGAAGCGGGCGACTATGTCCCGGCTGACGGACGGATCCTTGAAAATGCCAGCCTTAAGGTAGATGAGAGTGCCCTGACAGGTGAGAGCCTGGGCGTGGATAAGACGGAAGACCCCATCGAAGGCGAGGTACCGCTGGGTGACAGAACCAACATGGTATTCTCAGGAAGCTTTGTCTCTTACGGCCGCGGCTCCTTCCTTGTAACCTCCATAGGCATGGAGACAGAAGTGGGAAAGATCGCTAAACTGCTGAAAACCACTTCCGAGAAAAAAACACCGCTGCAGATGAACCTGGACCAGTTCGGCCAGAAGCTGTCCATCATAATTCTGGTTTTCTGCGGTATCTTGTTTGGAGTCAGTGTTTTCAGGGGAGAATCCTGGGGAGAGGCATTCTTGTTTGCCGTAGCGCTGGCTGTTGCGGCCATACCGGAGGCACTCAGCTCCATTGTCACCATTGTGCTTTCCTTCGGAACGCAGAAAATGGCAAGAGAACATGCCATTATACGAAAACTCCAGGCAGTGGAAGGTCTGGGAAGTGTATCTATTATCTGTTCAGACAAGACAGGTACCCTGACCCAGAACAAGATGACAGTAGAATACTACTATGTAGAAGGCCGTGAGATTCCCGCGGAAAATATTGACCTGGATGACCCGGCACAGAAGCAGCTTCTCCGCCACAGTATTCTCTGCAATGACTCCACCAACAAAAACGGCGAGGAGATCGGAGATCCCACCGAGACAGCCCTTATCAACCAGGGAGATAAGCTGGGACGCCCTGCGGAGGTGGTCCGCGACAAGTATCCCAGATGCAGCGAGGTGCCTTTTGACAGTGACCGTAAGATGATGTCCACCCTTCATAATTTAAGAGAGGGTGCCACCATGATCACAAAAGGCGCGGTGGATGTTCTGTTGAACCGTGTCTGTTCCATACAGAAAGATAGCGGGATAGTCCCCATCACAGAGGAAGACCGCAGAGCCATCGAAGAGCAGAACCAGAAGTTTTCCGGAAACGGACTCCGTGTTCTGGCATTTGCCTATAAACGGATGGAGGCCGGCACACAGCTCTGTGTGAACGATGAAGATGATCTGGTATTTCTGGGACTGATCGCCATGATGGACCCGCCGCGTGAAGAGTCCAAGGCCGCGGTTGAAGAGTGTATCAGTGCAGGCATTAAGCCTATCATGATAACCGGTGACCACAAGGTGACAGCAGCAGCCATTGCAAAACGTATCGGCATTCTGAAGGATGAATCCGAAGCCTGCGAGGGCGCTGTGATTGAAAATATGACGGACGAGGAGCTGCAGAATTTTGTGGAAGGTATATCCGTCTATGCACGTGTTTCACCGGAACATAAGATACGCATTGTCAGGGCATGGCAGGAGAAGGGAAATATTGTCTCCATGACAGGTGACGGCGTCAATGACGCACCCGCTCTGAAGCAGGCCAATATCGGTGTGGCCATGGGCATAACGGGAACCGAGGTGTCCAAGGATGCCGCTTCCATGGTCCTGACGGATGATAACTTTGCAACCATTGTCAAGGCAGTGGAAAACGGAAGGAACGTATACAAGAACATAAAGAGTGCCATCCAGTTCCTGCTCTCAGGCAACTTTGCGGGAATCCTGGCGGTACTGTACGCGTCCCTGGCAAACCTGCCCGTGCCGTTTGCGCCGGTACACCTGCTGTTTATCAACCTGCTGACAGACAGCCTTCCGGCTATTGCGCTGGGGCTGGAGCCTCACACCAAAGATGTCATGAAGGAAAAACCGCGTCCTATGAATGAATCCATACTGACGAAGGATTTTCTCTCCTATATCGGGACAGAAGGTCTTGTTATCGGTATCATGACCATGATCGGTTTTTACATCGGCTATCAGGAGAGCCCGCTCCTGGCCATGACAATGGCATTCGGAACCCTGTGTACCTCCAGGCTGGTGCATGGATTTAACTGTAAATCCGTAAGACCTGTTTTATTTACTAAGAAATTCTTTAATAATATTTACCTCATCGGTGCATTTGTGTTAGGATTAGTATTAATCACCTCTGTGCTGATGATTCCGGGGCTGCACAAAATTTTCAGCGTGCAGACATTGGATATGGCACAGCTTTTCACAGTGTACGGCCTGTCCATTGCAAACCTGCCGGTTATCCAGGCGCTGAAATGGGTACGTGCGAAACTGAAAAAGTAATCAAAGAGGGGAGAAGGAGAGGAGAAGTATGAACCTGAATAAAAAAGATATGAAGAATCTGATGCTTCTGATTCTGTTTGCAGTGGTTGTCTATGTGGGAATACAAAGGGCAGATGTACTGCTGGTCTTTGCACGTTTCATGGTAGGGATAGCCTATCCTTTCCTTCTGGGAGCCGCATTTGCCTTTGTACTGAATGTTCCCATGAGCTTTCTGGAAAAGAGACTTTTCGGAAGTGCCGAGAGTAAAGGAAAGATGAAAAAGCTGGGACGCCCGCTGAGTCTGATCCTCTCCCTCATTCTGGTGGTGGGCGTAGTGCTTGTAGTCATCCTTGTGGTTGTACCGGAAATGGGTCAGACCTTTATGAGTGTGAGTGCCAGCATAGAAGCCGCCATACCAAGGCTTCAGACTTGGGCTGTGGAAACCTTCCACAACAACAAACAGATTGCTGAGTGGATCCAGAACCTGGAATTTGACTGGAATTCCATAATCGGCACAGCAGTTGACTTCTTGAAAAACGGTGCCGGAAATGTGCTCAACTCCACAGTGGCAATGGCACGCACAGTGGTCAATGTACTTATGAATTTTTTCATCGCCCTTGTATTTGCCGTATATATCCTTCTGCAGAAGGAAAAGCTGACGGTGCAGGTTCAGAAAGTTTTCTACGCTTTTCTGTCTGCAAAGATGGTGAAAAAGGTTCTGGAGGTGTGTTCCCTCAGTTACAGGACATTTGCCAGCTTTGTCACCGGTCAGTGTCTGGAGGCAGTGATCCTGGGAACCATGTTTTTCGTATCCATGACCCTGTTTCGTTTCCCGTACGCTATGCTGATCGGTATACTGATTGCATTTACAGCGCTGATTCCCATATTCGGAGCGTTTATCGGCTGTGTTGTGGGTACCTTTCTGATATTGGTGGTGGATCCCATGAAGGGGCTGGCATTTATCGTGCTGTTTCTGGTGCTGCAGCAGATTGAGGGGAATCTGATCTATCCTCATGTAGTCGGGAACTCGGTGGGGCTGCCCTCTATCTGGGTGCTGGTGGCAGTGACCGTGGGCGGCAGTCTGATGGGTGTTGTGGGTATGCTGATCTTCATACCGCTTACATCTGTTGTGTACGCGCTGTTCCGCCAGACCGTTTACAAGAAATTGAAGGAGCGGAATATTCATGATATTTGAGACACATGCACATTATGATGACGAGGCGTTTGACGGGGACAGGGACAGCCTCTTAACCTCCATGGCGCAGCACGGAATCGGAACGATCATCAATGTGGGCGCCAGCCTGCGGGGTGTGGAGGATACGGTCAGGCTGACAGAAAAGTATCCTTTTGTCTACGGAGCAGTGGGCGTTCATCCCGACGAGGTGGGCAGCCTTGATGAGGAGAAAATAAAATGGCTCAGAAGCCTGTGTGATCTGGAGAAGATCGTGGCAGTGGGTGAAATTGGCCTTGACTATTATTGGGATAAGGAACATCATGAGGTCCAGAAAAAATGGTTTGTCCGCCAGATGGATCTGGCAAAAGAGACCGGGCTTCCCATTATTGTACACAGCCGTGATGCGGCAAAGGACACACTGGATCTTATGAAAGCAGAGAGGGCAGATAACCTGAAGGGCGTGATCCACTGCTATTCCTATTCTGTGGAACAGGCAAAGGAATACATGAACATGGGGTATTATCTGGGCGTAGGCGGAGTCGTCACCTTCAAAAACGGAAAGCGGCTGAAAGATGTGGTGGAATACGCACCGCTGGATTATCTTCTGCTGGAGACAGATGCCCCGTATCTGGCACCTGAACCCTACAGAAGACACAGAAACTGTTCTGTGTATCTGACTTATGTGGCGGAGGAGATTGCCAGGATCAAGGGCGTTTCCTATGAAACTGTGGTGGATGTGACCAGGGAAAACGCCAAAAAGCTGTTTGGTATATGATAGGGAGGAAGCGTCAGCCGTGAAGTCGGGCAGAGCGGCCTTAAACAAGAGGGTATTGTAAAAACGTATTTTACAACACCCTCTTGATTTTTTGTATACCGATTGGTATAATAATAGGCAGAACAAAGGATGAAAATAAAAAACAAAAGATAGATACAATGCAGAACAGCCGGGAGGCAGTTATGGATAATAAAGAATTGATATTAAAGTCGGCGCTTGATCTGTTTTATGCCAAGGGGTATGATGCGGTGGGCGTCCAGGAGATCGTGGATAAGGCCGGAATCTCCAAGCCAACTTTATATTACTATTTTGGAAGCAAGCTGGGACTTTTGCAGAATCTGCTGGAGACAGGATATCAGGAGTTTGAAAGCAGGCTGATCGATATAGCCAGGCCGGGGGAAAGCCTTCCGGGTGTGCTTTATCAGGCAGCGCGGACATTTTTTGACTATGCTGCGTCCAATCAGAAATTCTATTTATTCATGCTGTCTCTGTTTTATTCCGGAAGAGAGAACGAGGCCTATAAGACGGTTTCGCCCCTTATAGAGCGGTATTATAAGATCATTGTGAAGATATTTGAGGATGCATCCCCCCAATTGGGGAACATGCGGGGGCGGCAGGAATTATTTGCCGTGGGGTTTACAGGTGTGCTCAACCATCATATTATGACAGTGAGCTACGGGCTATCCGAAGAGGAAAGATTTGAAATTTCTGATGAGACCACATATGAGATTGTGCATCAGTTTATGTATGGGATATATTCGTAGTCAAGGAATGGCGTTCCTGCATGGTTTGTCTGGGCCTGCCGCATCGGGCAGAGCCGGAAAAGGAGGAAACGAAACATGGCAAAATGGTATGAAGAGGCAGTATTTTACCATATGTACCCTATCGGGATGACGGGCGCCCCCAGGGTGAATAGAGAAGAAGGTGTTGTACACCGCTTCGCGGAACTGGAGAAATGGCTGCCGCACCTTGCGGACATTAAGGCAACAGCAATCTATATCGGACCTCTGTTTGAGTCCACCACCCATGGGTATGACACCAAGGATTATAAGACTGTGGACCAGCGGCTTGGTGACAATGAAGACTTTACCAGATTTGTGAAAAAGGCGCACGAGCTGGGAATCAGAGTCGTGGTGGACGGTGTGTTCAACCACACGGGAAGAGAATTCTTTGCCTTCAGGGACATCCAGCAGAACCGGGAGGGTTCCAGGTACTGCGGATGGTATAAGGGCATCAATTTCGGATGGAACAATCCCTACAATGACGGATTTTCCTATGAAGCCTGGAGAAACTGCTTTGAGCTTGTGAACTTAAACCTGCAGAACCCGGAAGTAAAAGGTTATCTTCTGGATGTGATAGATGAGTGGATTGATACCTTTGATATTGACGGCATCCGCCTGGACTGCGCGGATTGTCTTGACTTTGGCTTCATGGAGGAAATGCGCAGGCGCACAGGTGAGAAGAAAGAGGACTTCTGGCTTATGGGGGAGGTCATCCACGGAGACTACAGCCGATACATCCAGGACGGACAGAAAATGCTGCACAGTGTTACGAATTATGAACTTCACAAGGGCATCTATTCCGGACACAATGACCACAATTACTTTGAGATCGCCCATACCATAAGACGGGAATTTGAGGAGAACGGCGGTATCTACAGGGGGATGAAGCTGTATTCCTTTGTTGACAATCACGATGTGGACCGCATTTACAGTAAGATCAATGTGAAGGAGCATATTTACCCCATCTATACACTGCTGTATACGCTTCCGGGGATACCATCCATCTATTACGGATCGGAATGGGGAATTGAGGGAAGCAAGAACAACGGCGGTGATGACGCTCTAAGGCCGGCCGTGGATATCAGGGAAGCCCTGGAAGAGCATAAGGATTCCGGGATCATGCTCTGGGTCAAGACACTGGGAGAAATGCACGAGAAGTATAAGACCTGCCTTGCAGAGGGAAGATACAGGGAATTGATGCTCACCAACAGACAGTTTGCGTTTGTCAGATTTACAGAGGAGGAAGGTCTTGTCACGGCTGTGAACAATGACGAGAATCCGGCACAGGTGAGTATTCCGGTGCCGGTGGAGAATAAACGTTATGTAAACCTTTTGACACAAGAGGAAGTGGAGCCGGAGAACGGCAGGCTGAATTTTACCATAGAAGCAGCGGGAAGTGTTCTGCTGGAAATCCTGCAGCAGGGTTAAAGTGCTGTAAAATCAGAGGAAGACAAAGGGGAAGGACTTATGGCTAAAGGAAAAACAATGAGATTCTCGGAGATGGACCGCTATTTATTCGGGGAAGGAACACATTATGAAATCTATAAGCTGATGGGTGCACATCCCACAACACAGCGGGGCAAAGACGGCGTCTATTTCGCCGTCTGGGCACCTCATGCGGAATCCGTGTCCGTTGTGGGGGATTTCAACAAATGGGACCCCGATAAAAATGTGATGAAGTGTGACAATGACATGGGCATTTACCAGCTCTTTGTGCCAAAGGTGCGGGAAGGTGATCTGTACAAATTCTGCATCACCACATACAAGGGCAAGCTGCTCTTCAAGGCAGACCCCTATGCAAACTACGCGGAGCACCGCCCGGGTACAGCTTCCTGTGTATATGACATCACCAAATTCAAATGGGGTGATTCCGTCTGGATGAAAAAGCGTTTGGAATACAATGCGAAGAAGGATGCCATGTCCATTTATGAACTGCACCCAGGCTCCTGGAAGAAACACCCTTTAAAAGACGGGGATGAGGACGGATTTTACAATTACAGAGAGCTGGCCCATTCACTGGCTGACTATATCAAAGAGATGGGGTATACCCATGTGGAGCTGATGGGTATTGCGGAACATCCCTTTGACGGCTCCTGGGGATACCAGGTCACAGGTTATTATGCCCCTACATCCAGGTACGGTACGCCTGAGGATTTCCAGTATTTCGTAAATTACATGCACAAGAATAAGATCGGTGTCATTTTGGACTGGGTACCGGCCCATTTCCCGAAGGACGCCCACGGACTGGCTGATTTTGACGGAACCCCCACATATGAATATGCGGACCCAAGAAAGGGTGAGCATCCGGACTGGGGGACCAAGGTATTTGATTACGGCAAGAATGAGGTGAAAAATTTCCTCATCGCAAACGCATTGTTCTGGATACAGGAATATCACATTGACGGACTCCGTGTGGATGCTGTTGCCTCCATGCTGTATCTGGACTACGGAAGAGAGGCCGGACAGTGGATACCAAACAAATACGGGGAAAATAAGAACCTGGAGGCGATCGAGTTCTTCAAGCACCTGAACTCCGTAGTTCTGGGCAAGAACAAGGGGGCTGTCATGATCGCGGAGGAATCCACAGCATGGCCCATGGTAACCGGCAAGCCTGAGGAGGGCGGCCTGGGATTCAGCTTAAAATGGAATATGGGATGGATGCACGACTTCCTGGAGTATATGAAGCTTGACCCATATTTCCGTAAATATAATCACCATAAGATGACGTTCTCCATGAGTTACGCCTACAGCGAGAACTACGTCCTTGTATTATCTCATGATGAAGTCGTGCATCTGAAATGCTCCATGATCAACAAAATGCCCGGTCTCGGACAGGATAAATTCGAGAATCTGAAGGCAGGGTACAGCTACATGTTCGGGCATCCCGGCAAGAAGCTGCTGTTCATGGGACAGGAGTTCGGTCAGTTCCAGGAATGGAGCGAGGCCAGGGAGCTTGACTGGTTCCTGCTGGCAGAACCGTGCCATCAGCAGCTTCAAGCTTACGTGAAGGAACTGCTTGCCTTATATAAGAAGTATCCGGCCCTCTACGCAAATGACGACAGCCAGGAAGGGTTTGAGTGGATCAATGCGGATGACGCCGCGAGAAGTATTTTCAGTTTTGTGAGAAAGTCGCCTACCGGAAGGAATAATCTGCTGTTTGTCATCAACTATACACCGGTTGCCAGAGAGGATTACCGGGTCGGAGTACCTAAGAGAAAACAGTATAAGCTGATCCTGAACAGTAAGGACCCTAAATTCGGCGGAGATACGCCGGTGGAGCAGACCGTTTACAAGGCTGTGAAGAAGGAATGTGACGGAAGGGATTACTCCTTTGGTTATCCGCTGCCGGCTTATGGGGTGGCTGTGTTCTTATATTAAAAATGATAATAAATTAAGGGAAGGTGCGTTTCCGCTCAGTGGGAACGCGCTTTCTTAATATCTCATGGAATAAATCAATATACTGGTAGAAAGAAGCCCTCAATTTAAGAAGGCAGAAACGGAGTTTTATTATGCAGATTATAGATATGCACTGCGACACCATCAGCAAAATCCGCCAAATGGAAAAAGAGGGCAGTCCTGCTTCCCTCTTCCATAATTCCCTCAGTGTGGATTTGGAAAAGATGAAAAAGGGCGGCTATGCCCTGCAGACCTTTGCCATCTACGTTAACTGGGAGGAGGAACCGGACGCAGAGGCGGCTGCCGGAGATATCCTGAAAATCTTTCAGCGGGAAATGCAGCGAAATGCTGACCTGATCTCCCAGGTCAGAACCTACAGTGAGCTGGAAGCAAACGAAAAGGCGGGTAAGATGTCAGCCCTTCTCTCCCTGGAGGAGGGCGCCATATTCCAGAACTCTCTGGATTCCCTCAGATGGTTTCACCGACAGGGCGTCAGAATGGCAACCCTTACCTGGAACTATGAGAACGATTTTGGCTTTCCCAACTGTATGGGGGACCCTCTTACGCAGAAGACCTGGAGCTGGGGTGATGACCGGGGACTGAAGAAAAAGGGCCTGGAGTTTCTGGAGGAGCTGGAACACCTGCATATCCTGGTGGATGTATCCCATCTGTCCGACGGCGGCTTTTGGGATGTGGCGGAACATTCCACCCGCCCTTTCCTGGCCAGTCATTCCAATGCAAGAGGCCTGGTAAAAGGTTCCGCCAGAAATCTCACAGACGATATGATACGCACCCTGGCTGACCGGGGCGGTGTGATGGGCCTGAACTACGCAGTCTCCTTCATGCGTCCCAACTGGAAACCCGGAGAAGCCGGCACAACAGTGGAAGAGATCGTACAAATGGCGTCCTACATTCTGAACGTCGGCGGAAGTGACTGCCTGGGTCTGGGCAGCGATTACGACGGCATCCTGGAACTCCCCGAGATCTCTGACTGCAGCCAGGTACAGCTTCTGGCAGAGCAAATGGAAAAACACGGCTTTACATACAGCCAGACAGAAAAGATTCTGGGAGGAAATGTGAGAAGGTTCCTGAAAGAAAATTGTAACGATTCAGCCGGCTGAATCGTTACGGTATTCGCCCATTAAAAATCGCTTTCAGATGGGGCCAATGCCTGCTCTTATCTATACGCCCCAGACCGAATCCCGCATGATTCCTGACATAACACAAAAACCTGCCGCCCCTGCTCCCAGCACGTCATCCACATGATCCGGTGTAATACCGCCAATGGCATACACAGGAATCCCAACCGATTCACAGACGTTTTTCAGAAAAGGCAGCCCTCTGGCGGCAAGTCCCTTTTTGCAGTCCGTCAGGAAAATATGCCCTGCCGTTACATAATCGGCCCCCATCTTCTCAGCAAAAATGGCCTCCTCCACCGAATGAACAGAAACACCGATCAGATCAAAATCCATAAGCAGCCTGCTCCTCCCATCAGAACCTGATAGACGTTCACTTTCGCCGGACTTTACACAGATATTATCCCCGCAAAACCTTGAAAAAGGCAGGTGGATACGAGGACAGCCAAGCTCCCTTGCCGCCTCTGCCCGGGAATGCAGAATACAGTCAACATCATATCGCCTGCATATCTTAAGCACCTTCATAGCCAGTTCTCTATATTCCCCGGCTCCCAAATCTTTTTCCCTCAACACAATTCCTTTTGGCTTTTTAGCAGCCACCGTCTCGATCCGCTCCAGAAAATCCCCATCACAAAGCAGCCGATTGGTAATCACCAGCATCTTATCAAACCTTACCCCATTGCTCATTTTACCCATAATACCACCTCTGCCAATTTGTGTGGAATAAAGCCAGCTCCCATATGGCAGTTTTCCTCCGCTTTTATTTAGTTTCCGTGATGACAGCAAGCATACAAAGGGATATCCACCCTGCCCGCTATACTACACCTCGCTGTTATACGAATACATAATCATTCATGACCACCTGCATTCCCCCGTCTCTGACAGCCCTGCAGACCTCCTCAACACCTCTGTCATCTGAAATCTCAAACTGGTCATCCCCCTTATCCTCCAGCTCCTCCACATGACTGCCGACTCCGGTACTTACCCCTGCAGAAATCTTAGTCGCTGCGATCGTGACCACATGATCCCGGAACTCGGCCCGTTCCCTGGTAGAAATCGTGATTCCGGCAAACGGCATAAAGAGTCTGTAAGCCATGATCACCTGAAGAAGCTGCGGTTCATGAACATCCTTAGGATTGATCTTATCATTATTAATGATCGGCCTGAGACGCGGGCAGGAAAACGCAATCTCAGCCTGCGGATATTTCCGCTGCAGATACCAGGCGTGCATCCCTGTAGCAAATGCATCCTTTCTGAAATCATCCAGCCCCAGAAGCGCCCCAAAAGCAACTCCTCTCATTCCGCCTTTCAATGCCCGCTCCTGCGCGTGAAACCGATAAGGGAAGATTCTTTTATGCCCGGCCAGATGCAGCGTCTCATACTTATGGGAATTATAAGTCTCCTGAAATACCGTCACATAATCAGCTCCGCATTTATGGAGATAGGCATACTCCTCACTGTTCATAGGATAGACTTCCAGTCCCACCATTTTAAAGTATTTTCTGGCGATCCTGCACGCCTCCCCCAGATATCTGACATCACTTTTTGCACGGCTCTCGCCGACCAGTATAAGAATTTCTTCCAGTCCTGTTTTGGCGATCGCAGCCATTTCCAACTCGATTTCCTCCGCGGTAAGCCTTGCCCTGCGGATATGGTTATGGCAGTTGAAACCACAGTAAATGCAGTGGTTTTCACAGTAATTGGAGATATAAAGCGGCGTAAAGAGATTTACACAGTTTCCGAAGTGTTTCCTGGTTTCAGCCCGCGCAGCCTGTGCCATCTCTTCCAGGAAAGGTTCCGCGGCGGGAGACAGAAGCGCTGCGAAATCCTCCGGTGTCCGTGTGTCATGGGATAGTGCAGCCAGTACGTGTGCTTCTGTATAACGGTGATAGTCATAGCTGTCCATGGCACTTATCACTTTATCCATAACATCAGAATCCAGAGCTTCCATACCCTCCATATATTCCATATGATTTGTTCTTGATGCAGTCATTTTTTCCACCTCCTTATTGTTCCAGAAATCCGGTGAGCGGAGAGGAGGCGCTGGCTCTTCCGTTTACAACGCGCCCAAGGCCGGACAGGTATGCGGTACGTCCTGCTTCAATGGCTTTTTTAAAGGCTTCCGCCATGGCGGGTATGTCGCCGGAAGTGGCAATGGCTGTATTTGCCATGACTGCGGCAGCGCCCATTTCCATGGCTTCACAAGCCTGGGAAGGGCGGCCGATTCCTGCGTCTACAATAATGGGAAGGTCAATTTCCTCGATAAGGATTTTGATGAACTCCCTTGTGCACAATCCTTTGTTGGTACCAATGGGGGCACCTAGCGGCATGATACAGGCAGCTCCGGCATGTTCCAGGTCTCTGGCGGCGTTTAGATCAGGGTACATGTAAGGCATGACAATAAAGCCCTCTTTTGCCAGCATCTCTGTGGCGCGGATGGTTTCCTGATTGTCCGGCAGCAGGTATTTGGAGTCTCGGATGACCTCAACTTTAACAAAATCCCCGCAGCCCAGTTCCCTGGCCAGGCGGGCGATCCTTACTGCTTCATCCGCAGTTCTGGCCCCGGAGGTGTTGGGAAGGAGTGTTATGCCGTCCGGTATATGTTCCAGTATACTGGCAGTGCCGCTGTTGGCTCTGCGTACAGCCAGAGTAATGATTTCAGCCCCGGCATTTTTAACGGCAGCGTGGATCAGTTCCGGATTGTATTTGCCGGAACCCAGAATAAAACGGGAGTGAAATTCGTGTCCTCCCAATATAAGTTTGTCATCTTTTATCATGTCTTTTTCCTCTTTTCTATACGTCTTTTTCTCCGAGAATGAGCCGCAGTATCATATTGGCCTGATGTGCTGCACAGAGAGTGACTCTGGGAGCTGTCAGGCTTATGCCGGAGGCAATGTCACTGGTGCCGTCCCCGCAGAGATACAGGTTTTTCATCCTCTTTTCTGTATGTATGGAGTTGCTGCTCCCATAGCCGGCCATGCCCGAACCGGATACAATGAAAGTATCCGGACGGTGTTCCAGCAGATAGTTGACCAGCATGGCCTTATTTTCTGCCCGGTCAAATGCTTCACAGATGATCTTGTCATCCCTAAACAGGCGGTCTATATTGTTCTCTGTTACCTTAACTGTGTCGGTGCGGACTGAGATGTAAGGGTTGATCTCTGAGATCTCTTCTTTCAGCGCTTCTGTTTTATACCTGCCTAAATGCTTCATCCTGTAAATCTGCCGGTTCAAATTGCTGGGCTCCACCCGGTCAAAATCGATCAGGTGAAGACTTCCGATGCCGGTACGCGCCAGCATTACAGCCACATGGGAGCCCAGACCGCCGAGGCCGGCAATGGCGGCACCGGCATTCCGGAGTTTCCGGTGTATGGGGAGGGTATGGCGTTCTATAAGAACTTCCTCGATTTCGTCTTTGGACAGGATCGTATGTCTTTCTTCCAAATCAGCCGCCTCCTACAAAGCTGACAATCTCATAGGTATCTCCATCCTGAACGATGGTGTCAGCGTAACGGTTTTTGGAAAGAATATCACCGTTTCTCTCCACAGCGATGCGCTGCAGGGAATAACCCCGTTCCACTAGGAGGGTTTCCACTGTACAGGGGGCAGTAAGCTGAATGGCATTTCCGTTGATTGTTATCATTTGATATACCTCTTTATGTATGTGCTGTGTGACTGCTTAACAGGTCTTCGTATTTGCAGTGCTGCTTTTATCATTCGTCATAGATGCTGACAATCTCACCTTCCAGGATACGGTTCATGTTCCTGACTGCGCAGAAATTACCGCACATGCTGCAGGTGTCCTCCTTTTCAGGCTTTGCCTCTGCCCGGTAGCGCCCGGCTTTTTCCGGGTCCAGACAGAGACGGAACATTTCTTCCCAGTCCAGTTTCTTGCGGGCTGTACTCATTTTATTGTCCCAGTCGGCAGCGCCTTTTACACCTTTAGCAATATCTGCGGCATGTGCTGCGATGCGGGAAGCGATAATACCTTCCTTTACGTCCTCCAGATTGGGCAGACGCAGGTGTTCCGCCGGGGTCACATAGCACAGGAAGGAAGCGCCGTAGGTGGCTGCAATGGCACCGCCGATGGCAGCGGTAATGTGGTCGTATCCAGGGGCAATGTCTGTCACCAGGGGACCCAGCACATAGAAGGGGGCACCCTGACAGAGTGTCTGCTGAATCTTCATATTGGCCTCAATCTGGTCAAGGGGCATGTGTCCGGGGCCTTCCACCATAACCTGTACATCCTTTTCCCAGGCGCGTTTTGTCAGCTCACCCAGAGTGATCAGCTCCTCGATCTGGGAAATATCAGAGGCATCCTGAATGCATCCGGGGCGGCAGGCGTCTCCAAGGCTCATGGTAATGTCGTATTCCCGGCAGATATCCAGAATCTCATCATAATGTTCGTAGAAGGGGTTTTCCTGGCCTGTCATTTCCATCCAGGCAAAGATAATGGAGCCCCCGCGGGAAACGATATTGGTCAGACGTTTGTTTCGTTTGAATTTTCCGGCAGTCTCTTTGTTGATGCCGCAGTGGATGGTCATGAAGTCCACCCCGTCCTCGGCGTGCATGCGGACAATGTCAAGCCACTGCCGGGAAGTGATCTCTTTCAGGGGTTTGTGATAGTAGACTACAGCGTCATAGATGGGGACGGTTCCGATGATGGCAGGGCATTCTTTTGTCAGGCGTCTGCGGAAGGTGCGGGTATCCCCGTAGGAGCTCAGATCCATAATAGATTCAGCACCCATTTTTACCGCGTTGTTGACTTTTTCAATTTCCATGTCCATGTCTTTGCAGTCCCTGGAAATGCCCAGATTTACATTGATCTTCGTTCTGAGCATGGAACCAATGGCGTTTGGCTCCAGAGAGGTGTGTTTTTTGTTGCAGGGAATGATGACCTGGCCTTTGGCCATGAGAGCCATGAGTTCTCTGACATCCATCTGTTCTTTTTTGGCTGCCGATTCCATCTCTTTTGTGATAATGCCTTTTCTGGCAGCGTCCATCTGTGTTGTGTACTGCATGTAAATCTCCTTTCTGTGTGACACGGAAATGCCCGGAAGGAGATAGAAGAGGTGAAAAAAATGCACCCCTGATGGGGTGCACCAAATATTACATAAACTTCTGGTTCGCTTCCTACGCCGGCATTATCCGTATCAGGTTCTCAGGGTCGAAATCCGTTCGTATTTCCTCTCAGCCGACGCGTCAGCTCCCCTTGCGTATTCAATTGTTTTCAGGTATTTTTCCTGCCATAATCATATAGCGGCTGGAGAAAATTGTCAACACTGAATTTTATATTATATATTTTTGATCAGATATTCCTGTCTGCCATCCCGCAGAAATACAGGAAGGGTATCCATGGAAGCTTCCGCTTCGATCCACTGTCCGCCTTCCAGAATTTCACCTGTATGGGCATTGGTCCAGGTGCTGCCCTCAGGCAGATAGACCTTCCGCCTGAAGGCGTGGGGTTCCACAATAGGAGCCGCCAGAATGTCCGGGCCGTACATGTACTGGGTATCCAGTTCCCAGGTGTTTAAATCCTCCGGGAATTCATAGAACATGGTACGCATAACCGGAGCGCCTGTCTCGTGTGCCTCAGCCATAAGGCTTCTGGTATAATCCCGCATCATTTCACGGATCTCAATGAATTTCTTCATGATCTGGTAATTTTCTTCCCCATAACTCCAAATCTCATTGTCTGCGCCGGTTCCC
This sequence comes from Blautia caccae, assembly GCF_040095955.1. Classification (NCBI taxonomy): domain Bacteria; kingdom Bacillati; phylum Bacillota; class Clostridia; order Lachnospirales; family Lachnospiraceae; genus Blautia; species Blautia caccae. The sequence goes on along the minus strand of NZ_JBBMFP010000008.1, from coordinate 209,785 downwards.
TCAGTCTCCTCTCCGTCTGCTTTGTAGAGCGGTGTGCGCGGGAGGCGGTTGCCGTGAAGGCGCATAACAGGGCAGAAGGCGCCGAACTGGAACCAGCGGATCAGCAGTTCCTGGAAGTCCTTGTCATAAATGTTGCCGCCGTGGAAGCCGCCGATATCTGTTGTCCACCAGGGGATTCCGGAGAGCCCCATCTGCAGGCCGGCCACGATCTGGTTGCGGAAATCCTGATAGGTGGAGTGGATATCGCCGGACCAGATCAGGGCACCGTACTGCTGGCTTCCTGCCCATGCACAGCGCACCAGGTTCAGAACGTCCTCCTGGCCGGCTGCTTTCTGGCCTTCATAGAAGCCGCGGGCGTATTCTCTGGGGTAAATGTTTCCCTGCTGCATGACGCTTCCGGCATAGTAACGGTAGTTTTCGTAATCATAGGTGGTATATTCCGGTTCCGCTTCATCCAGCCAGAAGAGTTTGATTCCGTTTTCCCTGTAATTCTTTCTGCATTTCTCCCAGACATATTCTCTGGCCTCAGGGTTGGTGGCATCATAGAATACATTGTTGCCCTGGAAATCCATCTGGACGTTCAGGCCGTGTTCTGTCTGGACGAGAAGACCCTTCTGGCGCATCTCCTTGAAGTTCTCACTGCGCCAGTCGATCTGGGGCCACACGGATACCATAAGTTCCATTCCGTAAGAGCGCAGTTCTTCCGCCATGGCCTTGGGATCCGGGAAGAAATGCTCATCAAAACGGTAGTCTCCGCACCGCGGCCAGTGATAATAGTCAACCACAAACACATCCACAGGAATGCCCCGGCGGTGATATTCTCTGGCAACAGACAATACCTGTTCCTGGTTATGGTAGCGCAGTTTGCACTGCCAGAAGCCCAGTCCGCATTCCGGCATCATGGGAGCGCGCCCTGTCACCTGGCTGTACTGGGATTCGATCTGAGCGGGAGTGTCGCCTGCTGTGATCCAGTAATCCATTTTTTTGGTGCTGTCAGCCCGCCACTCTGTCACATTTTTGCCAAAAGAGACACTGCCGATGGCGGGATTGTGCCAGAAGAAGCCGTAGCCTTTGCTGGATACATAGAAGGGGATGGATGCCTGGGAGTTTCTGTGGGCCAGTTCAATATTGCAGCCTTTCAGATCCAGGATATCCTGCTGATACTGGCCCATGCCGTATATTTTTTCATCCTTGTTGGCCTCAAAGCTGACCTTCAGACGGTAATCGCCGCCGATATAAGGGGAAAATTTACGGGCCCTGCGGATCAGGGCGCCGCCGCCGTCTATCTCTTTGAGCAGTATTTCCTTTTTGTCGTTAAAGAAGGTGACAACCGCTGCGCTGTTCCAGCCTCTTGTGTCAATGAGAGCGGAGATTTTGCCGTTTGTGATCGTGGCAGTTTCCTCGTCTGCCTGAATCTGTGTGTGTGACGGTTCCTGTTCTTTCAGGGCACTGCTTGAAAGGTCCAGGGGACCGGAGGGTACGGAAACAACTCTCAGGCTGTTTGCGCCCCATGCCATAATGCGGAGGGTTTCGCCGGCATTGTGGTATTCAATATAATTTTCGCTTTGGGTAAAGAATGACATAATTTTCCTCCTGTAGATAAATAAGTTGTGTAGCGCTCTGGCCGGACAATCACGGCTGACGTTCATTTTCCAGTATTATAAGATTATCCCAGGGAAAAAACATCTATTATGATGTCAGGGTATATTAAAATCATGTCATATTTCTAAACTGGCTGGGTGTCATTCCCGTTGCCTTTCGGAAAGATACGGCAAAGTAGTTGCTGCTGTCAAATCCTACAGCAAGAGCAATATCTATGACGGGAAGACCGGTCTCCCTTAACAGCGACATGGAACGGTTAATGCGGTAGCGGTTCAGGTAAGAGACAGGGGTGGAGCGGAAAGATTTTTTGAAAAAACGGCAGAACTGTTCCCTGCTCAGGGAGACGGATTTGGCAAGGGAATCAAGGTTTAAGGGGTTCTGGTAATTTTCATCAATGTATCTTAGAATCTTCTTTTTTCGCTCCTCATTTATATAGTCGGATGTGGATTTTATATTGTGCTTTTCTTCTTTTATCAGAAGATGAAATAAAATCTGGTAAAGGTATCCCTTGATCAGCAGTTCCCGATAGGGATGGGAGGCGTGATAGGCTGCTGTGAGTTCCCCGAGGAGATGCTGAACAGCCTCACATTTCAAATCCGTGCCGTATATAACATAGGAGGACACAAAGCTGTTCTCAAAGAACGGATTTAACTGTCCGGCCTGGATGGCATCCTGATTTTTACTGGAAATAAAGTCAGGGTGGAACACAATGGAGGTAAAACGGCAGGTTTGATCCCTGTATTGATAGGCACCATGAAGCTGGTTTGGGGGGATCAGTACAATGGTGTCTTTTCCGGCAATGATGGAAATGCCGTCTACCACCAGCTCCATCATGCCTTCTGTCACAAAGAGGATTTCTGCCTCCTCATGCCAGTGGTTGTAAAGGATCAGCCCGTTTTCGCAGTATTCCATGTCCTGATATACCTGAAGGGGAAATTCATGGCTTCCGTGGGCTGCTTGTTCTTTTAAATTATCATTGACGGCTGGATCGATATTCATATAAGGAGTCTCCTATAATAAAAAAAGGCATTCAGGATTAAGAAGCTTCCAGAATGCCTTTACATTAAGTTTAAGTTCAGGTGTTATCTGTTGAATTTGGCTGCCAGATCCTCAAACTCTGAGGCGAAATCCCTGACTGCATCCTCACTGGTTGCCCAGGAAGTACAGAATCTGAGGCAGGTGTGTTCCGGATCGGGTTTGCACTGGAAGGTGGTCAGAAATCTTTCGTTTACCGCTTCCGCCAGAGCATCCGGGAAGATAGGGAATACCTGGTTGGTAGGTGCCGGCGCCAGAAGCGGGATGCCTGCTTTTTCAAACACATCCTTAAGAATCTGTGCCATGGCAACACCTTTGCGTCCAAGCTCCAGATACAGCCCTTCTTTAAAAAGTTCCTCGAACTGAACGCCCATCATCCAGCCCTTTGCAAGGATTGCTCCGTGCTGTTTCATATTGAAGCGGAAATGGTCTTTAAATTCTTCTTTTACAATAACAAGAGCTTCGCCGAACATGGCGCCCACTTTCGTTCCGCCGATGTAGAAGGCGTCACATAGATCCGGCAGGTCCGGGAAGGTCAGGTGTGTCTCCTCTACAGCCAGGGCCATAGCAAGGCGCGCGCCGTCCATGTACAGATACAGGTCGTGGCGTTTGCAGAAGGCATACAGAATTTCCAGCTCTTCTTTGGTGTAAACAGTTCCCACCTCTGTGGGATTGGATATATAAACCAGGCGTGGTTCCACCCAGTGTTCATTTTCATGTAATTTTAAGACAGGACGGATCAGGTCCGGTGTCAGTTTTCCGTCATCCGCGGGAATGGAAAATACCTTATGCCCCGTGGATTCAATAGCCCCGGTCTCGTGAGTGTTGATGTGACCGGTATCGGCACTTAAAACAGCTTCATATGGACGCAGAATATGGGAGATAAAAGTCAGGTTGGTGAGAGTACCTCCGGCGATAAAATGAATGTCCACGCTGTAATCCTCAAGTGCTTCCTGAATCAATTCCCTTGCGTTGTCACTGTGCTCGTCCAGTCCGTATGAATTGTTCTGGTGATAATTGATGGTTTCCAGCGCCCTGAGTATGTTAGGGTGCGCTCCTTCACTGTAATCATTCTGAAAACTATACATGGCAAAAATCCCCTTTTCCTGTATTTCTATCCGCATCCGAAGTCCGTTTTTCAGGCTCCGAATGACATGCTGCTGTTTCAAGCTACATTCTATCACACTTTGCAGGAAAAACAAATCATTTCGTTGAAAATGTCCGTTTTTGTTGATATAATGGGCGCAACGAGCCAAGTGGGAGCTTGCTCACATTTGGCGACTGCAGAAGATTGGGAACGCAGTTCGCAATATAATGGGCGCAGCGATCCGGGTGAGAAGAGAGGTGAGGTTGTATCAAAATAGGTGAGGTTTCAAAATTACTGCATATATCCCAGGATACAATCCGCTACTACATGGAGCTGGGCCTTCTGGTTCCCGGGAGGCATGGGAATCTGTATGATTTCAGTGAGGACAGTATTGAGGACATCCGCTGGATACATAAGCTGAAGAAAATGGGATTTCTGTTGAAAGAAATCCAGAAAGTTTTGTCTCTGAGGCGCACTTCCAACTGGGTAGAACCCCAGGAAATAGCTGAGTACCTGATTCTTCTGGACAAAAAGAAAAAATCTCTGCGTAAGGATATTGAAAATATCGAAGATGAGATTGCACGCATAGAAGAGGAAGAGAAATCCTTCACCATCGAGACCGCAGGGGATAAAGTGCTGGTGGGCGCTCCCCTAAAGGCGTTGGAATACCTGCGCTGTCCTTTCTGCGGAGAAGCATTTGCCGTTGAGCAGGTGCAGATGAACAGCAGATATATTTATAATGGAAAATTGGCCTGTTCCTGCGGATATGCCCTTGAGATCAGGGACGGAATCCTTTTGTCACCCGGCGCGGCAGATGAAGCGGACGGGGGTGCGGATCTGGAGCGGGAAAAATACAAAGACCTTCCCGCATCTGTGGTGACGATGCTGCAGCGAAGCTATAACTTTCTCCTTCATCGTATTTCAGGAATGCAGCTCTATGACAGGGTGGTTATGGAGACGGATATCAATGAATTTTTCTATCTGTATACGCATTTCAGAAAAATAGAGAATCGTGTGCTGTTTATTATTACAGACCGCTACCCACAGGTGCTCAGAATGTACAAAGAGAGGATCGAGTACCTGAAGCTTGACCTTGATATTCTGTATGTTGCCGATGGCAGCGGTAATTATCCTCTGAAAAAGGGAAGCGTGGATCTGCTGATCGACTATTTCAGCTCGAATTACAGAGAAACATGCCATGGGAAATCGATGTCCGGCCGGATGCCGGAATATCTGAAGGAAAACGGCGAGATCATAGGCTGCTATTTCTCCGGAAAAAATGAAGGAAGAATATTTGATAAAAAACAATTCCTTGAGGAAATGAAAGGGAATGGATATGCCCTTATAAAGGAGCGTACCATCGAATGTCCGGTGGAAGTGGGAAAAGGGAACCAGCTTTTGCTGTATGAGGTCAAAGCAGAGGAAAGTACAGCGGCACAAAAGACAGTCACATAAAAGACAGCCACGCAGAAGACAGCAGTACAGAGGACAGCAGTACAGAGGACAGCCACACAGAAGACAGATGCACAAAAAACAGGCCGACGACCGGAAGGGGATTCTTTCGGTCATCGGCCTGTTTGTTTCATCCTGCAAAAAGTTTATGGGATTTTCTATTTAAAATATGGCCGTACTCAGAAAAATTACGGCGTAGACTGAAACTGGAAATCAAGCCTTTTCAGGATTTCAGCCGTATGGCTGCAGCATTGGCATGTCCCGGGAAACCTTCCCCTTCCGCCAGGTGGGAGGCAAGTGCTGCAACCTGATGAGCAGCCTCCTTTGTCAGCCGCTGGGTCGTGCAGACCCTGGAAAAGGTACCGATCCAGACACCGCCGCTGTACCGGGCAGCCTTTCCTGTGGGCAGGGTATGGTTAATGCCGTTTACATAGTCACTGTATACAACAGCAGAATATTTTCCCATAAACAGGGAACCGTAATTCTTAAATTTATCCGTATAGGCCTCTGCACCGGCAAACTGCAGCACCAGATGTTCCGGGGCAAAGGCATTGGCAAGACGGCATGCGTCATCCAGGGAGTCTGCCAGTATAACTTCACCGCAGGTGTTCCAGGAGGCGGATGCAATGTCCTCTGTCTCAAGCTCGGGAAGCTGCTTTTCCACCTGACGGATCACCTCAAGCCCAAGTGTCTTATCTGTGGTGATCAGCCGGGCAATCGCCTGGGAATCATGTTCAGATTCTGAGAGAAGGTCCGCCGCGATGCAGGCAGGGTCTGCCTCCCGGTCAGCGATAACCAGAATTTCACTGGGGCCGGCCAGAAAGTCAATACCGATACGACCGTAACACTGGCGCTTGGCCTCTGTCACATACTGGTTGCCCGGGCCTACGATCATGTCCACAGGTTCTATCTGTTCTGTTCCGCAGGCAAAGGCGGCAATCGCATGGGCACCGCTCAGCGCGTATATTTCACGGATCCCGGCAATATCCATGGCTACCAGGGTGGAAGGGTGGACACTGTCTGTCCCGTTGACGGCAGGCGTGCACATGGCAATTCTTCTCACATCTGCTGTCCGGGCAGTAATGCCCATCATCAGGGCAGTGGAGTACAGCGGATACCCGCCGCCCGGAACATAACAGCAGCAGGAGTCCACCGGAATGATCTTCTGTCCGAGAAAAATGCCCGGAGATATTTCATAATCGGAAAAACCGTGCAGGGAAGCCTTCTGCTTCAGGGCGAAATCCTCCAGACGCTGTGCCGTGGTTTTCAGGTCCTCGATCAATGCAGGGGAAGTAAGATCATAGGCCCGTCGGATTTCCTCCGGGGAAATGCGCAGGCTTGTGCGTGTATTTCCGTCAAATTGTGTATTGTATTCAATCAAAGCTCTGTCTCCCCTTGCGGAGACATCCCTGATAATGGCATGGACTTCGGCTTCCAGATTCTGTTGCTTCTGACGGTCCACAGGCTTTGCTTTTTTCAAATATTCCAAAAAAATCCCTCCCTTGCAGCTGGTTGTTACATCCAGTATACAAGAGAGGGAAATGCTTTGGCAAGCAGATTATTTCTGCCGGTATCCGTATGCCTCCAGATATTTTAGAGGGATGGACATACGCACCGTTTTGTTCGGATTTACAGTCTGGCAGATGGACAGGTCTGCAGCTATGGACTGGAGCATGATCGCCTCATCAGAGGTCAGTTCTGTTTCGGTTACCATGTAATCATGCAGGTACTCCACAGCTTTTGTCCAGGCCTCATCCACTGTTTTGCAGGAGGCAACAGCCATAACCTCTTTGTCAGTGACAACAACAGGGTAAGGTTTCTGATGATCGGGGATCACGGTCAGTTTTAAGGTGACCTCACCTGCGATTTCCACACCGCAGCCTCCGATTTCCCCGTCGCCCATACAGGCATGAAGATCACCCAGAGATAAAAGCGCACCTTCTGCAGCAACAGGGAAATAAATACTGGAACCTGTTTTAATCTGGGTACAGTCCATATTTCCGCCGTGGGAATCAGGTGTATCTGTGGGGATAGCCTGTCCTGCCGGGGCTACGCCGATGACACCGACCATGGGTTTTAAGTCAAGGGAAAGCCTGGGGCTGAAGCCGATCTTTCCGTTTCTTACCGGCAGACGTTTGACGGCAGGGGTTTTCACCAAATGAGCAAGGCAGCCAAATTCAGAATCAATTTCCGTTACGCCTGTGGGGGCGAGGGAGATATCCAGGATCTCTGCTTTCAGGGTATCCCCCGGTTTGGCGCCTTCAACAAAAATGGGGCCTGTGGCGGGGTTTAACTCATCAAAGAGCAGAGAGTCAAAGGAGCTGTCATCTGGGATCAGCCTGTCTTTAAAACAGTCATAGGTATGTACTGTGACGGTTTCACCGTTTTTAACTGTGAGAACAGGAGCGTGCTCTCTGCTCATGGTATAGATCACTTGGTCCCGGTTAAGATTTTTCATAAAGTTCCTCCAGAAAACAAACATTTTTATTCTTTAACAAGGCGTTTTCCCTTCTTTTCCACATACTGGTCAGAAGAAGGGTCATCCTCCAGCTTCATGATGGTCAGCCCTGTAAAGCCAAAGATGGCTGAGACGATAGGGCAGAGGATATTAAAGAAGCAGTAAGGCAGATAGGTCAGTGTGGGCACACCCAGGAAGCCGGACATGGTGGCACCGCAGGTATTCCAGGGGATGAGCGGGGAAGTGACAGTGCCGGCATCCTCCAGTACACGGGAGAGGTTCCTCGGGGCAAGTCCGCGCTTTCGGTATTCATCCTTGAACATTCTGCCCGGAATGGCAATGGCAATGCAATGGTCTCCAAGGAGTACATTGCAGAACAGGGCAGAGATAATGGTGACAAGCACCAGTGAGCCTGTATTTTTGGCAAATTCCAGCAGTTTGTTGGCGATTACGCTCATCATGCCGGTACATTCCAGTATACCGCCGAAGGACAGGGCGCAGATGATAAGGGAAACCGTCCACATCATGCTCATCAGTCCGCCTCTTGTGAGAAGTTCATCTACCATGGCATGGCCTGTCTCAACTACAACACCGTTCTGTACTGCATTGAAAACAATGGATAAATCCTGATGCTGGAAGACAACCCCGCAGATCATACCGAGCACTGTTCCGGCGAAGAGACCGGGGATAGCCGGGACTTTTAGGGCAATCAGGACAATTACAATGACAGGTACCAGGAGCAGCCAGGGGGTAATGTTATAGTTGGCAGCCAGAGCGTCCAGGATTCCGTTGATCTGTCCGTGGTCTAACTCCTGTCCGGCAAAACGGAAACCGATGATGCCGAAGCCCACAATGGAAATACCATAGGCAATGACAGTGGTGTACATCATATGTTTGATATGGTCTGTGAGTTTTGCGCCCGCAATGGCAGCAGCCAGGTTCGTGGTATCGGACAGGGGAGACATTTTATCACCGAAATAGGCACCGGATATAATGGCACCGCCTGCCAGACCGACAGGAATATCCAGTCCCTTTGCGATTCCCACAAGGGCAATGCCGATGGTGCCCACAGTAGCCCAGGAACCGCCTGCAGCAAGGGAGACAATACTGCACAGGATCATACAGGCTACCAGGAAGAAGGCAGGCGTGAGAATCTGCAGCCCGTAGTAAACGAGTGCAGGAACTACACCGCCCACGATCCAGGTTCCAATGGTAGCGCCGATGATGATCAGCAGCAGCACAGCCTGCATGATACTTTTCAGCGATTCAATGGCTCCATCCTCCAGATCCTGCCAGGTGTAACCCAGAAAGACAATGGCAATAAATGCCGTAATGCAGGTACCCAGTATAAGCGGAACCTGAACATCCACCTTCAGCACAGACACAGAAAAAATCAGGATGATGACAGTCAGCACTACCGGTGTCAGAGCCAGGAGCAGGGTAGGCTCTTTCTTCACTTTTTCTTTTACATTCATAAATCTTTTCCTCCATTCTTACTGAAAAACGCTTCAGCTTTTGATGAATTAAGACTATCATAGCCTGTAAAACCAATGTCAACAAGGAAAAAGAAGGATTTCATGGAGTATACTCCATATTTTGTATCAGAGTGTGTCGTAACGGTTCAGCTTGTCTGTACTGTTACAGCGTGTCAGAAAATTGCTCTTTTTCTGGACGAAAAAATCTTGCTAATTTCTATCAACATATGATAATATGATAAGAACGCAAAAGCGTTTTGGACAAATTCATGCACAGCAGGGGCGGAAGTGGTACTTTCGTCCCCTTTTACCGTGTTATGGCCGGGCAGGGAGATGCCGGCCGTGGACGGATATGAAATTGGCTGGATTTACAGGCAGATAATAAGTTTCAGACATACTCAGACACAATATAAATAAAATTAATTTTGAAAGGATGAGACAGAGATGACAAAGATTGACATTTTTTCGGGTTTTTTGGGAGCAGGTAAGACAACTTTGATTAAAAAGCTTCTGAAAGAGGCATACAAAGGCGAGCAGGTAGTGCTCATTGAAAATGAGTTCGGAGAGATTGGTATCGACGGCGGTTTTCTGAAGGAGGCCGGAATTGAGATTCGTGAAATGAATTCCGGTTGTATCTGCTGTTCCCTGGTCGGAGATTTTGGGGAGGCTTTAAAAGAGGTGATTCAGAAGTATGAGCCGGACCGTATTATCATTGAGCCCTCAGGTGTAGGAAAACTTTCCGATGTGATCAAAGCAGTTAAAAAAGTGGAAGGAGAGGTTGACATAAAACTCAACAGCTTCACAACACTTGTGGATGTTATGAAATGCAAAATGTATATGAAGAACTTTGGTGAATTTTTCAGCAATCAGATAGAGTATGCAGGGACTATTATCCTGAGCAGAACGGACAAAGCGGCAGAGGAGAAGGTGATCGCAGCCCTTCAGATAATCCGCGGATTGAATAAGTCGGCTGCAGTTATCACAACACCGATTGAAAAATTATCAGGGGCAAAAATTCTGGATACCATGGAAAATAACCGTTCTCTGGAAAAAGAGCTTCTGGAAGAGGAAGTATGCCCGGTATGCGGCGGACACCATGAGCATCATCATGAAGAGGAATGCGGTCATGAGCATCACCATGGAGAGGAATGTGGTCATGAGCATCACCATGGAGAGGAATGCGGTCATGAGCATCACCATGGAGAGGAATGTGATCATGACCATCACCATGGAGAGGAATGCAGTCATGACCATCATCACGGAGAGGAATGCGGCCACAGCCATCACCATGATGAGGAATGCGGCCACGGCCATCACCATGAAGAGGGATGTGATCACGACCACCACCACACCGAATCCTGCGGCTGCGGTCACACCCATGACCACCATGACCATCATCACCATCACGCAGACGAAGTTTTCACCAGCTGGGGACGCGAGACAGCCAAAACTTACACAGAAGAAGAAATCCATGCTATTCTGGAAGCACTGTCAGACGATGAGGAATACGGCATGATCCTTCGTGCAAAAGGAATGGTAGAAGGCAAAAACGGAAGCTGGATTTATTTTGACATGGTACCGGGCGAGGCAGATGTGCGCGAAGGTTCACCGGAATATACGGGCAGGATCTGTGTGATTGGTTCCAAGCTCAAAGAAAGCAGTCTGGAAAAACTTTTTAAACTGGCATAAGAACAAGCTCTAGGGAAAGGACGTGGAAAAATGGATGAAATTACAGTACCTATTTATCTCATGGCAGGATTTTTGGAGAGCGGCAAGACCTCTTTCCTGAATTTTACCATTGAACAGGATTATTTTCAGATAGACGGCCCCACACTTTTGATCTTCTGTGAGGAAGGTGAGGAGGAGTTTGACAAACAGGCATTAAAAAAGAGCAGGACTTCTGTGGAAATCCTGGACAACCCCGAGGAACTGACGCCGGAGCGTCTTGTGGCATACGATGCATTTTACAATCCGGCCCGCATTATTATTGAATACAACGGCATGTGGCAGCTGAGTAAACTGGAAGAGATGGATATGCCAAAGGGCTGGGGAATCGTCCAGCACATTGTGACGGTGGATGCCAGCACCTTCCAGGTGTATATGAACAACATGAAATCCCTTTTTGTGGAAATGATAAGAAATGCGGACATGGTTCTTTTTAACCGCTGCGAGCAGGGGATGCCGCTGGCAACCTTCCGCAGAAGTGTGAAAGTAGTGAATCAGGCAGCAGAGATCATCTTCGAGGATGAGGAAGGCGAGATTGAAAATATTTTTGAAGATGAAATGCCTTTTGACGTAAACGCAGATATTATTGAGATCATGGACGAGGATTACGGTATCTGGTTCATTGACGCCATGGACCATCCGGAAACCTACAAAGGGAAAAAGGTTTCTTTCACAGGCATGGTTTTAAAATCCAGAGAATTTGCGAAAGATATGTTTGTGCCCGGCCGTATGGCTATGACCTGCTGTGCGGATGATACCACATTTATCGGCTATGTCTGCAAAAGCCCGGAAGCACGTTCTTTAAGAACAGGAAAATGGGTGAAGGTCGTGGCAGAAGTGGATTATGAGTATATGGACTTCTACAATAAAGAGGGTCCTGTGCTCACCGCAGTATCCGTGGAACAGACAGAGCCGCTGAAAGAAGAACTGGTATATTTCAACTAAAAAAGCGAGGAAATAACTAAGGAGAACCAACCACATGTATTTAATTGCAGGACTTGGAAACCCGGGAAAACAGTATGAGAGAACCCGCCACAATATGGGGTTTGATACCGTGGACGAGCTGGTTGACCGGCATCGGATTCCCGGATCAGGCATCCAGCACAAGGCAATGTACGGCAAAGGGATGATCGCCGGTGAAAAAGTGATACTGGCAAAGCCCCTTACCTATATGAACCTGAGCGGTGATTCTGTACGGGAGTTCATCAATTACTATAAAATAGACCCGGAGACAGAGCTGATCGTCATTTACGATGACATAGATTTGGAGCCGGGACAGATACGCATCCGGAAAAAAGGCAGCGCCGGAGGGCATAATGGAATGAAAAGCATTATCGCACAGCTCGGCACCCAGAATTTTTACCGTATCAAGGTGGGTGTGGGCGCAAAACCGGCAGGCTGGGATCTGGCTGATTATGTGCTGGGCCGCTTTTCCACCCAGGAGAGGGAGGAAGTGGATAAAGCCATCGGGGAGGCTGCGGATGCAGTGGAAGTGATACTCAGTGAAGGCATAGATGCTGCCATGAACAAATATAATGCAAAAAAGAAGTAATGATTCAGTCAAATGGATTACAGCGGGTATCCGCCTATGAAAACCGTTTTGCGGCGGGGCGGATATCTGCACATAAATGCCGGGTAACAGGAGAGGGATATGCAAGCAGTCATACAGCCACTTTTAAATTTAAATGAATATCAGGAAATCAGAAGCCGCCTTCCAAAGAACAGGGGTGTTCTGCAGCTGTCCGGCTGCATTGAATCCCAGAAAGCCCATGTGATGTACGGCCTGTTTGAGGGCATGAGGCAGGACGGGAAGCGAGACAATACCAATTGTCTCATCATTGCCGAAAATGACCTGAAGGCAAAAGAACTCTATGAGGATTACCGTTTTTACGACAAAGAGGTGCTTCTCTACCCTGCAAAGGATCTGATTTTCTTCCAGGCAGATATCCACGGAAATCTGCTGACGAAACAGAGGATGCAGGTGATCGCAGCCCTTCTGCAGAAGAAAGGTGTGACCGTCATCACCAGTATGGGCGGCTGTATGGATTATCTGCTGCCGCTGTCCGTCATTGAGCAGCACGTGCTGCATTTTAAAAATGACAGTGTGCTGGACCTTCAAAAGCTGAAAAAAGATCTGATCAACATGGGATTTGAGTACAGCGCCCAGGTGGAAGCGCCGGGACAGTTTGCCATCCGCGGCGGTATTGTGGACCTGTTTCTTCTCACGGAGGAAAACCCTATTCGAATAGAATTGTGGGGCGATGAGATTGATTCTATCCGAAGCTTTGAGACAGAGAGCCAGCGCTCCATAGAAAATCTGGAGGAGATCACCATCTATCCCGCGGCGGAAATGGTGCTGACCCAGGAGGTACTGGAAAAGGGCTTAAAGGCCATTGAGAAGGAAAAGAATACATCTGTGAGAAAGCTCCGGGAGGCATTTCTCACAGAGGAGGCAGGCAGACTTAAAAACACGGTGGAGGAAGCGGTAAATGCCATGAAGGAGTTCGAGGACTTTGCGGCAGCAGAACACTTTATCCGTTATTTTTATAAGGAGCCTGTGACATTTCTGGACTATTTTGATGAGGATAATACCCTTGTATTCCTGGATGAGACAAACCGTCTTCTGGAAAAAGGGGAGGCTGTGGAGACAGAATTTCGGGAGAGCATGAAGAACCGCCTGGAAAAAGGCTACCTCCTTGCCGGTCAGACAGACCTGCTGTGCGGATGGAAAAAGGTGGTCTACCGTCTGAACCGGAAAAACTGTGTATCCGTCTGTACCATGGAGCAGCAGAAAGCAGACTGGGAAATAAACGGACAGTACCGCACAGTCACAAAATCTGTGAATTCCTATAACAACAGCTTTGAGCTGCTGGTTAAAGATTTGAAATACTGGAAGAAGAACGGCTACCAGGTGCTTCTCCTCTCCGGTTCCAGGACAAGGGCCCAGAGGCTTGCCCAGGACCTTCAGGAACAGGAACTCAACAGTTTTTACACGGAGGACATGGACAGAACCATATCCCCGGGCGAGATCATGACTGCCTACGGCCACGCAAAGCGCGGATTTGAATACCCGCTGATCAAATTTGTCCTGATCACCGAAACCGATATTTTCGGGCAGGAGAAGAAAAAGCGCAGGAAGAAGACTGAGTACAGCGGAAAGAAGATCCAGAGCTTTTCCGAACTGAATGTGGGCGACTATGTAGTCCATGAAAACCATGGCCTTGGTATTTACCGCGGCATTGAGAAGGTCACGGTAGACAAAATCGTCAAGGATTATATTAAGATCGAATACTCCGGCAGGAGCAATCTTTACATTCTGGCAACCCAGCTTGATATGCTGCAGAAATACGCCGGAGCGGATGCGAAAGCGCCGAAACTCAACAAACTGGGCGGTCAGGAGTGGAAGAAGACAAAGACAAGGGTAAGAGGCGCTGTAAAGAACATTGCCAAGGATCTGGTGGCGCTCTACGCTGCCAGACAGTCCCAGAACGGCTATCAGTACGGGCCTGACACAGTGTGGCAGAAGGAATTTGAGGAGATGTTTCCCTTTGAGGAGACGGAAGACCAGCTAAATGCCATTGATGCTGCAAAACACGATATGGAGAGCAGGAAGATCATGGACCGCCTGGTCTGCGGCGACGTGGGATACGGCAAGACAGAAATCGCCATCCGGGCAGCTTTCAAAGCCGTGCAGGAGAGCAAACAGGTAGTGTATCTTGTCCCCACAACCATTCTGGCACAGCAGCACTACAACACTTTTATCCAGAGAATGAAGGATTTTCCGGTCCGTGTGGACCTGCTCTGCCGTTTTAAAACACCGGCGGAGCAGAAGAAGACCATAACAGATCTGCAGAAGGGATTGGTGGACATTGTTATCGGCACCCACCGTCTTCTCTCAAAAGACGTAAAATACAAAGACCTGGGCCTTCTCATCGTGGATGAGGAGCAGCGATTTGGCGTGACCCATAAGGAGAAGATCAAAAGTCTGAAGGAAAATGTGGATGTTCTCACGCTGACAGCTACTCCTATTCCGAGAACCCTGCACATGAGCCTGATCGGTATCCGTGACATGAGCGTATTGGAGGAGGCCCCCATGGACAGAACTCCCATACAGACCTATGTCATGGAGTACAATGAGGAGATGGTCCGGGAAGCTGTCAGCCGGGAAATCGCCCGGGGCGGCCAGGTCTATTACGTTTATAACCGGGTCAATGACATAGATGAGATCACCAACCGGGTAGCAAAGCTGGTCCCGGAGGCAAATGTGGCATTTGCCCATGGACAGATGCACGAGCATCAATTGGAGAAGATCATGTATGGTTTTATCAACGGTGAGATTGATGTGCTTGTCTCCACCACCATCATTGAGACGGGTCTGGACATCTCCAATGCCAATACCATGATCATCCACGATGCGGACCAGATGGGCCTGTCCCAGCTCTATCAGCTCAGGGGCCGCGTGGGCCGTTCCAACCGCACCGCCTACGCATTCCTCATGTATAAGAGGAACAAAATGCTCAAGGAAGTGGCGGAAAAACGCCTTCATGCCATCCGTGAGTTCACGGATCTGGGAAGCGGCTTCAAGATCGCCATGCGTGATCTGGAGATCCGCGGTGCCGGAAACTTACTGGGCGCGGAGCAGCACGGCCATATGGAGGCAGTGGGATATGACCTTTACTGCAAGATGCTGAGTGAGGCGGTAAAGGAGGCAAAAGGAATCAAACAGCAGGAGGACTTCGAGACAACCATCGACCTGGATATGGATGCCTTCATCCCTCCCCGCTACATTCCAAACGAATACCAGAAGCTGGACATATACAAACGCATTGCCGGCATAGAGAACCAGGAGGAGTACGAGGATATGCTGGAGGAGCTCATGGACCGTTTCGGGGAGCCGCCGAAATCCGTACAGAACCTGCTGGCGATCGCCAATCTGAAGGCCCTTGCTCACAAAGTCTATGTGCGTGAGATCAAACAGAACGGCACAGAGGTGAAAATTTCCATGTTTGAGCGTGCAGAACTGGACGCTTCAGGATTCCCGGCTATTCTGGAAAAATATAAGAACAACATGACCATGCGTATGGAAGGCCAGCCATATTTCCTGGTATCTTTAAAGGGCCGCAGGCCAAAAGAGATTCTGGACGCTATGGAAATATTGTCCGGTATTCTCCACGAATTTGAGGGGATTTTACAGGAAAAAGAGGAAAATCCCTTGCCCTGAACGGAAAAAAAGCTTATACTATAAAGCGTCGGCGCACCCTATGGCCGATGCTTTATCTCATACCCCTTGGGGAAACAGGAAAACACAGGAGGACTTTATGAATAAATTTACAAAAACTCTCGCCTGCGCGGGACTTGTAGTGGTTCTGGGAACCACAAGCCTTGCTGGCTGCGGGAAATCACTGGACGGAACGAAAATAGCTGCTACCTGCGGTGATGATAAAATAACTCTGGGAACGGCCAATATGATGCTTCGCATGACACAGGCACAGATGGCCTCATACTATTCCATGTTCGGCGGCTCCACGGCCGGAATCTGGGATCAGGAAGGCGAGGACGGCAAAACTTACGGTGAAAACACCAAAGACGACATGATGGACCAGATACATAACATGGTACTCTTAAAACAGCATGCCAAGGACTATGACGTGACCATCACAGAGGACGAGCAGAAAAAAATCGAAGAGGCAGCCAAGAAATTCATGGATGACAACGATGCAGAAACCATTGCCAAACTGGCTGTCAGCCAGTCTGATATTGAAACCATCCTGGAGTTCTACACCTACCAGGAAAAAATGTACGACCCCATGACTGCTGATGTGGACACCAATGTGGAGGATTCCGAAGCTGCACAGAGCAAAATAACCGTCTGCCAGATATCCACAGCCGGAACCCAGGATGAGGAAGGCAAAACCGTGGAACTGACCGACGAAGAAAAACAGGCCAAAAAAGACCAGGCTCAGGCCGTCCTTGACAAAATCAATGCCCAGGAAGACCCGGCAGCCGCAGATATGGATGCCCTTGCCAAAGAGGTGGACGAGAACCTGACTGCATCCACCAAAACCTTCGGCAGCGACGACACTGCCCTGGACGATAAACTCAAGGAAGCCGTTAAGTACCTGACCGACGGACAGGTAGCCCCTGAAGTCATTGAAGGCGAGGACGCCTACTATGTTGCCCGCATGGATGCCACCTTCGACGAGGACGCCACTCAGTCCAAAAAAGAAAGCATCATCACCGAGCGCAAACAGGAAGCCTACAATGACCTCCTGAAAGAGTGGGGCAAAGACACCAAAATAGACGTAGACAAAAAAGTCTGGAAAAAAGTAACCTTAACTGATTCCGACTCCTACACCTTCAAACAGCCCGAAACCACCGACACAGGTGACACCGGAGCCGCTGACACCGGCGACACCAACACAGGAGATACCGGAGCTGCTGACACCGGCGACACCAATACAGGCGATACCGGAGCCGCTGACACCGGCGACACCAATACAGGCGATACCGGAGCCTCTGACACTGACAACACCGACGCAGCAAACGCCGAGTAACACTATCTTTAAATACCGGGTAATCACTATCCACCGAATAACTAAAACTGCAGGGTCCAGCCAACCAACTGAACCCCTGCAGTTTTTTTACTCCAGCCGCATCCAAAGTCAGGTAAAAGAGGCGCGGGGCCGGGGGCGGGAAAGCATTCCAGGCAGGCGAGGCTAAGCGGAGAGAGGCGAAGATCCACCGTCAGCAGTCACTTAATGAGGAGGCCTCTGCCGACGAATTTAGTGAATGCTAGGCGGTTAGCTGAGCCGCTCGGAGCCTCGAGCAGGCCTGGAATGCTTTCCCGCCCCCGGCCCCGCGCCTCTTTTACCGTCCCTTTTGCCCTCCCTTTTCCACAGCCATATCCATAAACCTCCTCCCCCCATCCGTCAAAAACTTATTCCTATGCCATACCACATAATGCACCCTCTCAAACCCCTCATCCTCAATCTCCCTCTTACAAACCCTTCCCTCCGATATTTCCCTCTCCACCAGCATCTCCGGCAGCACTGCCACACCAATCCCTTTCTGCACCCCTTTAATGATCGCCTGCGTACTGGCGCTCTCCCAGAGAGGCTCCGGCGTCATCCCTCTCACTGCAAACACATGGTCCACCAGTGTCCTGCCCACGCTCCCCTTCTCCCTTGCAAGAAGATCATACTCCTTTAAATCCCTTACAAACACCTTCTCTTTAACCGCCAGCTCATGCCCCACAGGCACAATGAGCACCAGCCTGTCCTCTGAGAAAGCCCGTGTCTCCAGCTCAGGCTCGGAAATCCCCCCTTCGATCAGGGCAAGATCCAGCTCATTATTCAGCAGCCCTCTCTGCAGGTTCCCCGCATTGGAGATCATCACCTTAACCTTCATGTCCGGCCGCTCCCTGCAAAATGCACTTACCAGATCAGGCAGAAAAAAATTCCCGAGGGAAATGCTTGCCCCCACCCGCAGCACACCAAACGCGTCCCCGTTCAGCAGTCCCTTTTCCAACCTATCAAAGGACTCCACAATATGAAGTGCCTGTGCATAGAACTGCCGCCCGGCTTCCGTTACGAACAGCCTTCTGTTCATTCGGTCAAATAATCGTACCCCGTAATGCTGTTCGATCTCCTGGATCGTTCTCGTAACAGCAGGCTGTGTCATGTGAAGGTTTTTCGCTGCCTGCGTGATATTTTCCAGCCGGTAAACCTCCAGAAAAATCTTCATATGTCTTATCGTCATGTTTTTCCTCCGATTCATAACTAAAATGATATTATATCAATAAAATAATAGCATTTTACATATTGATACACAAGGGATATGATGAAGAAAAGGAGGCATTATAAGGAAATGGAAAAGACAGAGACAAAGAAAAAATATCTGCTGCTGAAGTTGTTTTTCAGTACTCTGTATATCAGCAGTTTTACATTTGGCGGGGGATTTGTAATTGTCACATTTATGAAGAGAAAGTTTGTGGATGAACTCCACTGGATAGATGAGCAGGAAATGCTGGATCTGGCGGCGCTTGCCCAGTCCTCACCGGGGGCCATTGCCGTAAACGCCGCTATTTTAGTGGGCTGGCGTGTGTGCGGGTTTGCCGGGATGCTGACAGCGGTGCTGGGGACCATTCTTCCGCCCATGCTCATCCTGTCCGTTATATCATTCTTCTATGCAGCATTTGCCAGCAATGTGTATGTGGCATTGGTGTTAAAGGGGATGCAGGCAGGTGTTGCCGCAGTGATCCTCGATGTGGTATGCGGATTGGGGAGCAATGTGTTCAAAGAAAAAAGCGGACTCAGCATTGCCATTATGGCAGCGGCCTTTGCAGCTACTTTCTTCTTTGACGTGAATGTCATTTATATCATTCTGACTGCCGGTATCATTGGGGCCGGAAAGGCATTTTGGATATACAGAAAGGGGAAGACAGCATGATCTATATAAAGTTGTTTTTAAGCTTTCTTCAGGTGGGAATGTTCAGTGTGGGCGGCGGCTATGCGGCAATGCCCCTGATTCAGAATCAGGTGGTGGAGGCGCATAAATGGCTGACCATGGGTGAGTTTACAGATCTGATCACCATAGCGGAAATGACTCCCGGCCCTATAGCTGTCAATTCTGCCACATTTGTGGGAATCCGGATAGCCGGCTGGCAGGGGGCTGTCATCGCCACCTTTGGCTGCATTCTGCCATCCTGTCTGATCGTATCCCTGCTGGCCTGCATTTATTACAAATACAAAGGCGTATCTGCCATGCAGTCTGTACTGGCCTGTCTGAGACCGGCTGTGGTGGCCCTCATTGCGGCGGCAGGTATCTCCATACTGCGCGTGGTGCTTTTCGCGGGCTCAGGGATCAGCCTGCAAGCAGTCAACTGGGTCGGGG
Organism: Blautia caccae; assembly: GCF_040095955.1. Lineage (NCBI taxonomy): Bacteria > Bacillati > Bacillota > Clostridia > Lachnospirales > Lachnospiraceae > Blautia > Blautia caccae. Next base: position 190,059 of record NZ_JBBMFP010000008.1, on the reverse strand, counting down.
CGGGATTGTTTCTGGCAGCTTTTGCGGTGCTGCGAAAACTGAAATGGAATCCCATTTTGGTCATGAGCCTGTGCGGCGTCCTGAATCTGTGTATTGGGATCATAAGCGGAATGTGATGGAAACACAGGCCGATTATATCGTTTCCTTTTTCCTGTACTGCATGGGTGTCATCCCATAGGTCCGGCAGAAGGCCCGGGTAAAATAGTTCTGGTCCCCATAGCCGCAGGAAAACGCGATTTCTCCGATGCTGAGGGACGTACCCCGGAGGAGTCTGCATCCGTTTTCCAGACGTACCTGGCAGATATAGTCATGGATGGAAATGTGATAGGTTTCCCTGAATTTCCTGGTCAGGGAGGCCCGGCTGCAGAAAAACTGGCGGCAAAGGTCATCAATGGTGAGTTTCTGGTCATAGTGCTTTTGGATGTAGTTGTGCACTTCACTGACAAGCTCATTTTTAGACAGATTCATACGGTTGCTGAGTGTAATGTACTGGGCACAGACTTCCATGATGGTTACCAGAGAGTCAATAGTCCCCTGTTCCCGGACAGGAATGCCGGCAATGGCCTCCTCAAGGGCATTGGCATCGGTTACAAGGGGAAGGGCCATCTCATAAGGCGTCCGGTCTGCATCCGGTCCGGCCTCCAGCGTCTGTCCCATCATCAGATAACCGGTGAGGGTGCCGAAGCTGTACAGAGGGGCAACAGCCTCATAAAGTCCGAAATGACATTTATAGATATGGAGTTTTTCCTGTTCGCGCACACGTCCAAAGGCCATGGTATCATGTTCCACGCAGAGGCGTTTTCCCTCCGGATGCTTCTGGATCAGACCGCAGAAGCATCCCAGTTCCCTGGGATAGGCGGCAATTTCCCGGAAATTCGTATCATAAATGCTGATGCGGAAACCGGATATGTGATATAGCTCTTTAAGTATACGTTCAATAGACAGGGACTGCTCCATATGTTTTCTCCTTTGCATAAAAAAACTGGTGTAAAATCGGATTGTCCGTATCTTACGCCAGTTTTTTCTATTAGTCAAGTTCTGTTTACATATTTAGCCACGATTTTCTTCATTTCCTCCATCTTCCGTTCCATATCCGCCACAAGCGTGATCTGTGTCCTGCAGCGGTCCAGGTTGTGATGCTCCCTGTGGATGCGGAAATAGGTATCTCCGTTCAGATAATCTGTCAGGAAACGCATTCCGCACTCCAGGGTCAGAAGTTTGGCGGAGAACGGGAGAAGGCGGATCTCCTCATCTGTCAGGGATGCACCTGCCTCGGAGAGAAAACCGGCTGTGTAAGCCTCGAAGAGACCGAGATCCATAGAGACAAGAGAAAGATTCTGTTCATCCTCGTCAGCGGTGCTTGCGCCGAAACGGATGCTGTCACCGAAATCATAGAGCACGGAACCGGGCATAACGGTATCCAGGTCGATGACGCAGATTCCCTCGTCGGTATCATTGTCCATCATAATGTTATTTAATTTGGTGTCATTGTGGGTAACGCGCAGGGGAAGGCGTCCTTCCTTAATGGCGTCTACCACAACAGCACCGTCCGCCTTCCGGTCCAGGAAAAACCGGATCTCTTTTTCTACGGAGGCGGCCCGGCCTGCTTTATCTTCTGCCACTGCTTTTTCAAAGAGCTCATATCGGTTCACGGTATTGTGGAAATCCGCAATGGTCTCATGCAGCGTATCAGCCGGATAGTCAGCCAGCAGCTTCTGGAAATGTCCGAATGCTTTTGCCGCGTTGGTGAAGAGTACCGGACGGTTCACGGACTGGTGGCAGGCAGCATTTTCAATGAAAAGATAGCTTCTCCAGAATCCGCCGTCACTGTCCTCGTAGAGGAGCTTCCCGTCACGCGTGGGGACAAGTGTCAGTGTCTCACGCTGAGGGTCACCGCCCTGCTCCTGTATTTTTTTCCGGAGGTGGGAGGTGACGCCCTGGATATTCTCCATCAGGCCCTGAGGGTCCGTAAAAATAGTGGTGTTGACTGCCTGCAGAATGTAACGCACGGGAGGTTTTGTCTCCCGTCGGAAATACACGGCATAGGTGGCGTTAATATGTCCGCATCCAAATGGCTCCGCGTAGATAAAGTCTCCGTCAAAGAGGAAAGCTTTTACAATTTCGTTTTTGATCTTATCCAGCATTTTCATTCTCCTTTTCCGTTCCAGAGGGTTTCCGGGTATACGCCCTCGCCGATCATCTGCTCAATGAAAGCTACAATTTTTTCTTTATCCTCATGGTAGGTGACGCCATACCATTTGGCTGGGGTGTCCATAACCTTTACATCACATTTTCCGGCATCCATCAGCTCCTGAACCACGGAGGGCAGGAAAAATTCTTTTTTCGCAAGGCCGTCTGTGCTGTCTTTAAAGAACTTCTGCATCTGCAGTTCGATCTCACCGAATATATCAGGGGTAAAGCCCCAGCAGTTCATGGACACAATGCTGTTCTCATCAATGTCCGTCCAGCCCTGGCCCTCCTCGTAAAATTGTGTCTGTCCCTGGTTCCGCTGTATTTTGGTCCGCTCGGTAACCGTGGTCAGATATCCGTTGTCAGCAGTACACACACCTCTTGCCACGTGGCCGTTTTCCGTCAGGGTATTCCTGAGAAGGTAGCCGGCCATGCAGTAATGATATTTGGAGGTATCTTCGGGCTGTTCCAGGAAGAAATCATGAAGCAGCCTGAATGCTTCCCTTCCATAGAAATCATCCGCGTTGATGACAGCGAAAGGACCGTCCACCAGATTCCTGCAGCTCCACACCGCATGGGCTGTGCCCCAGGGTTTGGTGCGGCCTTCGGGAACCTTCACGCCCTCGGGAACCTCTGTGATCTCCTGGAACGCATATTCCACCGGAATGACTTTTTCCAGGCGTTTTCCCACGGTCTCACGGAATACATCCAGGTTTTCTTTCTTAATGATAAATACCACCTTGTCAAATCCGGCCTTGACGGCATCGTAGACGGAGTAGTCCAGGATAAATTCCCCGTGTCTTCCCACCGGATCAATCTGTTTCAGCCCGCCATATCTGCTTCCCATACCAGCCGCCATAATCACCAATGTCATCATATCTACCTTCTCCTTTTCCTTTCGTGTGCTTTGCTTTGTTAATTCTTATTATATCGAAAACAGGTATGGATTCTATGGAATTTTGTATCAAAATTAGCATTATCGGATAAAAAGAAGAATAGTGCTAATATCCAATGAGAGATAAAGGATTGCAGAAAAAAGATATATGGTTCATAATAAAAGACAGAACTGTCAGTCCCGAATAGCGGCAAAGTCAGGTGAAAAGCATGCAGACATGCCATGCTGTCTGCCGCAGAGATTTGGAAGGCTTACAGTGATATGCTAAAGAGGAGTTGTGAAATATGAGCAGTTTTGAGAAAGATCTATCTAAGGGAAATGTGGTAAAACAGCTGATCCTGTTTGCCGTCCCGTTTCTGGTGTCCAATATTATCCAGTCCTGTTATAATGTAGCGGATATGCTGATCGTGGGAAATTTCAGCGGTACGGTCAGTATGTCCGGCGTGAATATCGGAGGCCAGGTGACATTTATTCTGACGAATATTGTAGTAGGGCTCTGTACAGGAGGAACCGTACTCATAGCCCAGTATCTGGGGGCGCAGAAGAGGGAGGAGATGCGCAGGGCCGTGGCAACACTGATGACCACTCTGATCTGCGCCGCTGTCATCATTACCGTGGTGTCCCTTCTTCTGAAAACACAGATACTGGGGTGGATCCGCACACCGGAGGAATCCTTTGAGGAGGCCAGCCGCTATCTGACGGTGACTCTGACGGGTATTATTTTTATATTCGGCTATAATGTGCTGTCAGCAGTTATGAGAGGAATGGGGGACAGCAAAAGGCCCTTTTATTTTGTCCTGATCGCCTGTGTGACCAATATCGTCCTGGACCTGGTACTGGTGGCGGGCCTGGGATGGGGAGCCTTCGGTGCCGCGGTTGCCACCGTGATTTCCCAGGCGCTGAGTATGATCCTGTGCATTATCTATATGGTAAAGAACGGGTTTGTCTTTGATTTCCGCCCCTCCTCCTTCCGCATTTATAAACGGGAGCTGGAGATGATCTTTAAGATCGGCACGCCGGCAGCCATTCAGAATGGAGTGACCAGCTTTTCCTTTCTGATCATAACGGCACTGGTAAACTCCATTGGAGGTGTCAATGCATCCGCGGCCGTTGGTGTAGTGGGAAAATTCAACGGGTTTGCCATTATGCCTGCAGTGGCTATGGGAAGCTCCATTTCCACCATGTGTGCCCAGAATGTAGGGGCAGGGCAGTGGGACAGGGTGAAGAAGACCTGCAGAGTGGGAACCCTGGCCGCAGTGGTCTGCAGTTACCTTATTTTCATTCTGGTCAGAGTATTCCCGGAGGATATACTGCGGCTGTTTGACAGCAGCAATGCGGAGATGATAAAGATCGGTGTGGAATATATCAGTACCTTCAGCTTTGATTACCTGCTCGTGCCGCTCTGCTTCTGTCTGAACGGTCTTTTTATCGCCACAGGACACACCACATTTACACTGATGAATTCCATGCTCTCCGCGCTGCTTCTGCGGATTCCGGCCAGCGTATTCTTCGGCAGCATTATGGGAATGGGAATTATGGGTGTGGGAATCGGCGCCCCGGCAGCTTCAGCGGGCAGCCTGGTTCTGATCGTGTGGTTCCTGCTGTCCGGAAGATGGAAGAAAAATGTGGTGAAAGGCGGCTGATCCGGAACGGCTGCAATACCGGTACTTTTTTGAGCGGCTTTCGCGTAAACTAGAAGAAAGACGGGACAGCCGGTGAGTGTATGAGGATTTTGCTCTTTTTGTCGGAAGTTATCATTCCGCTTATTCTGTTTTACATAGTGGGATTTGGAATCCTGATGAAATGTGATGTGTACGAGGATTTTGTGAAAGGTGCAAAGGATGGTCTGAAGACAGTTGTGCAGATTCTCCCCACCCTCATAGGTTTGATGGTGGCCGTGGGGGTTCTGCGGGCATCCGGATTTCTGGATATGCTGGGCGGACAGCTTGGCAGGCTGACCGGAGCAGTGGGATTCCCGGCCCAGCTTGTTCCGCTGACTATAGTGAAAATGTTTTCTTCCAGCGCGGCCACAGGACTGGTACTGGATATTTTCAAAGAATTCGGGACGGATTCCAGGATTGGATTGATCGCCTCTGTGATGATGTCCTGTACGGAGACTATTTTCTATACCGTCTCCGTCTATTTTATAGCTGCAAAGGTAAAAAATACCCGCTATACCATACCCGGCGCTCTGCTTGCAACACTTGCAGGCATTGCGGCCAGTGTATGGCTGGCGGGGATGATGACTGTGTAGACAGCCATGGAAAAACACATGTTACGGGTCCGGCATGCCGGGCTCCTTTTTTACGCCAGATATTTCTCCAGGATACGATACAGCTCCCGCAGGTCGATGGGCTTAGACACATGGCCGTTCATTCCGGCTTCCAGCGCCTGCTCCTTGTCCTCCGCGAATGCGTTGGCTGTCATGGCGATGATAGGAAGCTCCTGCAGATCCGGTCTGCCTGTACTGCGTATCTTTTGTGACGCTTCGTACCCGTCCATGACAGGCATACGGATATCCATCAGCACAAGGCTGTAATATCCGGGTGCAGAGGAGGTTACCATGTCCAGTGCCTCCTGCCCGTTTACTGCTGTGTCTATCCGGGCATTTGTGACGGAGATCAGTTCTTTGGCTATCTCCAGGTTCAGTTCATTGTCTTCCACAAGAAGAAGGCGGCGGTCTGAATAATCTGCCTGTTTCTCTGATTCGGTGGCGGACATAAAGGGAAGTTCCTTGAAGGGATCAGGCCGGAGGGTATGGGGAACATCCTTTTTAAAGGGCAGTTCAATATAGAAGGTAGTTCCCTCACCTTCCCTGCTTTCAACACGGATATTTCCGTTCATCATTTCCGCGATATTCTTGGTGATGGCCATGCCAAGGCCGGTTCCCTCCATATGGGAAGCTCTGGGTGCGTCGGAGCGCTCAAAGGGCTGGAAAAGCCGCTGCAGAAACTCCGGAGACATGCCAATGCCCGTGTCTGAAAAGATAAAGCGGAACCGCACGGTATCATCCGAACCGGAGGGGATTTCCTGTACCTTCACGCGGATTCTGCCGCCCGGGTCCGTGAATTTTACAGAGTTTCCCACTATATTCAGGAACATCTGCTTGAACCGGAGCGGGTCGCCGATCAGGTCTTCGTGTTTGACTTCCTCCATATCCACAGTAAAGTCAAAATTCCCGCTGGCGATCTGGGGCTGGATGATTCCCGACAGAGTATCGAGCAGTTCCTTCAGGTTAAAACTTTCGCTGTTCAGTGTCAGCCTTCCGCTTTCAATTCTGGACATGTCAAGGACATCATTGATCAGGGAAAGCAGATGCGCAGAGGAAGAGGAAATCTTCTCAAGGCAGTCCCGTACTTTTTCCTTTTTATCAATATGGGCAAGGGCGATCCCCGTCATGCCGATGATGGCATTCATAGGCGTCCTGATATCGTGAGACATGTTGGACAGGAATACGGACTTCGCCTGATTGGCCCGTTTGGCTTCGTCCAGTGCTGCCTCCAGTTTCTTTTTGCTTATCTGCTCTTTGGCAAGTATCTCTTTGTTTTTTTCATCAATAATGCGCTGCCGTCCCGTAAAGTAAATCGTACAGAAACACAACAGCAGAACAACCGTCACCAGCACAGCGGCAATGATAAAATTCCGGAAAGAGCGGGTGGTGGTCTCCAGCACATTGGCCGGCACTGTGACCAGCAGGTACCAGGAGCTGTTGCCTACGGGCATATACACCAGATAATTGCGTTTGCCCATCCAGGAAAAGATCAGGGAACCGGATGCGCAGGCAGCCATGTCATTTCTAAGCTGAGTATCCGGCTTCGGTCCCTTCAGGTCGGACTGCGCCAGACTGTCCAGATAATTGTCTGTTATCATCATGGAGTATTCATAGTGCGGTTTCAGAAGGATATTTCCCTCTTTGTCTATGACCGTGGCATAGCTCTCTTCCGTATATACATTCAGAGCCAGAAGATATTCCAGCTCGTCAAAAGCAGGTGTCATGAAGATGCCCGCTATTTCTGAGGCGCTTTCCATGCTTTCCTCAAGTTCCACATAATATAAAAGTTCATCCCCGATACCAAAATTCACAATAGTCATGCTGTCATTATCAATGTATCCGGCTTTCTTTTCCTGAAAACTCAGGTCCTTCAGGCTTCCGGTGTCTCCGTCAACAGTCATGTACCCGCCCTCTTTATCCATGATCCCGGCAGTACGGTATTTCCAGATATTTTGTCTGCCCTTGAAATAGTCAAGAATATCTTCCCGGCTGACATATCCGTTGCGGTTCGCAGCCTCCAGGCAGCTTTCCAGGACAGAAAAATATTTGCTGTTCATCTGATCGAAGTGTGCGTCAAGCTGGGTGCCGAATGCGGACAGATTGCTCAGGTTGTCCCTCTCCACACCGAGGCGTATCTGCTGGAAAAAATAGAAAGCGATAATAAGTACCAGAACGGCAGCAGTCGTGGTGCTCAGGATGAAAGTTTTCCGCTTCTTAAACATATAACCCCCGATTATTTTTTTAGCGGTGATTCCGCGTATTTACCTGTATTCAGTATACCATATGGAGGTGGGCGGTTGCAATGATATAAGAGGAAGGGTGTTTTTTTACATAAACATCCGGAATTTCTCAAAAAGCGTGTTGACAACTTTATAGTCAGATGTTACTATGGTAGCACGCTAAAGTGAACGAAGCACAATACATATACTTATAAGGCAGAGCATACATGACATTATACAGAATAAAGAGCAGCAAAAGTGCAGCATACAGTATGAAAAATAACGCAGAAAGGCAGGGTCAGCAGATGAGATATTATGATAAGGTAACACCGGACGGAACAAAAGATTTGCTGTTTGGAGAGTGTGACCAGCGTTCTCAGGTGACAAAAACCCTTAAGGACCTGTTTGGAGCCCAGGGTTATCGGCGGGTGATGACACCTGCATTGGAATTTTATGATGTGTTTGGAAAGGCGGCAAAATATCTGCCAAAGGAGACCATGTACAAACTCACAGACCATAAGGGAAGGCTTATGGTACTGCGTCCCGATTGTACAGTGCCCGCGGCCAGATTGGCGGCTACCCGGTTAAAGGGGATGCCGATGCCGCTCCGTTTATTTTATAACCAGAATATTTACCGTATGTTCCCGGAATTGAAGGGAAAGAGTACGGAGATCAACCAGGTGGGCATTGAACTGATCGGCGGAGTGCCTCTGCGAAGCGACCTGGAAGTGGTAGAGCTGGCATCCAGAAGCTTGGATATCATAAGCGGAGGCAAATACCGCCTGGAGCTGTGCCATATCGGATACTTTAAGGCCATCATGGACAGCCTGGATGTGGATGAGGATACCAAGGAGGACATACGTTTCCAGATCGAACAGAAGAATTATGCCTCCCTCACAGACATGCTGGGAAAATACCAGGACAGCCGCGCTGCACAGGCACTGTTGAAACTGCCGAGACTGTTCGGCGGGTCTGAGGTGTTTGAAAAGGCATATGAACTGTTTGATGAGAACGGTGCCCGTGAGAGCCTGGATTACTTAAAGGGTATTTATGAATATCTGCAGACACTGGGACTGGGAGATAAAGTGATCATTGATCTGGGCCTTGTGAACCTGGCAGAGTATTATACAGATCTTATTTTCCGGGGATATTTCCGGGGAATCGGGGAGCAGGTGCTGTCCGGCGGGCGTTACGATACGCTCATTAAGGAGTTTGGGGAAGACCACTGTTCTGTGGGATTCTGCATCAATGTGGACCTGGCAAGCCAGAAGGTCCAGCCCATGCCGGAAGCTATACCGGAGGTTTTGGTGTTCGCACCGGATATGAAATTTTTATCAAAAGCAGTCCACCATCGCAGGACACTGGAGGACCAGGGCGTGCTGACGGAGAACTGTGTTTTTGATACCATGGAAGAAGCCTTTGATTATGCAAAAATGAGAGGGATACCGAAAGTACACCTGGTGGGAGAAGATATCACAGTTTGTTTAACCCGTACAACTCCCGGCAAATAACCGAGTCATCCGGTTATTTATCCTGAGAAAACAGGTACGGCCCGAGATAAGATGTGACCGCACTGTGCAAATTTACCGTGCGTGGATTGAAACACTGGGAGGCAGAAAAATGAAACCAATTAGAATCGCCCTGACAAAAGGGCGTCTGGAGAGTAAAACAATAGATATGCTGGAGCGTTTGGGATATGACTGTACCAACGCGCGGAAAAAGGGCAGAAAGCTGATCATGCCCATAGGAAACGGCGAGATCGAGGTGGTGCTTGCAAAGGCTGCCGATGTGGTTACCTATGTGGAAAGCGGCGTCTGCGACATGGGTGTTGTGGGAAAAGACACCATTATGGAAAAGGGAGGCACCTTCTATGAAGTGGCTGACCTGGGATTCGGAAAATGCAGGTTTGCCCTGGCAGTTGTAAAAGGAAAGAACCTGTACGAGGGCTACCACAACTTGACCATTGCCAGCAAATATGTGAATGTGGCGAAGAACTTCTTCGAGCAGAAGAGTATGGATGTGGATATTGTAAAGATAGAGGGCAGTGTTGAGCTTGCTCCTGTTCTGGGGCTGGCAGATGCCATTGTAGATATCGTGGAGACGGGAACCACACTGAAAGAGAACGGCCTGGTGGTTGCTGAGGACGTATGCCCTGTAAGCGCCAGACTCATCGTAAATATTGCCAGCATGAAGCTGCGGAAAAAAGAGATCGAGTGTCTGATCGACAAGATGGAAAATGATGTGCAGAAGCGCAGGGAAAAGGAGGCGTAGACCATGGCATATACGATTCCGGAGAAGTTAAAACGGCTGGAGATATATGAACCGGTAACAGAGATATACGATATCCGCCTGGATGCCAATGAGAGCTTTCAAAATCTGCCGGATGATATCCGCAGGGATGTGCTGAAGGCTGTGGAGCAGGTGGAATTTAACCGCTATCCTGACCCCTTTGCCACAAAGCTCTGTGAGAAATTCGGACGTTTCTTTCACGTGAAGCCCGAACTTCTGACCGCGGGAAACGGTTCGGATGAACTGATCTCCCTTATTGTGCCTAATTTTCTGGAGAGTGGGGACACCATGCTGGTGGCCCTGCCTGATTTCTCCATGTACACCTTCTATGCGCAGATGAACAACATCCGTGTGGAAGCCCTGCAGAAGGCAGAGGATATGGTGACCAGTGCTGCGGACATTCTGGAACGGGCGAAAGCGAAGAATGCCAGGCTGCTTATATTTTCCAACCCCTGCAACCCCACATCCCTGAAGCTGTCCAGGGATGACATCATAACCATCATCGAGGGTACGGACGCCCTGGTGATCGTGGATGAAGCGTATATGGATTTTGCGGAAGGCTCTGTTCTGGACGTAATAGAAAAATACGACAATCTCATTGTGCTGAAGACATGTTCCAAGGCCCTGGGTCTGGCCGCCATCCGTCTCGGATTCGCCGCCGCCGGCAAGGAGCTGACAGATATCCTGCACGCTCTGAAGTCACCGTATAATGTGAACTCTCTGACACAGGCTGTGGGCTGTGCCATTCTGGATCGTCCGGATTACATCAGGAGCTGTATCCGTTCGATCCAGAAGTCCAGGGATGAACTGTATCAGGAGCTTTTGGGGCTTAGGGAGAGAAAATCAGACATCCTGAATTTATATCCGACAACCACAAACTTCATTTTCATGAAGGTGAAAAACGCGGATAAAGTATTTGAAGAGATGAAAAAGAGGAGTATTTCCATCCGGTATATGAACGGTTACCTGCGTGTGACTGCCGGAAGAAAAACAGAGAATGAAGCGGTTATCCGCGTGCTGGATGATCTGTTGAATTGAAAATAAACGGGTAACTGTTCAGCACTCTTACAGTTACAGGAAAGGAGGAAGCTGATTGAGAATCGGAGAGATTACAAGAAAGACAAAAGAGACAGACATCAGGCTTAGATGGAATCTGGACGGCACCGGCCGTTACATGGGAACCTGCAAAGTGGGTTTTTTTGACCATATGATGCAGGCTTTCTGTGTACATGGCGGATTTGATATGGATCTGGATATGAAGGGTGACCTGGAGGTTGACTGTCACCACAGCATTGAGGATCTGGGCATTGTTATGGGGCAGGCATTTGTCAAGGCTCTCGGAGATAAGGGTGGTATCCGCAGGTACGGCAGCTTCTTTATTCCCATGGATGAGGCACTGGGATTCTGTGCCCTGGATATAAGCGGCAGGCCATTTCTGGTGTTTGACGCGGAGTTTGCAAATCCTTCTGTGGGAACCCTGGACTGCTGTATGGTAAAGGAGTTCTTCCGCGCGTTTGCTTTTAACGCCGGAATCACCCTTCATCTGAAATGTCCCTACGGAGAAAATGACCACCATAAGATTGAGGCTCTTTTTAAGGCCGCAGCGCACGCACTCAGGGAAGCGCTGGAACCAAATGGAGGAAAAATACTTTCGTCAAAGGGGATGTTGGCATGATAGCGATCATTGATTACGGGGCAGGCAATCTTTTCAGTGTGAAAAATGCCCTTGATTTTCTGGAGGAGGAGAGCATCATCACTGCAGACTGCAGGGAGATACGCTGTGCGGATGCTGTGATCCTGCCGGGAGTCGGGGCTTTTCCGGATGCCATGCGTATGCTGAGAGAACAGGGGCTTGCAGAAGTCATAAAAGAGGAGGCACAGAAAAAGCCGCTTCTGGGCATTTGTCTTGGTATGCAGATGCTCTTTGAAAAGAGTTATGAGTTTCAGGAGACGGAAGGTCTTGGGCTGATACCGGGCTGTGTACAGCTTATTGATGGAGGGGGTTTAAAGATTCCCCATATGGGCTGGAATGACCTGACGGTCTTAAACCCCTGTGCCATGACGGAGAACATGCCAAAGGGCGCGTATGTATATTTTGTCCATTCCTTCCGCGCAGATACCGGTGATGAGAACATTTCCTGTTACACCATCTACAATGAGCGGATTCCCGCTCTGGTACACCGGGGGTATGTGTACGGCGCCCAGTTCCATCCGGAGAAAAGCGGTGCCGCAGGTCTGGAACTTTTGAAAAATTTCGCAAGGCTGGTGAGAAAATGATTATATTACCTGCAATTGATATAAAAGATAAAACATGTGTGCGGCTTGTAAAAGGTGACTATGCCACTGCGCATCAGGTGGCTGAAAGCCCTTATGAGACAGCTGACTCCTTCCGGGAAGCCGGTGCCGCCTGGATCCACATGGTGGATCTGGACGGAGCAAAGGACGGAAGGCCGGTCAATGAAGAGATCTTTGAGAAAGTGGCCGGGGAGTCAGGCCTGAAAGTGGAGGTGGGCGGAGGGATCCGCAGTATGGATACCATTGAACGGTTTCTGGAAAAGGGTATTTCCAGGGTCATTCTTGGTTCTGTGGCGGTCAAAGACCCCTCCCTTGTAAAAGAGGCGGTCCGTAAGTTCGGTGATAAGATCGCAGTCGGTATTGATGCCAGGAACGGTATGGTGGCCACAGAGGGGTGGCTTGAAAAGAGTGATGTTACATATCTGGATCTGGCACGGGCCATGGAAGACGCCGGGGTGAAAACCATTATCTATACAGACATTTCCAGAGACGGGACACTTTCGGGTGTCAATACAGAGCAGCTTGGAAAGCTGAATGAGGCGGTATCCTGCGATATCATTGCCAGCGGCGGTGTCCGTTCCATTCAGGATATCCTGGACTGTAAAAAACTTGACTTATACGGGTGTATCTGCGGAAAAGCCGTTTACACCGGAGCACTTGATCTGGCCTTGGCTATAGAAAAGGCAGGTGAGCAGACATGTTAGCAAAGAGAATTATACCCTGCCTGGATGTAAGAGACGGCAAAGTGGTTAAGGGCGTGAATTTTGTGGGTATCAAAGAGGTGGGAGATCCGGTGGAATGCGCCATTGAGTACGACAGGCAGGGAGCAGATGAAATCTGTTTTCTGGATATCACAGCGACCCATGAGGGAAGAGGAACTATGGTTGATGTGGTATCCAGAACGGCAAAACATGTATTTGTACCCCTCACAGTAGGGGGCGGCATCCGCACAGTGGAGGATTTCAGGGAAATCCTCCGTGCCGGAGCTGACAAGGTTTCCGTCAATTCAGCAGCAGTCAGGAATCCGGAGCTTATCAGGGAGGCGGCTGCCATATTCGGAAGTCAGTGCGTGGTGGCTGCCATTGATGCAAAAAGGGATGAGAAGGGCAAATTTAAGGTCGTGGTGAACGGCGGAAGGATAGATACAGGTCTGGATGCCATAGAATGGGCACAGAAGTGCCAGCAGCTTGGAGCAGGCGAGATTCTCCTCACGTCCATGGACACAGACGGATGCCGTGACGGTTTTGATCTGGAACTGACTAACGCAGTCTGTGACGTGGTGTCCATACCGGTCATTGCCAGCGGCGGCTGCGGTAAGCTGGAGCATTTTTCAGAGGTTTTCAGGGAGAGCAAAGCAGATGCGGCACTGGCGGCTTCCCTGTTTCATTTCCGGGAGCTGACTGTGGAACAGGTAAAAGAGCATCTGAGAGAACAGCAGATTCCGGTCAGGAGGTAGACGATGGATGTAGAACGTTATTTTCAAAAAAGTGAACTGATACCGGCTGTTGTGCAGGAGGCAGGTACCGGGGAGGTGCTGATGCTGGCCTACATGAACCGGGAAAGCCTTGAAAAAACATTTGAGACCGGATATACCTGGTTCTACAGCCGTTCCAGACAGGAACTGTGGAACAAGGGAGCAACCTCCGGCCACATACAGAAGGTGATTGATATCAAAGCAGACTGTGATGATGACACCCTGCTCATAACAGTGATCCAGACAGGCGCGGCCTGCCATACCGGTGCACACAGCTGTTTCTTTAAAGATATATGGAAAGAAAAAGGAGGACGCCCCTTATGATAGACGTAATAAAAGGCCTGTACGAAGTGGCCCTGGAACGGAAAGGCACAAAACAGGAAGGTTCTTACACCTGCTATCTCTTTGAACAGGGATTGGATAAAATACTGAAAAAATGCGGTGAGGAGTGCAGTGAAGTCATCATTGCAGCCAAAAACGGAAAAAATGAGGACACGGCCAACGAAATCTGTGATCTTCTTTATCATCTGATAGTCATGATGGTGGAGAGCGGAATCTCCATGGATGAGGTGGAGGAGATCCTGGAGCAGAGAAGACAGAAAATCGGGAATTTGAAAAAGTTCCATGTCAGTGACCATGAATCATAAATAGAAAACAGGCGGAGAAAACAAGGGGCGGCTGTCCCGGACCGTGCGTTATGCATAAGTCCGGGGCAGCCGCTTTTTCATGTCTGAAAGATGCAGGATCAGGGTGATTCGGTACGGCTGCGGATATTCTGGCGGTACAGCGACGGTGAAAGGCCTACGGAGCGTTTGAAAGCCCTGGAAAAGTAGTATTCGTCTTTCATGCCTACATAGGAACAGATTTCCCGGACCGTGTAATCTGTGCGTTCCAACAGGAGTTTAGAGCGCTGAATGCGCAGATCCAGAAGATAATTCTGGGCTGTAGTTCCCGTAAATTTGTGAAATATCTTAGAAAAATAACTGCGCTCCAAACCGACATGCTCCACAATGTCCTGAACAGTGATTGGATAGATATAGTTGCATTTTATATAAGATTTGGCTTTTCCTATATGTTCAAAGAGAACTGTCTGGTTCTCCTTCTGATATTTTCCCGAGAGACTGTAGGACTGTGCAATGTTGGAAAAGATGGAGTACATGAGGGACTGTATGGTAAAATCATTACAGAAGCCCACCGATTCCAGATGTTCTGCAAGTGTCCGGATGGATTCATCTATGGAATACTGTGGATGCAGCTTATGAACAGGAGACTGCCTGGAAAAGCCCAGCTGCTCCGTGAGGGTATCTGCACTGTCACCGGTAAAGGCCAGCCAGGAAAAATGCAGGGGATCTTCCGGCGAGGTGTGATAGCTGGCAAGCTGTGAGGGATATATGATAAACAGATCTCCCTGCCGGATGGGATAGGCAGCGCCCTCACATATATATGTTCCCCGGCCCTGCGTGATATAGTGTATCAGATATTCGGAGCGGGTATGCGGAGGCATGCGGAAATCCGGTGCACACTCCTCATAGCCGCAGTATTTCAAATTCACATCTCTCTGGATCTTTGAAGCGTAATATTCCTCAATTTTCATAAAAAATCCCCCTTATTTAAACAGTATAATACTATTATGCACAAAAAACAACATGAATCCATCATAAGGACAAGAGAGTGTATTTTGTTTTAAGGCAAATCTTTTATAATGGAATCATAAGAAATGCTGATGGAAACATGCAAAACAGAGAGAAGGTATTACCTAAGGAGGTAAAAAGTATGTTAAGAAGAAAAATGTTAGCGGCAGCATTGGCAACAGGATTGGCAGGGGCTTTGGTGCTTGGGGGCTGCCAGGGCAGCGGCAGCAAAGGAAAGACTGCTGATGGAAAAGACAGCGTGCGTTTTATGGTCGGGGGATCGGCAGCCGAGCTGGAACAGTATAAGAAGGCCGTGGATGCCTTCAATGAACAGAGTGAGGATGTTGAGGTAACATTTGTAGGCGTACCGGGGGACAACTACAATGAGAAGATCATGACACAGCTCAAGTCAAAGGAAGCTCCTGACTGTTTCTATTCAGAGGAAGCCTCTTATGGAGAACTGAATAAATCAGACATGCTTCTGGATATATCAAAATATCTGGATGAAAGTGATTCCAATCTGAAGAGAGAAGATGTGCCTGAAAATTTACTGGAAAACTATACGTTTGAGGATAAGGTGACAGGAGTTCCGGTGGACTGTAACCCTATGGTGATCTATTACAACGCAGACCTGTTTAAAGAGCTGAACATAAAATCACCGCAGGAATATGTGGATGAGGGCAAATGGAATTTTGAGGCGCTTCAGCAGGTATCAGAACAGCTCAGGGATGCTTCAAAGGTTGGGTTTGTATATGAGAACTGGTGGGGACCGCTTTACTCTTTCCTTTTTTCCGCAGAGGATCCTGTCTATTCAGATGATATGACAAAAGCAGAGTTTGGTTCTGAGCGGGCAAAAGCCGGCCTGACCTATCTGGACAGCAATATCAAGTCAAAAGCCTTTACCTTTGCAGGTTCTCTGACCAGTGGAGAGTCACCGGACACGCTATTTGTATCAGGCCAGGCGGGGATGCTGTATGCGGGGCGCTGGTATGTGGCGGATTTTACGGATTTGAGTTTTGCATATGATGTAGCTCCGTTCCCGTACTATGAGGAACCCTCACAGGCAGTCTGCGCTATGCCGGCAACACCCATGGTCATAAATAAGAAGGCATCCAATCCTGATGCGGTGTGGGAGTTCGTATCCTTTTACTGCGGAGAACAGGGACAGAAGATCAGGATGGAAGGTCAGGGCAATGCGGTACCCACAGTTGACGGGCTGGATGAGATCGTGCTGACAGGAACGCCGGAACATGCACAGACTTTCCTGGATGCTGTGGATATTGCACTGGTGTATCCAAAGGCAGAGGCGCTTCATCCGGGTATGACAGA
The DNA here is from genome assembly GCF_040095955.1 of Blautia caccae. Taxonomy (NCBI): domain Bacteria; kingdom Bacillati; phylum Bacillota; class Clostridia; order Lachnospirales; family Lachnospiraceae; genus Blautia; species Blautia caccae. The sequence continues at coordinate 173,465 of NZ_JBBMFP010000008.1, read as the reverse complement.
TTCTATTACAGGTGAAGTGGAAAAACTGCTGGTGGGAGAGCAGGATGTGGAGCAGACCCTGACAAATATCGTACAGACAGTCGATGATGAACTTCAGAAATAAGCAGGTATGTGGGGAAGGGATGGACATATGAAAAAAAGTAAACTGGAAAAATCCAGAAACAGATGGGGGATCGTGTTTATCCTTCCACAGCTCATTAGTCTGGTCTGCCTGGGAATCATACCTATTGTGATCGCATTTGTGCTGAGCTTCTTTGATTGGAATGGATTTAGTGCTCCGGTATTTACAGGATTCCAGAATTTTAAGGCAGTGTTTACAGATCCGGATACAGGGATTGCCATTAAGAACACCCTGGTCTATTCCGTTATCTACGTGCCATGTTCCATTGTGCTGTCACTGGGGCTTGCCATGCTGCTTAATAAGGCATGGGGGAAGATGTTCTACCGCGCCGTTTTCTTTCTCCCTCAGATTGTTACCTCTGTGGGAATCGCAGTGGTATGGTCCTGGATCTACCAGCCGCAGTTCGGTATTCTGAACATGATATTGAGGTTTTTCGGAATAGAGGGGAAGGAATGGCTGCGTGACCCATCCACTGCAATGGGGGCAGTCATTGTCATGAGTATCTGGTGGGGGCTGGGGTACAATATCGTGCTGTTTCTGGCCGGTCTTCAGAATGTCCCCAGGACGTATGTGGAGGCAGCAAAGATTGACGGCGCAAATGAGCGGCAGGTATTTTTCAATATTACAGTTCCGCTTATCTCACCTACCACACTGCTGGTGACTATCACTACAATGATAAATGCATTTCAGGTCTTTGACCAGATGTTCCTGCTGACATCCGGCGGGCCGGCAAAGAAGACGTATACCATGGCGATCCATATATATCAGACGGCATTCAAGAGCTATGAGCTGGGCAAGGCATCCACAGCGGCACTGATCCTGTTTTTCGTGGTTGTGGCTGTATCTGTGATACAGTTTAAGCTTTCTGACAAATGGGTTCATTACGGAGAGTAGGTGAGATTATGGCGAACAGAAAGAATAAACAAAAGAGATTTTATACCCTGCTGGTTCAGGTAATACTGGTATTCATGGCTGTACTTGCTTTATTTCCGTTTTTGTGGATGATCTCTACTTCCCTGAAGGGTTCAGAGGAGGCATTTGCCTATCCGCCGAAACTGATACCGGAAATCTTCCACTGGGATAATTATGAAAAAGCCATGACAGCGCTGCCTTTTGGAAAGGCATACCTGAACAGTCTGAAGCTGGCTGTCATCAATGTGACAGGTCAGGTGCTCACCTCCGCTATGGCGGGATATGCACTGGGAAAACTCAGGTTCCGGGGATCAGGGGTGGTGTTCGGCGGCTTTATAGCGGTCATGATGGTTCCATATACGGTAATATCCATCCCGCTGTTCCTGATCTTCAGCCAGTTAAATCTGATCGACACACATTTGTCCATTATTTTGATGACAGTTGCCTATATGCCCATGGGAGTATTTCTGTGCAGACAGTTTATTATGGCACTGCCCGATGAGCTGATGGAGGCAGGAATCATCGACGGTGCAAACTATGGTTCCATGTTTTTCAGAATCGTGCTTCCGCTTGTGAAACCGGCACTGGCATCTCTGGGAATCTTCTCATTTATGTGGAATTGGAACAGTTTCTATACACCGCTTATATTCTTAAATTCCCAGGAGAAATATACGGTGCCCCTGCTTCTGAATATGTTTAAGGGGAAATATACAGTGGACTGGTCGCTGATCATGGCTGCCTCCACAATTGCAGTGATCCCTGTGCTGGCAGTATACCTGTTTGCGCAGAAATATATTATTGAAGGAATTACAATTACAGGAATGAAGAGTTAAAGACAGGAGGTAATTATGCCAAGAATAGCTTTTATGGGGGCAGGCAGCACAATATTTGCAAAGAGTGTGCTGGGCGACTGCATCCTGACACCGGAGATACAGGATCTGGAGATTGCGCTGCACGATATTGACCCGGTGCGGCTGGAGGATTCCAGGAAAATGCTGGAGAACATAGCCTCAAACGCGGGGCGCAAAGTGAGGATTGAGGCCCACGCTGACAGGAAACAGGCTCTGAGAGGGGCGAAATATGTTGTCAATGCCATACAGGTAGGGGGATATGATCCCTGCACAATTACGGATTTTGAGATTCCGAAGAAATACGGACTGCGCCAGACCATTGCAGACACCCTGGGGATAGGCGGCATATTCCGGGCACTCAGAACCATACCCGTGCTGGAGGAATTTGCTGCCGACATGATGGAAGTATGTCCGGATGCCCTGTTCATCAACTATTCCAACCCTATGGCCATGCTGACCGGATATCTGCAGACATACACGAAAATCAACACCATCGGTTTGTGCCACAGCGTGCAGGTCTGCATTCCCCAGCTCTTTAAGGCTCTGGATATGGAGGAACTGGTTCCGGAGACAAGATGGGAGATTGCGGGCATTAACCATCAGGCATGGCTTTTGAAGGTTCAGGACGGCAGAGGAAATGATCTGTATCCGGAGATTAAAAAGCGTGCAGCGGCCTTTTTAAACGGCGAGGCTTCATATGACGCGGGCTGGGATAAGGTCCGCTATGAGATGATGCTGAGGTTTGGATATTACATAACAGAATCCTCTGAGCATAATGCGGAATATACGCCATGGTTTATAAAAGACAGGTATCCGGAGCTGATCGAGCGATATAACATTCCTTTGGATGAATATCCGAAACGCTGTATCAAACAGATCGGAGACTGGAAGCAGATGCGGGGAGAGCTGGTACAGAATGCGGAGATCAAGCATGAGAAGAGCCGTGAATTTGCATCGTTTATCATAAATTCTATGGAGAATGATGTTCCCTACCGTGTACACGGCAATGTCCGGAATACGGGCCTGATTCCCAACCTTCCCCCCAATGCATGTGTGGAGGTTCCCTGCCTGGTAGACAGGGATGGAATCCATCCCTGTTATGTGGGAAATCTTCCGGAACAGTGCGCTGCCATAAACCGTACGAACATCAATGTTCAGCTTCTGACGATCCAGGCCGCAAAATCCAGACGGAAAGAGGATATTTATATGGCGGCCATGATGGACCCCCATACAGCGGCGGAACTGTCCATGGATGACATCAGGGCAATGTGCGATGAAATGCTGGAGGCACACGGTTCCTGGATGCCTGAATACAGATAATAAACGTAAAAAGCAAGGAGATAAGTCAGATGGAGAAAGTATTGAGAGTGGGTGTGCTGGGCATGGGAAATATGGGAAAAGCCCATGCGCGCAGTATGATGAGAATGGAGAATGTGGAGATTGCAGGACTGTGTTCTTCTCCGGCAGATGATGCAGAGGCTTTTGCCCGTGAAAATCATCTGGACTGCGGGATTTATGATGACGGTTTCCGCATGATAGAGGAGGCAGACCTTGATGCACTTTATATCTGCCTGCCGCCTTTTGCCCACAGCGGACAGCTTGAAGCGGCAGCAGACAGGGGAATCCATGTATTTATTGAAAAGCCCATTGCCCTGGATGTGGAGAGAGGAAAATCCATGTCGGATGCAGTGGAGCGTAATCATATTGTTTCCCAGGTAGGATACCATATGAGATTTGGAAGTGCGGTCAGGAAATTTAAAGAGTATATGGAAAACGGTACTGCGGGAAAACCTACGCTTTACATGGCAGATTATGAGTGCAACAGCCTTCACGGGCCCTGGTGGCGTGATGTTTCAAAATGCGGCGGTCAGGTTTTTGAGCAGGTCATCCATCTGTATGATATGGGGCTTTATCTGATGGGGGATGCGGATTGTGTGAACGGACATATTGCGAATCTCTGCCATCAGGATGTGGAGGGTTATACCATTGAGGATACCAGTGTCTGCAGTATACATTTTAAAAATGGCGCTCTGGGTTCCATATGCGGTTCCAACTGTTCCGTAAAAGAACAGTGGAACGGCAGATTTCGGGTCATCTGTGAGCATATGACAGCGGATTTCACTGACCACAATCACGGTGTTTTTACTTTTACAGATGAGAAAGAGCCCCGTACAGAAACGGTTGCGGAGGAAGTGGATGCCACGTATCTGGAGGACTGCTGTTTTATAGACACTATACGGGGCAGAAGGGAAAATACGGCAGGTGTGCCGGAAGGTTTAAAAGGTCTGCGGCTGGTGAGCGCAGTGGTGGAATCATCAGGAAAAAACGGGGCATGTGTTGTGCCGGAATAAGAAAGAAATGACAAAAAGGAGAAGGTAAAATGACAGGAAAAGAGATTGTTTCAACAGAACCGAGAAAAGCATACCTCAGAGAATATGAAGATGTTCCGGTGAAAGAGAATGAGATTCGCGTGAAAGTAGAATTTGCCGCGGCAAAACACGGAACGGAGTTTACTCATTTCAGGGGTGAAGACCCATTTTTGGAAAATATTTTTGATGAAGAATATCTTCTTTTCAGAAAGAGCAAAGAGGCAGCAGAGAAACCATTTTTTATGCGCCCCGGAAATATGTGGATCGGTCATATCACAGAGATGGGAAAGGAAGTAAAGGGATTTGAAATCGGAGAGCGGATAGCCGGTTATGGCCCTCTCAAAAGTACCCACACCCTCAAGGCAGAGGAGGCATTTAAGATGCCGAAACGTATGACATGGAAGGAAGCTGTGTGCTATGACCCTGCACAGTTTGCCCTTGGAGGAATCCGGGACGGTCAGGTAAGGGTAGGAGATAATGTGGTGATCTCAGGTCTGGGAGCCATCGGCCTGCTCGCTGCACAGTTTGCAAGACTGGCGGGAGCGGCAATGGTGATTGTATGCGATCCTATCGAAAAGCGGAGAAATGTAGCATTGGAGAATGGGGCGGATCTGGCTCTCGATTCTTCCTCCGTGGATGTGGGATTTGAGATCAAGAAAGCAACCGGGAAACGTGGGGCTGATGTAGTGATAGAGACCAGCGGTAATTACCATGCGCTCCAGCAGGCGATCAGGGGTGTGGCTTATAACGGAAATGTAGCTGTCGTCGGATGGTATCACGAATGTCTGGGCGGCCTGAATCTCGGAAGGGAAGCACACTTTAACCAGCCCAACATCATTATATCAAGAGCCTGCAGTGAGCCGAACCGGGAATATCCCAGATGGAGCTTTGAAAGAATCTGTAACACCTGTTGGGATATGCTGGCAAAAGGCCTGCTGAAATGTGAAAATATTGTTGACCCGGTTGTGCCCATAGACAAGGCCGCTGAGACCTATATGAGTATTGACAGGAACCCGTCCAGCAGTGTAAAGATGGGAGTAGAATTTTAACTGAATAAAGTTGGTGTATAACGGCCGGCCGGAGACATCCTGCAGGCCGTTATTTTCATGTTTCCCTTCCCTCCGTTGGAAGATTGTGTTAAACTAGACAAAGAAAAAGAGTGAAAAGTTAAAAGTACCGGGATGTGCCCGGTCTGTGAGAGAACGATTAAGGGATAAAAAGATGAAGATTTTGAAAACGGCGGGGAAAGTCATAGCAGCACCTGTGCTTTTCTGTGTATTTTTGCTGGCAAGGTGTTTTCAGTTTTTTTTAAAGGTCTGCGGAGCTGTGGTAACATTTGTGTGCATTCTGGCAGCCGTGGTGCTGACCATCGGCGTGGTGGCACAGATCGCGCTGCAGATGCAGGGACGCGGTCCGGGTATCGCAGCGATCATCATCAGTGTCCTGGTGGCGGCTGTTCTGGCATACGTGCCGGGCGCCGGTGTAGGTGCCGTGATGGTTGTTCTGGAAGGTATCTGCAGCTGGATCATGAAGTTTTATAAAACAGCGCTGGAGAGCGTACATATTGTGCACAAAAAGACAGGATACAAATGGGCCGATTATGACTGGGACAGCAATAAAGTCTACAACAGTGTCAGGAATTCTGCCATTGGAGAGAGCGAGAGAAGGATACACTACTTTAAGGGTATCCACACCCAGGAGGAGTTAAAGCGGCGCGCCTGGGCACTGCTGAAGATCTACCAGCCGGACAACCGGTTTGGGGAGGATGAGATAACGAGAAGCATTATGGCGGAATATGATTATTTAAAAAAGAAGCTGCCCAAAAGCAGCAGCGAGGAGTGACAGCAGGCGCCTTCCGGCAGCAGTACACTTCGCCTCATGTACCGCGAAAAATGCAAAAAGTGCCAAAAGAATCCCTGCGGATGCGTTGACAAGCCTTTAAAAAAAGTTATAATAATAAATAGAGAATGTTAATTGCAACAGGAGTATGGTTGTTGTGTGTTTTGAATGTATGTATTCGTAACAGTTCAGCTGACTGAACCGTTATGAACAAATTAATGATTGTGTGGAGGATATGAAATGAAAGTATTAGTGGAAACATCTGCAAGACATTTACACTTATCCCAGGAACATCTGGAGATTCTGTTTGGCAAAGGCCATGAGCTGACTGTAAAGAAAATGCTGAGCCAGCCGGGACAGTTCGCATGTGAAGAAAAAGTTGAAGTGATCGGTTCCAAAGGCAGCCTGAAAATGTCTGTTTTAGGACCTGTAAGAAAAGATACTCAGGTTGAAGTATCCCTGACAGACGCAAGAAGCCTTGGCGTTGCTGCTCCTATCCGTGAGTCCGGCGATATCGCAGGCACAGGCGCATGTAAATTAGTTGGCCCGGAAGGTGAAGTAGAACTGACAGAGGGCGTTATTGCTGCAAAACGTCACGTACATATGACTCCGGAAGATGCTGAAAAAGCAGGCGTAAAAGACAAAGACATCGTTAAACTGGAAATCGAGTCTCCAAACGGAAGATCTCTTACATTCGGTGATGTAGTTGTACGTGTAAGCGCTTCTTATGCAACAGCAGCACACATTGATACAGATGAAGCCAACGCTTTGGCTCCTGGAAAAGAGTGCTACGGAGAAATGACGAAATAATCTGAGACTGACAGATCTGCGCCCGGTATTGACCGGGCGCTTTTTTTTATAAAATTACTATTTACATTACCCTTGACAGAATCCCCCGGTTCTGTTACGCTGAGAACATATTCAAAACGAAAGCGTTCTGCTTTTGATTTCTTCGCAGTTTCTGCGGTTTTCCATTTTTAACAAATCTATAAAAGGAAGTGGGTGAGGCTTTGGGCGAAGTCTGTCTTTTTGTATTGTATTTTCCATTCTAAAAAGATATAATAAAGGGAGAAATGTATGGGAGACATTGCATATCAAAATAAAGATATTGCACTTAAATATTTCGGCGATGCACTGAAGAATAAAAAACTGACTGTATATGGCCTGCCGCATATAAAAATAAAGGATTCTAGGCCTACAAACCTTCCTGCTATAGAAGCCAATGAGTTAAGGATAGATAATCTATTTATCCTTGAGGACGATTCCTATGCGCTGATCGATTATGAGAGCACTTTCGGGATTCAGGACATCATAAAATATGTAAACTACATAGCCAGGATCTTGAAACGTTTTATCAGACAGGAAAAAGGCCGGAGATCAGGAAAAGGCAGAAAAAGGCTGCCGATCATCCATCTGATCATTATATTTTCAGCAGATATAAGTGATATAGATCCAAACATTCTGGACGTGGGATGTATGCAGCTGAAAATAGAACCGGTGTATCTTCTGCGCATGGATACAGCAAAAGTTTTATCAAAAATTCAGTGTAAAGTGGAAATGAAAGAAGCTTTGGATGATGATGAACTGCTGGAACTGATTGTTCTGCCGCTTACGGTAAAAGGCAGGGCAGAAAAGCAGGCATTGGCAGAGGAGACGGTAAGGCTGGCGCAGGAGATCCGGGATGAGGAGCAGCGCATGCAGGCCATTGCCGGAATCCTTACCTTTGCGGATAAGATCTTAGACAGGGATTATGCAAAAAGGATCAAGGAGGTGATAGGCATGAATAAGGTTGAACAGTTATTTTTTGATGAAGGAGTTGAGATGGGTATTGCAAAGGGCATTGCCAGAGGCAGAGTAAAAGGTGCGGCAGAGGGCAGAGCGGAGCTGATCGGATGTATAAGAAAGAAGTTAAAAAAGGGCTATGCGGTGATTGAGATTGCTGAAGTACTGGAATTGGAGGCCTTATACGTCAGGAGAATAGCAGATCTGATACAAAATGAGCCCGAGGATTCTGATGTGGAGATTGCCGAGAAGCTGTTCCGGGAGGAGAGCGTGCAGCAGACCGCCGGATAAATCGGGAATGCTGATAAAATGTTATTATATGGTATAGGAAAGCCGAAGAAAGAAGATATTAATAGGGATATCTTTTTGCCTTCGGCTTTTTATATTGTCTTGAGGAAATACAAAGAATATAAATGACTGAGTATGAACGAATGTGGATATATATACTTGGATACACATTAAAACATTCAAAACTGTGCATATTGCACCAAAACGAGTCGCTATTTTCGTGAATTAATTTGATTGAATTTGAGCGAATATGGCTGTATAATACAGATAGTGAAAGAAAGAGATAACCGGAACAACCGGACAGGAGGGAAGCATATGATTTACACGGTCACATTCAATCCGTCACTGGATTATATCGTTTCCGTCGAGGATTTTCAGCTTGGTATGACGAACAGGACAGATTCCGAACTGCTGCTTCCGGGCGGCAAGGGCATCAATGTATCCACAGTGCTCATGAACCTGGGTATTGAGAATACAGCACTGGGATTTACCGCCGGATTCACCGGCGATGAGATCCGCAGGAAAGTGGAGGAGATTGGCGTGAAAGCGGACTTCATCCAGATAGAGAAGGGAGTCTCAAGGATCAATCTGAAGCTGAAATCCATTGACGGTACAGAGATTAACGGACAGGGGCCGGATATCGGGGAAGAAAAGGTGGAGGAGCTGCTTCAGCGGCTGGATGGCCTAAGTGAGGGGGATGTGCTTGTCTTTGCAGGCAGTATCCCGGCATCTATGCCGGATGATATTTACAGGGATATCATGAAGCGGCTCACCGGGAGAGGAATCATGATCGTGGTGGATGCCACCAGAGATCTGCTGGTCAATGTACTGGAGTATCACCCCTTCCTGATCAAGCCCAACAACCATGAACTGGGAGAGATATTCGGTACGGAGATCAAAACCAGGGAGGAAGTTCCCCCATACGCCAGAAAGCTGCAGGAAATGGGGGCTTGTAATGTGCTGGTTTCCATGGCAGGGCAGGGCGCGGTGCTGGCTGCTGCAGACGGAAGCTGCCATATGGCGCCTGCCCCAAAAGGGAGGCTTGTAAATGCAGTGGGAGCAGGGGATTCCATGGTGGCCGGATTTCTGGCCGGATGGATGGAAAAGAAAGATTATGTCCACGCATTTCATATGGGAATCGCGGCGGGAAGTGCCAGCGCGTTCTCGGAATACCTGGCGAAACGCGAGGAAATAGAAGCTGTCTATCAAACCATATAAAGGAAGGAAACGGGTATGAGAATAACAGATTTACTGGACAAGAGAAGTATTTCCCTGAATGGTGCCCCAAAAAGCAAGGAGGAGGCACTTGACCAGGTGGTCGCTCTGATGACAAAGAGCGGTAAGATCAATGACGAGGAGGCCTACAGAAAGCAGGTATATGCAAGGGAGGAGGAGAGCACCACAGGAATCGGTGAAGGAATCGCCATTCCTCACGGAAAATGTGACGCGGTTGACAGACCCGGCCTGGCGGCCATGGTTGTGAAGAACGGTGTTGACTTTGATGCCCTGGACGGGGAACCCGTGACTCTGATCTTTCTGATCGCGGCACCCAACACGGAAGACAATGTACATCTGGATGTGCTCAGCAAGCTTTCCGTTCTAATGATGGATGAAGATTTTTCAGACTCTCTCAGAAATGCAGGGTCTGTGGAAGAATTTCTGGAGATCATAGATAAGGCAGACGATGAAAAACCGGACATTGACCAGCGCCTGGCAGAACCCGCAGAGGAGCAGGGAGGGCAGGCTAAGATTCTGGCTGTTACCTCCTGTCCCACCGGCATTGCCCATACCTATATGGCGGCCGAGGGGATTGAGAAAGCAGCCAAAGCCAGAGGCTGTTTTGTCAAGGTGGAGACAAGAGGTTCCGGCGGTGCTAAAAATGTGCTGACAGACAGGGAAATCCAGGAAGCGGACTGCATCATTGTGGCCGCGGACGCACAGGTTCCCATGGACCGTTTTGACGGCAAAAAGGTGATTGAATGTCAGGTTTCAGACGGTATCAGCAAGGCAGACACACTGCTTGAGAGAGCGGTAAACGGGGATGCTCCTGTATACCACGCATCCGGTGCTGTGCAGAAGAGCTCTCAGACAAAGAGCGGCGGCAGTGTGGGACATCAGATTTATACACAGCTTATGAACGGCGTATCCCACATGCTTCCCTTTGTGGTGGGCGGCGGTATCCTGATTGCCATTGCGTTTTTGATCGACGGTTTCAGTGTGGATATGAATTCCCTGCCCATGGACCAGAGGGCGGATTTCGGTACCATCACACCGGTTGCAGCTCTGTTTAAAAGCATCGGCGGTACAGCATTTGCCTTCATGCTTCCGGTTCTGGCGGGATTCATTGCCATGGCTGTCGGTGACAGGCCTGCCCTTGCGGTTGGCTTTGTAGGCGGCATGATCGCGTCCCAGGGACAATCCGGTTTTTTGGGCGCTCTGGCAGCGGGATTCGCGGCCGGTTATCTTATCCGTCTCCTTCGCAGGGTGTGTGATAAGCTTCCACAGGCCATCGAGAAGATTGCCCCGGTCCTGATCTATCCGGTTGTGGGGATTCTGGTTATGGGGCTGCTCATGACATTTGTGGTGGAACCCATCATGGGCGGTATCAACACAGCCCTGAACAATGGATTGACAAGTATGAGCGGTTCCAGTAAGATTATTTTAGGATTGATTTTGGGCGCCATGATGGCCATTGATATGGGAGGTCCTTTCAACAAGGCAGCCTATGTATTCGGAACAGCGTCCATCGCGGCGGGAAATTATGATATTATGGCAGCGGTTATGATCGGCGGTATGACACCTCCCTGTGCCATCGCTCTTGCAACACTGCTGTTTAAGAATAAATTTACGAGAGAACAGAGGGAGGCAGGCCCCACCAACTTTATCATGGGTCTGGCATTTATCACAGAGGGAGCCATTCCCTTTGCGGCTTCCGATCCCCTCCATGTGATTCCCGCATGTATGATCGGCTCCGGTGCTGCCGGGGCGCTGAGTATGCTCTTTAACTGTACACTGATGGCTCCCCACGGCGGAATCTTTGTTTTCCCTGTGGTTGGAAATGCGGTAATGTATCTGGTGGCGCTTGTGGCCGGAACTATTGTTTCTGCCGGGCTGCTGGGCGTTTTTAAGAAGAAAGTAAATGAATAAATAATCATAAAAGGAGAGAAAGATCATGAAAGAATTTAAGTACACCATCACAGACCCGGAAGGCATCCATGCACGTCCCGCAGGAGAGCTGGTTAAAGTTGCAAAAGGATTTGCCAGCAGCATCAAACTTGCAAAGGATGGAAAAGAAGGAGACTGCAAGCGGATTTTCGGTATCATGGGCCTTGGCGTGAAAAAAGGACAGGAAGTGACCCTGACATTTGACGGCGAAGACGAGGATGCCGCATATGAGGCAGTGAGCACATTTATGCAGGAAAATCTGTAATCAAAGCAAAATGAGTAAGAAATAGTTTAAAATACATTTGGGTAGGCAAGAAGCTGCTGCAGAGGAAAGCTGCAGCAGCTTTTTTCAGGTTACTGATCACACGCGGCTGTCCCGCCATGCACGGAGTGAACAGCAGCATTTTTCAGGCAGGAACATGTCAGAAAGGAGTACAGGGATGAAGGAATATAGAGGAAAAAGTGTATTTGGCGGTATTGCAATTGGAAAGATATGTGTATACCGGAAAGGGGAACAGCAGGTCAAACGCGTAAAGACAGAGGATACCGACGATGAGATGCAGCGCTACACCCGGGCAAAGGAGGAGGCAGTCAGTCAGCTGAAAGGCCTGTATGATAAGGCAGTAAAGGAAGTGGGGGAGGCGAATGCCGCTATATTTGAGATCCATCAGATGATGCTTGAGGATGATGACTATAATGAATCTGTCGAAAATATTATCAGGACACAGAAGGTCAATGCAGAGTACGCCGTCGCAGCGACCAGCGACAACTTTTCCCAGATGTTTGCCTCCATGGAGGATGAATATATGAGAGAGCGGGCTGCTGATGTAAAAGACATTTCCGAGCGTATCCTGGCAGTTCTGGGAGGCGGGTCGAAAAGTACGGTGAACACAGAGGAACCGGTGATTATCCTGGCGGATGATCTGGCGCCCTCCGAGACAGTGCAGCTTGATAAAGATAAGGTCCTCTCCTTTGTCACCGTCCACGGTTCCGTAAATTCCCATACTGCCATTCTGGCCCGTACCATGGGGATCCCTGCTCTTATCGGAACCGACATCCCTCTGGATGACCGTGTGGACGGAAAGCTTGCTGTAGTGGACGGCGCGGACGGCACAGTCTATGTGGACCCTGACCCGGAAATCCTTACTGAAATGCAGAAACGCCGGCAGGAGGAAGAGGAGAAAAAAGAACTTCTCCAGCAGTTAAAAGGAAAAGAAAATATAACGCTTGACGGTAAAAAAGTCATGCTATATGCTAATATTGGAAATATAAAAGATCTGGCTACTGTTGTACAGAATGATGCCGGCGGAATCGGCCTTTTCAGAAGTGAATTCATCTATCTGGAGAAGGAGGATTACCCCACCGAGGAGGAACAGTTTAAGATTTACAAAACGGTGGCTGAGACCATGGCCGGAAAGCGCGTGATCATCCGCACCCTGGATATCGGCGCCGACAAAAAATGCGGTTATTTTCATATGGATGATGAGGATAATCCGGCTCTGGGATACCGGGCCATCCGCATCTGCCTCACTCGCCCCCAGGTGTTCAAGACACAGCTCCGGGCTCTGTTCCGGGCTGCTGTCTACGGGAATCTGGCGGTCATGTATCCCATGATAACAAGCCTTTGGGAGATTAGGAGGATAAAGGAGATCGTGGAGGAAGTGAAAGCAGAGCTGGAGGAGCAGAATATGGATTACCGGATACCGGAACAGGGTATCATGATAGAAACGCCCGCAGCGGTCATGGTAAGCGCGGACCTGGCAGAAGAGGTGGACTTTTTCAGCATCGGCACCAATGACCTGACCCAGTATACCCTGGCTGTGGACCGTCAGAATCCACAACTGGATGCGTTCTATGATCCCCACCATCCTGCAGTCCTGGCCATGATTCGGATGACTGTGGAAAATGCCCACAGGGCAGGTATCTGGGCAGGAATCTGCGGAGAGCTGGGTGCGGACCTGACTCTGACCAGGGAGTTTCTGGCCATGGGAGTGGATGAACTCTCTGTTTCGCCCGGACGGATTCTCCCCATCCGCAAAATCGTTCTGGAGACAGATGTAGAAGAATACAAGAGGAAGAAAAATGCTGACTGAGAAACGTTTTGAAGAGATACTGAAGCTTCTGGATGAAAAGAAAAGTATAACGGTCACGGAGATAAAGGAAATGCTGAATACATCAGAATCCACCATTCGCCGTGACCTGACAGCCCTCGACCGGGCAGGAAAGCTGGTAAAGGTGTTCGGCGGTGCCGTGGCGGTGGATGCTGCGTTTACGGCTGCGGAGCCTTCCGTGGCCCAGAAAGTCGGTGTGAACAAGGAAGAAAAGCAGACCATAGCCCGCTATGCCGCCTCTCTGCTTGTACCGGATGATTTTATCTATCTGGACGCAGGGACGACCACAGGATACATGATCGACTATGTCACAGAGAGATCCGTAACCTTTGTGACAAACGCGGTATCCCACGCACAGCGCCTGGCAGCCCTGGATTTCCGTGTCCTTTTGATCGGCGGGGAACTGAAGGGCACCACAGAGGCGGTAGTGGGAAATCAGGCAATCTTAAGCCTCCAGAACTTTCACTTTACAAAAGGTTTCTTCGGCACAAACGGAGTCAGCAGAAAAGCAGGCTACACCACACCGGACTGCAATGAGGCCCTGGTGAAGAAAACTGCCCTGGAACAGTCCGGAAAACGCTATATCCTGGCGGATGCGGCAAAGTTCGGGAATATCAGCTCTGTCACATTTGCACCCTTTGAATCTGCGGAGGTCCTGACCGACCGGGAACCGCCGGAATCTTTTGCAGGGTGCAGGAATGTTTTGAGCATTAAATAGATAGGGGTTATATTCCATACGTGATTTCCTTTGATTATCAAAAGTTTTGATTGTTTTATATATATAAATCATATATAATAGAATCAAACATAACAAAGGAGTGATAAAGTGGAACCTTATGAAGTCTTTCATGACGTCCTGGTCAATCTTTTCCAGGAAATTATGGATATAGAAGAGAAGGCCCTTATTACTTCTGAATTCAAAGATATTTCCGTAAACGACATGCACATTTTAGAAGCAATCGGAGTGAACAGCGCCCGAAACATGTCATCCGTGGCAAAGACCCTGTCCGTGACCGTGGGAACCCTGACGATTGCCATAAACAGCCTGGTGAAAAAAGGATATGTGAACCGAGTCAGAAGTGAGGAGGACCGTCGGGTGGTGCTCATATCCCTGACAAAAAAGGGAGAAAAGGCCAATACCCACCATATGAAATTCCATGACGGAATGATTCAGGCTCTGATGAAGGACCTGGATGAAGAGCAGCAGAAAATACTGGTGAAGTCATTGCTGAATCTGAGAAAATTCTTTGATTCCTACAGGGATAAGAAAGAATAGAAATTTCAAAAATGCCGTAAGAACAGACTGCATCTCTGCAGACTGTTTTTACGGCATCTCTTTTTACTGTTTATATTCCATGAGCAGATATTTTTTCAAAACAGGAAACTGTGCAGGTCCCAGTTCCAGAATGTATCGGTGAAATTCCTTTAACTGGAAGGACTTCCCGGCAGCCGTCTGCGCTTCTTTTTTCAAATCCATAAAGTTCAGATATCCCAGATAGTATTTCAGATAATTCCCCGGATTTTCCACTATATACTGGAAGATTTCCCTGCAGGTATCCTGTGAGGCGATTCCGAAAGAGTTCAGTGTCTTTGTCACTGTCCCCAGGTCCCAGCCATGGTCATGGATGCCAATGTCCAGCAGGGAATAGAGGCAAAGGCTCACGGAGCGGTTCAGCCACAGAAGTTCCATCAGGGAATCATCCAGTTTCAGATATTCTGCGCCGTACCCATAGGACAGGGATTCCACGTAAGTGGCCCAGCCCTCCACATAACCGCCGAAACTCAGGAGATGCCGTATATCATCCGGTTCTGTTTTTCCGAAATACAATGTCTGGTACAAATGACCCGGAAATCCCTCGTGCGCCAGTGTAGTGAAGAGTTCCGCCTCGCTTACCTGACTGCTCTTGTTGATATAGATGATATTGGGACTCAGGGTATCGGCCGGTGGTGTGAGGTAAAAGGCAGGGCTGGAAAAGTTCTCCATGGATTCATGCACATATTTTACCTTGTAGGCAGGCTTTCCGCTGTCGGGGAAATCTTCGCAGATGGCTTTGTTCAGGTAATCAAGCATCTGTGCCGGCGTACTGCTGCAGGTTTCCGGCAGGGAGGAGGCATCTGCCAGCAATTTGGGATTGGATACAATCAGGCTCTGCATTTTTTTATAATCGGTCAGGAGTTGTGTGTAGAGCCGTTCTTCGATTTCCTTGATGGTCCTGTAATCCCCGGTTTCACTGCGGATCAGATATCGGTAGTATGATGTCCCTCCAGGGAGATTGGACAACCCTCCGGAATTTGTTCCGTTTCCCTTTAAGTCAGCCAGACCTTTGGCCAGGGACTGATAGGCAGGGAAGACACGTTTGGCCATGATTTTTTCATGCATTTTTATGTAAGAGTCAGCCTGCTTCTGAGTCATGGCTTTCCGGGAGACAAATCCCTTTATCTTATCCTTAAACATGGTGGAAAGATAATTGGCGGACAGGTCTTCTGTGAACGCATTGCACTGGGCAATGATGCGGTCCACGCTGGTATCACTCATAAACAGGCCTTCTTCTGCCTTTTTCTTTTCAAATTCCAGGATCTCGTCAAAATATCCGGTCATGGAGGAGAGAAGTGTAAAGTAATCCTTGATATCATCAGAGGTGCGGAAAGTATATTCCGCCAAAAGTACAGGAAGCTGGGACTGGATGCCCAGATTGGGGCTCAGCGGTTCCTGCAGCATATAATTATCTTTTATGGAAAGCTGTGTGGTAAAGTCAAGCTTCAGGATGTCGTAGGTGATACGGTTGTCTTTGGACAGCTCTTTGTAGGTGAACTTTTCCAGATTTTTCTTGTATTCCTCCACGGAATCATAGCTGTCCTTTAGTTTATCCGGGTCCATGGAACCCAGCTTGATCGGATAATTCTTTATCCCGTATTTTTCAGGATAGGCCAGAGTATAATGGAGGTTTAAGGTGTTGGATTTCACCTCCTCGGTAAAAAGCTGATGTGTAAATTTTTCAAAACGGGCATCTTCTGTAAGAAAGCGGTCTTTTTGGGTATAAATAATAAGGAAGAGGAAGACAGCCAGGACAATAAAACCGGGGACCAGAAATCTCTTCTTGGAAGATAAGAATTTTTTCAAAAGATGCTCCTTGGATGATACTTGAGAACTCTTTAACAGTTTATGAAAAAATCAGGCATGTATGCGTATTTTCATTGTAAAAGGGCACGGGGATGTGATAAACTTTTGGTAGTGGATGTAAAGGAGGTGACTGGTTTGAAGAAGAAGTTATGTATGGTATGCCTGCTGGCAGCGTTTCTGACGGCGGGCTGTACACAGAACGGGCAGGAACCCGCGCCTGAAGATGAGGACGTGATGACACTGCCGGATGAAGAACAAGCAGATGAGGAGACAAAAGAAGAACAAAAAGAATACAGCGTGGAGCTTTCAGATAAACTTTCAGATTTTCAGTTTTCCATCAATGAGACGGTCTACACACTTCCGGCAAAGCTGCAGGAGTGGAAGAATGCCGGCTGGACCTATGAGAAGGACAACGGCAAAAAAGCCCTTGATCCGGAATCTTTCCTGGAAAGTGAGACGCTGGACAGTGAGGGCGGTTCCCTTACAGCGGATATTGTCAACCTGGACGGGGAGAAGAAACTGCTTGGTGAATGCTATGTAGGCGGTGTACAGCTTGAGAGCGGGGAGGATGACAGCCGTGTCTACCAGCTTCCGGGAAAAATCAGGATGGGAATCTCCACTTTGGATGAAGTCACAGAGGCATACGGCATGCCGACGGACCAGTATGAAGAAAAGGATAATATCTACCTGACTTATGAATATGGAATTTACAAGCAGGCTGATCTTGTATTTGACGTACAGGATGAGATACTGTATAAGGCAGTGCTGAAAAATTACAGAGAGCCTGAGGATAGTAATGAAGAGGTAAGTAAAGAGACCCCGGCGGAGGTGCTGAGCTATCAGGCACCGGGAGCATTTCCGGAGGACATCATGGAGTTTGTGGTGCGGTACGGGGGCGATTTCTATAAGCTTCCGGCTCCGGTCTCAGAATTTACGAAGAACGGGTGGGAGATTTTGGAGGATGGTTCAGACAGCATTGTTAAGAGCGGCCGCCATGGTTATGTGACGCTGGAGCGTGACGGACAGACCCTGTATGCAGTGGTGAACAATTACGCTGATCTGGCAGTCCCTCTGGAAAACAGTTTTGTTATCAGCGTGCACGGCGACTTTGATGTCACCAAAGTATCTGTGGAGATTTACAGGGGAATCACCTTGGGTATGAGTGAAGAGACTATGAAAGCTCTGCTTGGTGATAATGTATATGAGACGGAGGAGCTGGACAATGGTGTTTCCTATTTTATCTACGCAGATGAGGCAAAACAGAATTACACCAGGATCTTTGTGGATAAGGACCTGAAGCTGGTCAGAGAAATAGAACTGTCCAACAGCCCGGACACACTTTCTGCGGCGGCCATCGGTACGCCAAAGGAAGAGCCGGACAGCGTGGATGCCGCGGCGATGTACGGGGATGACGATTTTCCCAGTGACGCAGGCGAAGAATAAAGAACAGAGGTAAAACAAAATGGAGCAGAAAATATACGACATCATCATCATCGGTTCAGGCCCGGCAGGGCTTTGTGCAGCGATTTATGCCAAACGGGCACAGCTTGATATGCTGGTCATTGAGAAAGATTTCTCCAGCGGGGGGCAGATGGTGAAGACCTACGAGGTGGACAATTATCCGGGACTTCCGGGGATGAGCGGCTATGATATGGCGGAAGCTTTTCGAGGCCATGCGGATAAACTGGGTGCGGTATTTGTCAGGGAGAATGTGAAAGAGGTACAGACAGCGGGTGAACTGAAGAAAATAATCACAAATAAAAACCAGTACCTTACAAGAACCCTTGTTATTGCGGCAGGTGCCCGGCACAGGACACTGGGAATCCCCGGTGAGGAGGAATTTTCCGGAATGGGTGTTTCCTACTGTGCTACCTGTGACGGCGCATTTTTCAAGGATGGGGTCACGGCTGTGATCGGCGGCGGCGATGTGGCGGTGGAGGATGCCATTTTCCTGTCCAGGATTTGTAAAAAAGTGTATCTGATTCACCGCAGAGATGAACTTCGGGCAGCAGGTATTTTGCAGGAAAGCGTAAAGGCTATTGAAAACGTGGAGATTGTGTGGGATACTATTCCGAGGGAAATCAGGGGCACAGACCAGGTGCAGAGTCTCGCAGTAGAAAATGTAAAGACAGGGGAGACGAAGGAGCTTGCCGTTGACGGTGTATTTATCGCAGTGGGTATCCTGCCTAACACAGAGGAATACGGCAGTCTTGTAAAATTAAACGAAGCCGGCTATATAGAGGCGGGAGAAGACTGTGCATCCAGCGTTCCGGGTATCTTTGCAGCCGGTGACATACGGACAAAACAACTGCGCCAGATCGTGACAGCAGCGGCAGATGGAGCCAACGCGGTGGATTCTGCCCAGAAATACCTGATGGAACAGAAATTATGAAAAAAATATAAGAAACATTCAGTCAGGTCCGGGCATTTACTGCACAGACCGTACAGCAGTATGATAAAGGAGGAATTACAAATGAAAAACATGAAGGTTCTGGCAGAGGAAATACTCCAGGGAAAATACGATGAGATTCTGAAAGAGATCTATGTGGATGAAAGCGTTCTGGATTACCAGAGAAAACGTTATAAAAAGGCAATTGAAGAATTTGAGAAAATTTTTGGCGAGAGTGATGTGGAAATCTACAGCGCTCCCGGCAGATGTGAAGTCGGAGGCAACCATACAGACCATCAGAACGGCATGGTTTTGGCTACATCCATTAACCAGGACGCGCTGGCTGTTGTGGGCAGATCAGAGGATGGCATGATCCATGTGCTCTCAGACGGATATGAGATGGTGGATGTGGATGTCAATGATCTGGAAGAGCGTTACGATGAGGAGGGCACAACGGCTGCCCTGGTACGTGGTGTTGCAGCCGAGTTAAAGGCAAGAGGGTATGAAGTACAGGGGTACAATGCTTATATTGTCAGTGATGTTCTGATCGGTGCGGGCCTGTCATCCTCTGCAGCGTTTGAGGTTATCCTTGGAACTATCATATCCGGCCTCTTTAATGAAGGCAGTATTGATCCGGTTGTGATCGCGCAGACAGGACAGTATGCGGAAAATGTTTATTTTGGAAAACCATGCGGCCTGATGGATCAGATGGCATGTTCCGTAGGCGGTATGATCCATATTGATTTTAAAGAGCCGGGCAGTCCGGTTGTGGAAAAGGTCCCCTCAGATTTTGAATCTTACCAGTACAGCATGTGTATTGTGGATACAAAAGCTTCCCACGCGGATATGGGGGATGACTATGCATCTATCCCGGAAGAGATGAAAAAAGTGGCAAAATTCTTTGGAAAGTCGTATCTGCGCGAGGTTGAGGAGGATGACTTTTACAAACAGATCTCTGGCCTGAGAAGTGTGCTGGGGGACCGTCCTATCCTGCGTGCGCTTCATTTCTTTGAGGAGGAGAGAAGAGTTGAGGGAGAGGTAAAGGCTCTGCGAGATGGGGATTTCAAAGAATTTCTGGAATTGGTAAAGGATTCCGGCAACTCTTCCTTTAAGTATCTCCAGAATATCTACAACAGCACCAATGTGCAGAAGCAGGCGATGTCTATTGCGCTCGCTGTCAGTGATAAGATTCTGAGAAAGCATGGAGTATCACGGGTACACGGCGGAGGATTCGCCGGTACCATTGAAATTTTTGTGGAAAACAGTTTTGTGGATGAGTATAAGGCCAGAATGGACAGGGTCTTCGGAAAAGGTTCCTGCCAGATTCTGAAGGTTCGTCAGTCAGGCGGAAGAAGAGTTTTATAATGATCTGATTAGGTGCTGCACCGGATAAATCCCTGATAGGGAGTGTCCGGTGCAGTTTTTATATAGGGGATATGTTATGGGGGATTGAGGTGTAGGGATGATGGGGATATAGATTCAGGAATGAATTCAGGAGTAGATTCAGGAGCAGGTTCAGGAATAAGTTCAAGTATAGGTTCAGGTATAGCTTTCAGGAATAGATTCAGGTATAGGTTCAGGTATAGGTTCAGTTAGTGTTTAGAGGGGGAATTCATGTAAGGAAAATAGAAATATGGTTTACACTGGTTTACGTAATTTTACTGTCGGGTTACATAACGAAATCTGGGACATGGGGATGCCGTCGAAGAGGGAAAATTGAAGAAAATAGTAGGATTTTTAAGACATAATTTTCAGAATATTCTCAATTGTAGAATATGCACAATGCTTGTCGAAAAAACCAACATTTACCACATTCCATCCTCAAAGTTATCCACACACAAAAATCCACAAAACCCTGTAAAAATGAAGTTATCCTCAAAGTTATCCACATTCTCCACAAAAATGTGTGTGGATTAATATGATTTACATAATAAAAGAAAGAACAAAGGTTTTGTACACTTGTGATAAAAAGAAGAATTTTGGGGAAAAGTGGGGAAAAGGGATTGACATTTTTGAAATCTATTATTTGACGAGGTGCGACAAAATATGCTAATATCCGGGAAAAACTGATGATATTTTCTGAAAATTGCTGGTTTCCATAAAACTGTGAGTTGACGGGTGTGGGAGAGTTATGGAGAGGGGAGTTGCGGGTGGCTCACGGACGGTGCGCAGGAGGTATCCGTGTGGGGAAAAAGTCAGGGGAGACAGGGGCCGCGAATAAGAGCAAGGAAGTCAGCCTGCTGATTTTAAATAGTAAAAACAAAAAGACATGGAAGGTTATATAAAAGAAGACTTCTTCTAAATTATATGTAAAATAAGAAGAAAGCGAAGTTGAGTGCTGTCAGATTACGGACGAAAGCTGAGGAAGTGCCTTAAATTATATGTAAAATAAGAAAAAAATGAAGCTGGGTGCTATCAAATTACGGACAAAAGCCGAGGAAGTGCTTTGGATTATATGTAAAATAAGAAGAAAGCGAAGCTGGGTGCTGTCAGATTACGGACGAAAGCTGAGATGTAAAGTGAGAAGAAGGGAAGTCAGGCGTATTTAGATTAAATGCAAATGTCAAACTGTCTTTATGATTATCTATTTGGCAGGAAAAATATTGGTTATCCTTTGTAGTTGTCTACAAAAAAGAGAAGATGCACGGAAATTTCTTATATACCTGGATTGACGAGTATCCAACATAACAAATTACTACTGAGTGTCTACAGTAACAACTGCATTATAGATATTGTTTTGATAGAAGAATGCGATTGACAAAACAACTATCTTGCATTACAATGTAGCTAACTATATTGCAATGCAAGATAGGAGGTAAAGCGGTGATTTCTTCACAGATGTTGAAGGGGACTTTAGAGGGGTGTGTGTTGGCTATTATTGGGAAGGGGGAGGCTTATGGGTATGAGATTTCGGAGCAGTTGGGGGAGTATGGATTTGGGAAAGTGGCTGAGGGGACGATTTATCCGCTGTTGCTGAGATTGGAGAAGAATCAGTTTATACAGGCTACATTTCGGGAGTCGGAGGTAGGGCCCAGAAGGAAGTATTATTCTATAACGCAGGAGGGAAAAAAGGAATTCAAAAGATTTCTGGAGAGTTATATGGAATTATCCGTTGCAGTTTCCAGATTGTTGGATGATGTGAAAGGGGATTTAATAAATGAATAAACAAACAAAGCAGTTAATGAAGGAAAATAATGACTTATCTTTTCATCTGAAAGCAGCAGATAATAAAATTCTGACTGATATGGTAGTCTATATCCGAGGTGCGGATATCAGCGGATACCAACAGGAACTGGTCAGGCGTGATATTACACAGATGATCCTGGACGGAGAGCAGAGGGGGGATACCATGGAGGACATAATAGGCAGTGATTACAAGATATTCTGCGACAATGTTCTGAGAGAGGTTCCACATCTCACCCGTGCGGAAAAAGCTGTCTCCTTTTTAGGAACGTTATGTGTCGCCTTAGCAGTCCTGCTTGCAGTCCGCCTTCTTTTCGGTCTGTCAGACATGTTTGGAGACACCCCCACCTGGCCTTATATCCCCGTAACCACAGGTGCTATCATAAGTATGGTCATACTTTTATGCTCCGTCCTCCTTCTGTATAACACCATCACCAGAAATTCCTTCAACATCAGTTCCCAAAACAACAAAAGAATTTCCGTACTTTTCGCAGCCATTATACTGGCCTGCATCTGTGCTGATTTCTTCCTGAAAACAGTCATTCTTTCCGTCCACATATCCATTGTCCTCATTGCCATCCTGCTCCTGCTCATCATCTATAAAATAACAGACACCATTAACTAAACCAAACTAAAACTATAGCTCAACCTGTAGTCAAAATGTATCTAAAAATTAGTAAAGCCACACTAAAATTGTAGTTATACAACAGCAATACAAATGCTACATATGAATCCATTATAAGAATAGAATCGAAAATCTTAGTTTTCAGTATATTAGTCGTTTTACAAAAACACTTACACAAAAACAGCATATACAACAACCAACAATTTTATAATATACATTTCAACCGCCTTAAACCAACAGATACTGACTTGCGGAACCCCAGACGGAATATTGGAGGAACGTGAATAGAGTTTCTTAATGAAAAACGGCCTCCGGGTGCGTGATGAAATTTGATTTCCCAATCAAATTTCAAGGATAGTTGAGCGGACTAATCATCAGATTAGTGCGCGGTTCTATCCGGTTCACGTACCCGGAGGCCGTTTTTCATTTAGAAACTCTTCACGTCCCGACTATTCCGTCTGGGGTTTCGCAAGTCAGAATCGTCCGCATAAGCCAAAGCAGGTTCCGCAAGTCAGAATCGTCCGCATAAGCCAAAGCAGGTTCCGCAAGTCAGAATCGTCCGCATAAGCCAAAGCAGGTCCCGCAAGTCAGAATCGTCCGCATAAGCCAAAGCAGGTCCCGCAAGTCAGAATCGTCCGCATAAGCCAAAGCAGGTTCCGTAAGTCAGAATCGTCCGCATAAGCCAAAGCAGATCCCGCAAGTCAGTATCCCCCGCTTAAGCAATAATACAGCAAAAAAGTCAACACTCCTTCCCCCACACCAGCCGAAACAAACTCCCTTCCCCCACACAACTCTCCAATTCCACCTGCGCCCCCAAATAAGCCGCGCCATGCTTCACAATCGACAACCCAAGCCCAGTGCCCCCAATCTCTTTGGAATGGCTCTTATCCACCCTATAAAACCGTTCAAACACCCTGGCCTGGTCCGTGGAAGGGATTCCGATGCCCGTGTCCGCAACAGATACGCTGATTGTATTCTTCCCATTCAGGACAGTGACAGTCACCTTCCCGTCCGGATGATTATATTTAATGGCATTATCGCACAGATTATAGAGAACTTCCTCCAAAATCGGCCTGGTAGTATTGAATACAGCATGTTCCCCCTCTAAGAAGAGCGAAACCTGTTTGCGTTTTGCAGGCTCCCGCAGCCGTTCCAATGTCTCTTTTGCCAGAGTATACAGATCTGTTTCCTCCTTTTGATAAGGAAGACACCCCTCATCGAGCTGTGATATCTTGATCACATCCCCGACTAAGGCAATCAGCCTCTGTGCCTCATCGAAAATCTTTCCGGCGAATTTATTGATGTCCTCCGGTTTCACAAACCCATCCTGTATGATTTCTGCAAATCCTGATATAGAAGTAAGCGGTGTCTTCAACTCATGTGACACATTGGCAGTGAATTCCCTCCGCAGATTTTCCCGCTGAATTTTTTCAGTTATGTCAACCAATAAAAGCACTGCGCCGGTCACTTCTTTATCTCGGAGCACAGGGTTGGCAATGACCTGGCAGAAGTTCTCACCAATCTGCAGATCGGAGGTGGTGTGTTTTCCGGATAGGACTGCATCCACGGTCTGCTGGAAGGATTCACTTCTGTTGAGAGAGAGAACGCTGGCATGTGCCTGTGCCTCTGTGGCATCCAGCAGATGCAGGGCGCTGGAGTTGTAGGAGAGAAGGTCAGTCTGGGCGTCAATGACTAAAAGCCCCTCACTCATATTTTCCGTGATGATGGAAAACTCCTGCTGCTGTCTTCTGGCATCTGAGAGCTGCCTGCGGATAGTGCGCTGTTGTTTGTTGATCTTTGTGAGCAGTGGTGATATCTCGTCGTAGGCCTCTGTGCGCTCCGGCTGATCCAGGTCCAGGCTGTTGATAGGTGAGACAATTTTCTTGGAAATGCGCGCAGCAAAAAGGGCGGAGAGCACTACCATCATGAGCAGCACATACAGCATGGGCTGTACCAGCTCTCCAATCAGGGCAGCTACAGTGTACTGGGTGCTGGATACACGGAGAATCTGGCCGTTTGAGAGCTGCTTGGCATAGTAAATTGTTTTTTCCGAAAGCGTATCGGACTGGCGTGTAGCCTTTCCGACACCCTTTAGTTTTGCTGCGATCACTTCCTGGCGGTTGGAATGGTTCTCCATTTTAGAGGCGTCAGCCTTGTTATCAAAGAGAACACTGCCATCCTCGGCGATGAGAGTGATTCTGGCGGATTCCGCAGGAAGATCATCTAAGGCGGTAATGCCCATGTTTTCCACAGAGATTGCCAGATAAGCAGTTTCAGATTTCAGTTCCTTTTCAATCTGGCTGCCGAAATAGTGATACAGAATGCCCATAATGAAGCCCAGTCCGATGACTAGCACAAGAGCAGATACAAGCATTATGGAGCGGAAGATTCGTTTTGTCATGCGGTTTTTCCTCCAATTTTATAACCCACTCCCCTTACGGTTTTGATACAGTCACCGGCGCTTCCCAGCTTTTGGCGCAGGGTGCGGACGTGGACATCAATGGTTCGGCTCTCCCCGTCAAATTCATATCCCCAGATGCGGTCCAGAAGCTGGGCTCTGGTAAATACGGTCTCCTGTTCCGACAGAAGGAGGCAGAGCAGTTCAAATTCTTTCAGGGTCAGGATGATCTCTGTGCCGTCCACCCGCACGATATGGCGCGAGGGGCAGACGTAGAGGGAGCCGAGGCGGTATTCCGGAATCTTTTCCTGTTCCTGGCTGCGGCGCAGCAGGGCACGGATGCGGGAAATCAGTTCCATCATCCGGAAAGGTTTCGGAATATAGTCGTCGGCTCCGTTGTCGAGTCCCAGTACCGTGTCATATTCACTTCCCTTTGCGGTCAGCATGATAACGGGAAGCTTTTTCGTGTCTCTGGATGTGCGGAGCTTTTTTAATATGCTCAGCCCGTCCTCCTCCGGAAGCATGATATCCAGGAGCACCAGGGAGGGGACAGCCACGGACATGGCATCCCAGAAGTCAGAGGGCCGTGCAAAGCCTTCCGCTTCCAGGCCCTGGCTGTTCAGGGTGTAAGTGACCAGTTCCCGGATATTTTCATCGTCCTCTACAAGATAAATCAATTTATTCACCTCATTCTTTTTCCGTATCCAGATGATGTTCATCGCTTTTATGGATACCTGTTATGGAATATTGTACCCATTCTGCCACATTTACGGCATGATCGCCAATCCGTTCAAAATACTTGGCGGCCATGAGAATATCCAGGGCGGCCCTTGGGTCCACGTTATTTTTCCGAATCAGATCCAGCAGCTCGCCTTTTACCTTGTTGAAGAGGTCATCCACTATATCATCGGAGATGACCACAGATTCCGCCAGCTCCAGATCATTTTTAACAAATGCATCTACGCTTAAGGTTACCATGCGGATGGTAGCTGCCGCCATGTCATGAATCTGTACTTTACTGCTGATGCTGCTGCTGACAATATATGGAGCCAGGTCTGCAATATCTGCTGCCTGGTCACCGATGCGCTCCAGGTCGGAGATCATTTTAAGGGCAGCAGATATGATTCTCAGATCGCGTGCTACGGGCTGCTGCTGTAAAAGAAGGCGCATACAGATATTTTCAATCTCCCGCTCTTTCTCATCAATTTCACCCTCCATGGCAGCTACCTTTTTCACAACATCCCGCTCCGGCTGATCCAGTGCCTGGGCGGCCAGAGTGATGGCCTGTTCACACAGGCTTCCCATTTTGATCAGTTCT
Source organism: Blautia caccae (assembly GCF_040095955.1). Taxonomy (NCBI): domain Bacteria; kingdom Bacillati; phylum Bacillota; class Clostridia; order Lachnospirales; family Lachnospiraceae; genus Blautia; species Blautia caccae. The sequence goes on along the minus strand of NZ_JBBMFP010000008.1, from coordinate 146,993 downwards.
ACATGAAGCTGTTCTAATTGTTTGTCAAATCTTGTGCGCATATCAACCAAACCTCCCTGTAATATAGTCCTCTGTGCGTTTATCCTTTGGCATTGAGAATATTTGTTCTGTTTCACCGTACTCCACAATCTCGCCCAGCAGGAAAAAGGCAGTTTTATCGGAAATACGGGCTGCCTGCTGCATATTGTGGGTAACCATGACAATGGTGTAATCCTTTTTCAGTTCCACTGCCAGGTCTTCAATCTTGGATGTGGATATAGGGTCAAGGGCGGATGTGGGTTCATCCATAAGGAGGACTTCCGGCTGGACAGCCAGCGCTCTTGCGATGCAGAGCCTCTGCTGCTGGCCACCGGACATGCCCAGAGCGTTCTGCTTCAGGCGGTCTTTTGTCTCATCCCAGATGGCAGCATCCCGCAGGGATCTCTCCACAATGTCATCCAGCTTTGCCTTGGAATGGATACCGTGGGTGCGGGGGCCGAATGCAATGTTATCGTAAATACTCATGGGGAAGGGATTGGGCTTCTGGAACACCATGCCTACCCTTTTCCGCAGCAGGTTTACATCCATTCTGCCGTAAATATCCTCGCCATCCAGTAAAATACTGCCCTCGATACGGCAGCCCTCAACCAGGTCATTCATGCGGTTCAGGGATTTTAAAAGTGTGGATTTACCGCAGCCGGAGGGGCCGATGAAGGCGGTGATCTTATTTTCCGGTATCTTTAAATTTATGTTCTTCAGCGCCTTAAAGTCTGTATAATACAAATCCAGGCTGCTGATGGATATCTTTTCCGTATTGTTCATATTACATTCCTTTCGCCAGTTTTTTTGCCAGAGTGCCGGAGATCCAGTTGATGACCAGCACCAGCAGAAGCAGTACAACAGAGACAGCGTAGGCCTGGTCCATATACAGACCCTCTCTGGAGAGATTGTACATATGGACAGCCAGTGTGGAGCCTGAGGACATTACGCTTGATGGTACCTCAGCCACAGCTCCCGCGGTATAGATCAGAGCGGCTGTCTCGCCTACGATCCTGCCCACAGACAGGATAACACCGGCCAGTATGCCGGGAACGGCGCTGGGCAGTACGATGCGGAAGACGGTGCGCAGTTTTCCGGCGCCCAGGCCAAAGCTTCCCTCACGGAAGGAGTCCGGAACGGATTTTAGGGCCTCCTCTGTGGTCCGCATTATGAGGGGAAGGATCATGATAGACAGTGTCAGGGCACCGGCCAGCAGAGAATATCCCCATTTTAGTGTGGTCACAAAGAAGAGGGCGCCAAACAGTCCGTATACGATAGAAGGAATACCGGACAGGGTCTCTGTGGTAAGGCGGATGATCTCCACGAATTTGTTCCCGCGTTTGGCGTATTCCACCAGATAGATGGCAGAGAAGATACCAAGGGGGACAGCGATCAGCAGAGATAAAAAGGTGATGACCAAGGTATTGATAATGGAGGGCATCATGGACGCGTTCTCCGACGTATATGTCCAGGCAAAGAGTTCCGGTTTCAGATTGGGAACCCCGTTTATTAAAATATAGGCAATTAAGAAAAACAGGACGGCAAAGGTAACGGCAGCGCAGAGCATCACCAGCAGCATAAGGATAAATGAGCCGGGGGTGCGCTTGTACTCTCTCAGTTTCTGCCGCAGGTTATGATCATTATGCATGGCGGTTCCTCCGATTGAGCAGGGCTACACAGAAGTTGATCAGCAGAATGAAGACAAACAGGACCACACCTGTGGCGATCAGCGCTTCCCTGTGCAGGTCTGCTGCATAGCCCATTTCCAGTACAATATTGGCGGTCATGGTGCGGACACCCCTGAGGATACCCCTGGGCATTCTGGGCTGATTGCCGGCGATCATGACAACCGCCATGGTCTCACCGATGGCACGGCCAATCCCCAATACCACGCCGGCAATGACACCGGATTTGGCAGCAGGGAGCACAATGGCAAAAATACTCCTCTCATGTGTGGCACCAAGGGCCAGCGCCCCTTCGTAGTAGGTGCGCGGAACAGAGCGCAGTGCGGATTCACTGACACCTATGATAGTGGGCAGTATCATGATTCCCAGTAAAATAGAGGCGGTCAGCATACTGCTTCCGTTTCCTTCCCGGAACATGCCGCGGATCAGAGGGACAAGCACCACAAGACCGAAGAAGCCATACACGACAGATGGGATTCCGGCCAGCAGTTCTGTAGCTGATTTTAAAAACGGGTATATTTTTTTCGGGCAGTATTCAGCCATGAAGATGGAGGTCAGGATGCCTATGGGCACGCCAATGACAATAGCTCCGGCTGTCACATAGATACTTCCCATGATCATAGGGAAGATACCGAATATGTTGTTGCCCGGTTTCCAGCGCTCTCCTAATAGGAAACTGAAAAAGCCGATTTCCTTCATGGCAGGTATGCCGTTTACAAAAAGGAAGAGACAGATTAAGGCAACTGCGAATATGGATGCGCAGGCAGCTATAAAAAAGACTGCCTGCATTACTTGTTCCTTACGCTTATTTTGTTTGCAAAACGGGTTGTGTTTTTTCATACTTTCTAACCTCGGATAGGAGTGTGGGATCAAAGGGCTTCATCCCAGGCCAGAGCATCTCCGGTGAAGATGGATTTTACCTGGTCAGAGGTCATTTCATCGGTGGGGTTGCTATTGTTCACAATAACAGCAATACCGTCCAGGGCAATGACTGTAGGGGTCAGGCCAGCGTCCAGTTCAGAATCTTTCAGTTCTCTGGAAGCCATTCCGATATCACACACACCATCAATGGCATTCTGCATGCCGGTGGTGGAATCACTTGTCTGAATCTCAATCTCCACATTGCTGTTCATCTCCGCGTAAGCTTCTTTCAGCTTCTCCATGACGGGAGATACAGAGGAAGAGCCTGCAATGACAACCTTGCCGGATGCGCCGTTTGATGCGTAGGCTTCTGCGCTGTCCAGGGGGATGTAGTTGTTGTCAGCCACTACAGCCTGGCCTTCTTTACTCAGAATGAAGTTGATGAAGTCCTGTCCGGCTTCACTGAGACCTTCTTTTGTCGCAATATTGAAAGGTCTGGAAATTTTGTAGGTGCCTGCTTTAATGTTTTCCGCTGTGGCTTCTGTACCGTCAATTTTTAAAGCTTTCACTGTATTATTTAAAGAGCCGAGGGAAATGTAGCCGATGCTGTACTCATCCTGTGCTACACTGGACATCATGACAGAGGTGCTGTTTGTGATGTTTGCCTCCTCAGTTGTCATATCCATCTTTTCACCGTTTACTTCCTCTTCAATGCCGAACAGTTCAACAAAAGCACCACGTGTACCGGAACCGTCTTCCCTGGATACCACTGTGATGTCATTGGTGCTGTCCCAGTCACCTGATGTATCTTTTGAGCCGCTGTCGGCAGTTCCTTTATCAGATTCTGTACCGGATGCGGCCTCTGTGCTGTTTCCTGCATCTTCATTTCCGCCGCATGCTGCAAGTCCGAATACCATTACACCGGCGAGTATAACTGCTGCTAATCTTTTCATAGTTTTGATCTCCTTTTTCCTCGAATTGTCTAATGATTTGTCCTTGTTACGAATTTCAGTATATAGGGGGAAAGTAAAATACAAAATCTTGATTTTGTTAAATGTAAGTAAAGTTAAATAAGAAATATTTTGAAATGTAAAATGTTAAATGAAGCATAAATGCTATAATTACAGAAAATATGTGCTATAATCTTTTTATGGAGCTGCAAATTATAAAGACTGCTGCAGGAGGTCTATATGGATAAAAGCAGGAAGATTCTCCCGGTGGGAATCAGTGATTTCAGGAAAATTATAGAAGAACAGTATTATTTTGTAGATAAGTCACTGCTCATAAAAGAGATCATAAATTCAGGAGCAGAAGTAACGCTTTTGACAAGACCGAGACGATTCGGAAAAACCCTGAATATGAATATGATAAAATTATTTTTTGAAAAATCTGAGGAAGAGACGGCAAGTCTGTTCCAGGGACTTAAAATATGGCATTGTGAGGATACGGAAAACTACAGGTGTGAGCAGGGAAAATATCCGGTAGTATTTTTAACGCTAAAGGATATAAAATGTGACAGTTGGGGTGAAACTTACGAAAAATTGAAGAATATGATCCAGTTGGAGTATAATCGCCATGCATATTTGCTGCAGAGTGAATGTCTGACGAAGTTTGACCGGCAGTATCTGGGACGTATACTGAATATGGATGCTTCAGATGCCGACTGGCAGGATTCCTTAAATCGACTGACCGGATATTTAAAAGCTCATTATAAAACACCGGCAATTCTTCTTATTGATGAATATGATGTCCCTATACAGCAGGGGCATATGCTGGATTATTACGATAAAGTTATAAATTTTATGAGAAATTGGCTTTCAGGAGGCCTTAAAGATAATCAAAACCTAAAATTCGCTGTGTTAACAGGGATTCTTCATATTGCACAGGAGAGTATTTTCAGTGGTCTGAATAACCTGGATGTGTATACCGTACTGGATAAGACTTACAGGGAATATTTTGGTTTTACACAGGAAGAAGTGGATGAGATTGCTGCGTATTACGACTGCAAAGAGAAAAGCGGGGAGTTACGAACATGGTATAATGGCTATAATTTTGGCGGAATAGATATCTATAACCCATGGTCGGTGGTAAAATATATCCGTGCCGGAAATAAACCGGCGCCTTACTGGCTGTCCACAAGCAGTAATGATTTTGTGCACAGGATCATTGAAAGAAGTTCTCCTGAGACCGAAGATGCCTTAAAAAAGGTTATGGATGGCGGATACCTCATGACTTCACTTAACACACAGGTAGTATATCCGACAGTTTATGATAATCCGGATAATATCTTCAGTTTTCTGGTCATGACAGGATATTTGAAAGTCAATGCATTGGAGGAATTGGAATATGGTGAGGATTATGTTTTGTGTATTCCAAATGAGGAAATAGCTTGTGTTTATAAAGAGGAGATACTGTCAGTATTCGATGTGCAGAATGAGGGGATAATACGATACTCTGCCCAACTGCGGAGAGCACTGTTTACAGGGGACTTGGGACAGCTCGACGAACTGCTCCATAAGATAATAAAATGTTCAGTCAGCTTTTATGACATACATGAAAGCTTTTACCATGGATGGATGCTGGCCCTGACAAGTATGTTTTATGATACTCATTATGTGCGTTCCAACAGGGAATCTGGAAAAGGTCGGTACGATATTATGATGGAACCTAAAAGTGCTCGTTTTCCGGGGATTATCCTGGAATTTAAGGTATTGACTGAGAACAGGGCAAAAGAGGTGGAAGAAAAGCTGCATCAGTTAGCAGAGAGTGCCCTTCAGCAGATAAATGAATGTGATTATGAAGCAGAGTTAAGAGACAGAGATTGCAGGAGCATTATAAAATATGGTATTGGATTTTATAAAAAGGAGTTTTCAATCGTAAAAGGATGATTTCTATATGATTAAAATAGGGGCGGCCGGCGTGCATTTTCCGCACTTCCGGCCGCTTTTCTTATTTACCCTTTCTGCTGCATCCTCTTGATCACCTTCAGCCGGGTAAATTCTTCTCTCTCTTTTTCCTCCAATGCATTGGAAATAGATTTTGTCAGATCCTCAAATTTGGGGATTGTGATATTTTTCAGCGCGTTGGCGCGCTTCTGTGTTTTCTTAATATTGATAGCCAGCCTGTAGGCGGAATTTTCCACCATGGACAGGCGGATGGTGAGCTGCTTTACCTTCTCAAAGGCCGCTTTCGCTTCATCCAGGGAGGCTTTAGTGCCGTAGTAGGCATATGTGGGCGCCCCCGAGGCCGGATCAGACTGTACCAGGGGGATTTCTGTTCCCATGACACTTCTGGTCTTGATGCGGATGGAATCCTCCACAGGCACGGTGCGGGATATCTCCTGCACATTACTGATGCCGATTTCCATGTTGGCCTTCTGGAGTGCTGCATAGGCGGTGCGGAAGGTGATATCAATCTGGTCCTGGATATCCTTGGCCTGGTCGATCAAATCCATCAGCTCACGGATGAGAATATTCCTCTTCTTGTCCATCAGGTCAAAGCCCTGCCTGGACAGCGCCAGGGAATTCTTGGCTAATATGAGATTACCTTTGGTTGGAAAGGTATTTGGATCCATAACATCACCCTTTCTATGTTTTCAATCCATGTTCGGTCGATGATCTTGTTTTTGGTGATTTCCTTGTTTATGATTCCTCTTCCGAAGGATGATAATACTGATCCAGAATCTTGGTGTCGATACGGTCCAGTTCGTCTCTCGGAATCATGCCCAGCAGTTTCCAGCCCAGGTCAAGGGTTTCCTCAATGCTGCGGTTCTCATCCGGTCTTTGGCCTACAAAATTGTGTTCAAAGGCATCACCGAATTTCAGGTATTTCTTATCCAGAGGTGAAAGCTCATCCTCACCGATAACAGAAGCCAGCGCCCTTGCGTCTCCCACCTTGGCATAGCAGGAGAAGAGCTGATTGGCGACGTCCTGATGGTCGCCTCTTGTGTAGCCTTCACCGATACCGTCCTTCATAAGCCTTGACAGGGAGGGCAGTACATTGATAGGCGGATAGATGGCCTGTCCGTGGAGCTGCCGCTCAAGAACGATCTGTCCTTCTGTGATGTAGCCGGTAAGGTCAGGAATGGGGTGTGTGATATCATCATTGGGCATGGTCAGGATCGGTATCTGTGTAACAGAGCCGGTTCCGCCTCTTACAATGCCGGCGCGTTCATACAGGGTTGCCAGCTCACTGTACAGGTATCCGGGATAACCCTTTCTGGAAGGAATCTCGCCTTTTGAGGAAGAAACTTCACGCATGGCCTCCGCAAAGGAGGTGATATCTGTCAGGATAACAAGAATGTGCATTCCTTTTTCAAATGCCAGATACTCCGCAGCGGTCAGTGCCACTTTCGGGGTGATCAGTCGTTCCACAACCGGATCATTTGCCAGGTTCAGGTACATGACCACATGGTCTGCAACACCGCTCTCCTCAAAGGTGCGGCGGAAAAATTCAGCAACGTCGTATTTGACACCCATAGCGGCAAATACAATGGCGAATTTTTCATTGCTGTCCCCGCCAAGGGAAGCCTGCTGTACGATCTGAGCTGCAAGCTGGTCGTGAGGAAGGCCGTTTCCTGAGAAAATAGGAAGCTTCTGTCCTCTGATCAGGGTGGTCAGGCCGTCAATGGCCGAGATACCGGTCTGGATATAGTTACGGGGATATTCCCTGGTTACCGGGTTCAGGGGAAGTCCGTTGATGTTGGTGCGGACTTCCGGCATAACAGGACCCAGGCCGTCAATGGGTTTTCCGATGCCGTTGAAGGTTCTTCCCAGGATATCAGCGGAGAGCTCCACCTCCATGGGATGGCCTGTGAGTTTTGTGTGGGTGTTCAGAAGGGACATGTTTTCCGTGCCCTCGAACACCTGGATCACTGCTTTGTCTTCATATATTTCTACAATTCGGCCCAGCTTTTTGGAACCGTCGTCCACCTTGAACTCCACAATTTCATCAAAGGAGGCATCGCGTACGCCTTCCAATACAACCAGAGGTCCATTGATTTCGCTCAAGCCGAGATATTCTATTGCCATAATCGTTCCTCCTTATGCATTCTTTTCCATGACGGTATTGTAGAAGTCGTCAACAGCCTTCATGTAATCGTCAATAAGTTCCAGCTTGTCATTGGGAACATCATATTTGATGGATATGATCTTCTCAAATATATTCTCCCTGCGGAGCACGGACATGGGCATACCCATGGCGATCAGGCTTCGGCAGCGTTTGTATAGGTACAGGATGACTTCCATCATCTTAAACTGCTTATCCAGGGACACGCAGGTGTCGTCAGGATGGAAGGCGTTCTGCTGCAGGAAGCCCAGACGGATGACTCTGGCAATCTCCAGCGTCAGCTTCTGGTCATCCGGGAGCACATCGCTTCCGATCAGCTTTACGATCTCCATCAGGCTGCTCTCCTGGTTCAGGATAGCCATCATGCGGTTTCTGTCATCCACGAATTTGGGTGATACATTCTCACTGTACCAGTGGGACAGATCCCCCAGATACTCGCTGTAGCTGGTGAGCCAGTGGATAGCAGGGAAATGTCTGGCATAGGCCAGGGATTTATCAAGACCCCAGAAACAGCGCACGAAACGTTTGGTGTTCTGGGTGACAGGCTCGGAGAAGTCACCGCCCTGGGGTGATACGGCTCCGATAATGGATACGGAACCCTCCGTGCCGTTTAAGTTCTGCATCATGCCTGCCCTCTCGTAGAATGCGGAGAGGCGGGAGGCCAGATAAGCGGGGAAACCTTCCTCGGCGGGCATTTCCTCCAGACGGCCTGACAGCTCACGAAGGGCTTCAGCCCACCTTGAAGTGGAGTCTGCCATGATCGCCACATCATATCCCATATCCCTGTAGTATTCCGCCAGGGATATGCCTGTGTAGATGGAAGCCTCACGGGCTGCCACGGGCATGTTGGAGGTGTTGGCGATCAGCGTGGTACGTGCCATGAGGGCATTGCCGGTCTTGGGGTCATGGAGCTTTGAGAAGTCTTCCAGAACCTGGGTCATTTCGTTGCCGCGCTCGCCGCAGCCGATGTAGACAATGATGTCCGCATCTGACCACTTGGCGATCTGGTGCTGTGTCATGGTCTTTCCTGTTCCGAAACCTCCGGGAACGGCTGCTGTGCCGCCTTTTGCAATGGGAAACAGGGTATCCAGGATACGCTGTCCTGTCACAAGAGGTATCGTAGCCGGGTAACGCTTGTTTGTGGGGCGCGGAATACGAATCGGCCATTTCTGCGCCAGTTTGAGGGGATACTCACTGCCGTCGGCGAGCTGGACCACTGCCAGCACGTCGGTTACGGTGTAAGCGCCGTCTTTTACCACCTTGGACACTATGCCTTCCACCTGAGGCGGAACCATGGATTTATGCACAATGGACGGGGTTTCCTGCAGCTCCGCGATGATGGTGCCGCCGTGGACTTCCATACCGTCCTTGATAGTCATGTGTACGTCCCATTTTTTTTCTGTGTCCAGGGAATCTACCTGCATACCGCGGGAGATATATTTACCGGACTGTTTGGCAATCACGGAGAGTGGACGCTGGATACCGTCGAAAATATTGTCCAGGATTCCGGGGCCGAGCATAACGGAAATAGCGTCACCTGTGGCTGTTACCGTTTCCCCCGGCTTTAAACCGCTGGTTTCCTCGTAAACCTGAACAGTAGTGGTATCCTTTTTCAGAGAAATAACCTCGCCGACCAGGTGTTCCTTTCCCACGTATACCATTTCCGACATCTTGAATCCTGTATTACCTTTCAGATAAATGACGGGACCGTTGATGCCATAGATAATTCCTGTTCTATTCATGTAGCAGTCCTCCGTCAAAATTAAATTCTTCTTTTTCGCTTTCGTATAAGGTTTTAAATGTGTGGTCGATCAAAATATTCTTAGCCGGAATCACAGCGCGGACACCTCCCATGAAGGGAGTCTCCGAGATGTGAAGGGAAGTCCCGCATCTGGCCGCCAGTGTTTCCAGCAGGGAAGAATCCGCAGGGGTCAGATAGATCTGTACCTCATCCTCACCGGCAATGGTAAGGGCCTCCCGGATCTTTTCTTCCAGCCAGACCAGGTATTCGGGGCTGCTCATGAAAGTCTCCAGTTTATTTCTGACCTCCACAAACAGTACCTCACGCAGTTCCTGCTGTTTTTTTGACAGACGTCTTTTGATGTGAAGCTGCTCCGCAGACAATGCCTTGTTGATCTCGCGTTTTGCGTTCTCTGTCTCCAGCTTTAACTGGTTGCCGGCATTTTTCTGTTTATCTTCTTTATGTTCAGCGAGCATCTGGGAGAGGGCAGCGCGGTATTCTTCCAGAGCCTTTTCAGACTCATCCCGTGCGCTTTCCATGGATACTTCGTAGAAATGCTGCAGTTTTTCTTCGGTTGTCATGTCATTCACCTTCTTTATCTATAATTTCAAACCGATCGCCTCATTGACATAAGAGAGAATAAAATCTGGTGCACGGCCGGTACCATGTCGGTCGGGGATTTCTATAATGAGCGGCAGACGATGGTTCAGCCGCATGTCGTCAATGATATCGGGAAACTCTCTGCCGAACTTTTCCGTCAGCAGGATGATGCCGTTTTCCTTGTTGGCAATGGCGTCCTCCAGAGCTCTCCTGAGCTCCTCGCGTTCATGCACCACAACACCCTCCACGCCTGCAAGCCGCATGCCTGTATAGGTGTCAATATTATCGCTGATCAAAAACATTTTCATAATGCATCAGTCTCTTTTCTTTATCAAAATATAAGGCAGCCCTTATCCCAGTTTACCTAAGATCATGAAGGAGATGATCAGTCCGTACAGAGCAATACCTTCTGCCATAGCTACGAAGATCATGGATTTACCGAACAGGGAGCCATCCTCGCTGATAGCACCTAAAGCAGCGCTTGCGGAGGAGGCAACAGCGATACCGGAACCGATGCCGGAAAGTCCTGTAACCAGTGCGGCGCCGATGTAGCCAAGGCCCGTTGCGAGGCCTGCGGATGCTGTGTCAGTGGCAGCGCTTACGGAAGCGGTTCCGCCGATCATGACGATGGAAGCCACTAAAAGGGTTCCGAAGAAGAAGAAGCAGTTGACTCCCAGTGATTTTTTGTAGCGTTTTTTATTTTTCTCTCCCAGGAAAAAGTATCCGAAGGGAACAATGATGCTTAAGATCAGTGCGGCTGCTATAGTAAATTGAATTAATGTTGTCATAATAATGAATCCTCCTTAGGTTTTATGCATTTTTGTTTTCTCTTTTTACGCGCTTTAAGAATGGGTGGAATTCCCTGCCGCTGCCTTTGTAGAAGCGGCTGAACATCTCATAATATTCCAGACGGAGTACCTGGATACCTACGATCAGGCCCTCCATTGCGCATACGAAAGCATTGCCCAGCACGATGACCAGCCAGTTGATGCTGCCCCCGCTCTCAGCGCCCGCCAGCATGAGCACAACGCCCATCATGGCTGCATGGCTGACAGCAAATGCGCCGATACGGACGAAGGAAAGGGTGTTGGAGAGATAACTCAGCATGACCTCGAACAGTTCAAAGAAGCTCTGAACAAAGAACATGACCTTTCCGCCCTCCACAACGGGCTGTTTTTTCTTGATGATTCGCGTCAGCGGCTCTTTCAGCATGATCAGTATAAGCGGCACGCCGAACATAATGACCAGGATCGCGGTTGCCGGAAGGGAATGACCCGTCAGGTACAGCAGGATCATAACGGTCAGTGCCCCGTAGAATACAAGGCCGCAGACGGCATTCTGGTCAAACAGGATATTTTCCGTATCATGGCACCTCACCGCGTTGATGATGTGGAAGATCATGGTCAGCAGTATGAGGAACATACCAAAGACGATCGCCACGATGAACACGGTGTTCATGTTGCCAAGGCCCGGTACATTGGTCATGGCATCCACAGGCCGCAGCCATATGGGTGACAGCACATCCTCAAATCCGAAGATGCTGCCGAACATGAAGCCAAAGAAAGTGGAGAAGATACCGGCTGTGCCGATGATGGCAGCCAGATCCATTTTCTTAAATTTGTACAGCAGAAAACCGCCGATTGCCAGCAGAAGCCCCTGTCCCACATCACCGAACATGGCGCCGAAGATGAAGGAATATGTGATGGCCACAAACATGGTGGGGTCCATCTCATTGTAGGCGGGAAGGCCGTACATTTTAACATACATCTCAAAGGGTTTGAACACCTTGGGATTTTTCAGTTTGGTAGGCGGCTGTGTGCGAATATTGTTCTGGTCATCCTCGATGATGCAGAACAGCCTGGCATCGTCCTCAATGTCTTTTTGGAAAGCCAGGGCATCCTTCTCAGTCATCCATCCGCAGAGAATGTAGAAGGTCTCCTGATGCTCCTTGACGCAGGCAGCAACCTTTCTCACGTCAAAGTTGGTGGAGAGGGCACTTAAAGCCTCTTTTGCGGAGAGTATGGCAGATGCGTCGTCGCGGAGCATCAGCCGTATCTCTTCCTGGCAGGAAGCCATGTGTTTGTCCAGGGTCTCCAGCTTCATTTTCAGCTCCCTGTGTATGGCCTGAGGCGTGCCGTGGTAGTAATCCTTTTTCAGATAGATTCTTTCAAAATGCATGGAAGAGAAAATCGCGTCCACTTCCTCCATCTTGGTCCAGGGCACGAAATAGACGCCCCATACATATTCATCCTCATGGCATGGATAAAACCAGGTATCCATACCATCATAGACATACTCTTTGAACTTGTTGTAATATTCCTTCGCGATCCGGCCGAATCGGACCTGGACAAAACGGTAGTGCACCAGTTTATCCACATCTTCCGGCAGGTTCAGGAAGGGGGTGATTCGGTTTAAGTCTTCCACAACTGCCGTCCGCTGTGCCTTCAGGTCATCGCATTCTGCATTGATGTCTGAGAGCTTCTGGCTGAGGGAGTCAATAAGACCGGTGGCTTCATCCAGGGAAATATCCCTGACAGGCACATCCTCTGTGTTCTGCAGCAGCCCTGCAAACTCTGTGGCCTTGTTCAGAAGCTCCTTATAGGGGTTGATCTGAATATAGGGGGACAGGTGCTGCACCTGCGTCAGCTGTGCCATGGCATTTTCCAGATGGATTTCATACTTAGCCAGGTATTCGTTGACAACTCTGTCAATGTCAGACTTCGGACCGGTAATGCTCAAGAATTTCATTTTCTCAATCATGTCAATTACCTCCGAGGTTAGTTTTTGTGAATATAATCCAGCGTCTCAGCCGGGGACAGTCCGTAGCGGATACACTCTATGGCAGTGGTGAGCCGGTCTACTTCGTGTTCCTTGTGATAAAAATAGGAATAGATCATAATAACTGAGTGCGGATATTTTCTTGCTTCTGATTCCAGGATGTTCCTGAGATTCAGAGTGTAGTATTCTTCCAGGTTCTCCGGCGCAAGTTCCGGATAACGTTTTTTATAAGCAGTAGTATCCAGCACGCGGCGGAATTCTTCATTGTCCGCTGCCTCAACCAGTGCGGTGATCTCTTTGTGGGAGAGCTTATAGTGCACAGGTATGAGCAGTGCGTAGATATCAGCCGGGGCCATATGGTAATACCTGCGGGAACGATAGATCCACTGCAGGTTGAGCATATCGAATTTATTGCCGTAGGCTTTGATGATCTCTTGCAGATCTCTTTTTTTGAACAGCTTATCTTTCACTGACCAGATATTTGCAAAGTAATACTGGTCCAGCGCCATGCCGTAATCAAAAAGGAGCGGTGTATATTCTTCCCCGATTTTTGACAGAGGAGAGTAATATTCCGTACCTTTCAAACTGTTTACAAATTCTTCAATTGTATTTGCTTGGGTAAGCTTTTCCAAATCCAGTTTGGAATGCCGGTCAAAGAAATCTTTGAACAGCGACAGATCCAGCCCTTCCCGGGTCTTGTCAAACACCCTTCTGAGGCATTCCTTCATAACGGCGATCTCGTACCGCTTAAAGTACAGAGCCATAAAGGTGCGCTGGGAGGGATTGGCGAATTTGTAAATCTTAGCAAAGTTCTGATGGATCGTGTGGGTAAGCAGCTTTTCGATGTCACCCCTGTGGAGGGAGTTTTCATCCAGGTCAGTCCACAGTTCTTTGAATCCGGGCTGCTTTTTTAAGTAGGCAACCACCTGGGGAACAGATTCCAACTGAGAAATTTCCTGATACTGCTTTTCCGTCATGAGCTTGCTCTGCATGGCACGGATCTTGGTTGAAAGACCGCTGTAAGATAACAGGGTTCCCATAACATCACATCCTTAATATTTTGTCATACAGTTTCTGAGCCATCTCTTCGTGATGCGCTTCATAATACTTTTCCATTTTATGCAGGATTTCATCCGTCTCCGCCTTCTGGTTTTCCAGTTCTTTCTCCATGCTGACCTCCAGGTTCCTGCGGATGGACTCCAGTTCTTTGGCAGTCTGCCGGTCTACTTCCTCGTCAAAGGCTTTGATCTGGGCATCATTTTCTTCGGAAAGCCTTTTTTTCTGGACGGCAACGTCCTCCATGATCCGGGAAGCTGCGGCTTCTATTTCTGCCAGTTTGCTGATAACATCTTCCATAGATTTTCCTCCTTGTGTCTTCTTTATATCATACACCTTTTTCAGAAAAAATCCATAGAAATCTTCATAATTTTTAAGCTAATTTATACAAAAGATATAATTATTATGGTGGTTTTTCTCGTGTTTTTTGGCGAATTTTGCGGTAATCTTTGACAAAACAAAAAGTTTTCAGTTATACTGAAGGAAGGCGGAAAAAGCCGGCTCTGGGGCCGGCGTGCTTCGTCTGCAAGAAAGACAAGGAGAAAGGCTGGATATAAAATGCGTTTGAGAAACATACCCGGGGCAAAGGATGCCATTGCCGAGAGCGCTTATGTGATACAGAATCCTCAGGAAAATGCAGGAAAGTGGCATGAGATATTTCAAAACGGAAATCCTGTCCATATAGAGGTCGGCATGGGAAAAGGCCGTTTTATCATGGATATGGCGGCGAAAAATCCACACATTAATTATGTAGGGATTGAAATGTACGACAGCGTTCTTCTGCGGGCGCTCCAGAAAATGGAGGAGCGGGAAACAGAGGCAGAGGCGCTGAAAAATCTGTTTTTCATGAGAATGGATGCCAGGGAGCTGCCGCTTGTATTTAATCGGGGAGAAGTGGACAGAATATATTTAAACTTTTCCGATCCGTGGCCCAAGGAGCGCCACGCAAAGAGAAGGCTCACTTCAAGGCAGTTTCTGGAGCGCTATGATGCTGTTTTGGCAGAGGGCGGCACAGTGGAGTTCAAGACAGACAACAGAGACCTCTTTGATTTCTCTGTGGAGGAGGTAAAGGAAGCCGGCTGGAAACTATTGGCCTGCACCTATGACCTGCATCACGATGAGGAACTGAGCCGGGGAAATGTCATGACTGAGTACGAGGAGAAATTTTCCTCTATGGGGAATCCCATACACAAGCTGGTCACAGCCAGATAGGGATGCAGAAGCCGGGTTTCGGTCCGGGATTTTCGTCATATGATATAGAGAAGCAGTTTTACCTGAAAGGAAGTATCCTATGGCGAAGAAGAAAAACATGCAGAACTCCCTCTTTGAATGGGCATATACAAACAGGAAAGCGGGCAGCAAAACTGCTGATATTTTAAAATCAGTCGGAGAAGTGGAGAAGCTTTTAAGTTCAGCTGGAAAGAAGAAAAAGTGATCTAATGGGGAAAAACAGTAAAAACTACTATAAGAAAGCGTAAGAGCGCTTAACCGGAAAGGAGAAAATCATGGTTGAAGTGATTACGGAACAGAATTTTGACAAGGTTGTGATGGGGGCGGATCTTCCTGTACTGGTGGATTTTTATGCAACCTGGTGCGGCCCGTGCAAACAGATGGCACCTGTGATCGAGGAGCTGTCAGAGGATCTGGAGGGCAAAGCCCTCTTCGGCAAGGTCAATGTGGATGAAAATATCAATCTCGCGCAGAGATATAAAATCATGCAGGTCCCGACCTTTCTGTTCGTCAAGGACGGTAAGGTGATGAGCCGGGAGACCGGTGGAATCAGCAAGGAAGAACTGGCAGAGGAACTTGGGGTGTGGCTGTAAAGCCGCCCCCGGCCTGCGGCCGGCAGTCGAAAAAAGGCAGAAAATGCGTTAACGAACTGCAGTGTTACATGTATATGATAAAAAACATAAAAAAATGTAAAAAAGATACTTGCATTTTTCCAGTATATCGCTTATAATATGTCTTGCGTTACAAAATAAAGCGTATGCGCCTTTAGCTCAGTTGGTAGAGCAGTAGACTCTTAATCTATTTGTCCAGGGTTCGAGTCCCTGAAGGCGCACTAAAAAGCACTGTTTTTGCAGAGTTGGAGCTGCGGGGACGGTGCTTTTCTTTTCGTGTTCTGCCCAGCGCTGCGTAGAGTCCGGGTTTGGAAACGGATTGTGCAGATGCAGGATCTTTGTTATAATATAGAGCAAAAAGGACTGGGAGGATGATGGGTATGAAGGATGAGACAAAATATAAGATCATGCAGAACCGGGAACTGCTGAAAGCCTACAATGTTTCCGATGTCAATGCTGAGGCCACAGACCAGGAACAGAAGCTTGCGGCAGCGCCTTATGTGAAGGATAAAAGGGGCGGAGAGACCATAACTCTCACAACGGATTTTGACGGCATTGCAGGCAGTATGGACCTGTACGGGCTTCTTAAGAACAGGGTGAGCCGGAGAAAATACAGCAGTGAGGCGCTCACGTTAAGAGAACTGTCTTTTCTTTTATGGGCAACCCAGGGGATCCGGAAAGTGGTGGGGAAGAATAACTTTGCCACATTCCGTAATGTTCCGTCAGCCGGTTCCCGCCATGCCTTTGAGACCTACCTGTTTGTCAGTCATGTGGACGGGCTTGACAAGGGGATTTACCATTATCTTCCCATGGAACATGCGCTGGAAGTGTGGGATGGGAGGCAGGATTTTGAGGAAGAACTGACCCATGCGCTCTGCGGGCAGCGATTTGCGGCGTCTGCGCCTGTGACTTTTGTATGGAGCGCGGTTCCATACCGGATGGAGTGGCGGTATGGGCTGAAGGCTCATAAGTATATCCTTCTGGACGCAGGGCATGTGTGTGAGAATCTGTACCTGGCATGTGAGGCTGTCGGCTGCGGAACCTGTGCTATCGGCGCCTATGACCAGGATGCCCTTGACGAGCTTCTGGGCTTTGCCCCGGGGCCCTCCGCGGAGACTGATTATGAATGTGCCGTGTATGCGGCAGGTGTGGGTAAGGCTGTGACGGAGGAGTAGGCAAAGGGGGAGTTTTATGTCGGAATCGTATATTACCAAAAATGCCCTGGCTGCGTCCATGAAAAAGCTTATGGAGGAACGGGATTTTTCCAAAGTGACTGTGGCTGATATCTGTGAAGGCTGCGGGATGAACCGGAAGAGCTTTTATTACCATTTTAAAGACAAATATGAGCTGGTGAACTGGATCTTTTATGAGGAGTTCCTGAAAAACATGGATGTGAGCCGCTATAAGACATCGCGCGATATCCTGGAAGATCTGTGCAAATATTTTTACAGGGAGAGAACCTTTTATGAAAATGCGCTGATGGTGGAGGGACAGAATTCTTTCAGGGAATACCTGTTTGAGAGCATGCTCCCGGTGATCAAAACCCAGACAAAAGATCTGTTCCGGGACAGAGAATACAATCTGTTTTTTGTGTATTTCTTTTACGAGGCGTTTTTGGCTGCTATTATAAGCTGGCTGCGTGACGGTGAGAAGATACCGCCGGATGAGTTTCTGAGACAGCTTCATGCCATCCTCATAACGCTGGCAGAAAATTTCATAGAGGAGAGCAGAGAGTGAGAGCGGGCCTGATAAGGCCTGCTTTTTTTAGACATTTTTCGCTGGGTGTCCCAAAATGTGACAGTGTGAAAATTGTGGCCAATGACGGATAATTACCGGGGCCATATAATCATATTCATACAAGGAGGGATTATGTATGAGTAAAATAACACACGCAGCTACAAGAGCGGCTTTCGGAACTGCCATTGACGGAGTTCTGAAGTATGTCAGCAGGGACAGGAAAGAACATATGATGAAGCTGGTGGACCTGTCTGAGAAATTTTTGGGAGACACCTTCCGCCAGCAGACTTATGATGGTGCCAGAAACCTGATTCTGGAGGATGGGAAGTGGATGCAGTTCATTGACAGGGCACTGAGCGAGCTGGACCCTCATGTGCTGAAGACGACTGCGCTGAATCTGGGATTTGAGGCGGGATTTGCAGGGTTTAAGAAGACCAGGGAGCTTTCAGAGAAGCTGGATACCAACATACCCTGGATCATTCTCATGGACCCCACAAGCGCCTGCAATCTCCACTGTACGGGGTGCTGGGCCGCAGAGTACGGCAATAAACTGAATCTGACATTTGAGGATATGGACAGCATTATCACCCAGGGAAAAGAACTGGGGATCTATTTCTATATGATGACAGGCGGGGAACCGCTGGTGCGCAGAAAGGATATTATCCGTCTGTGCGAAAAGCACAGTGACTGTGCATTCCACGCTTTTACAAACGCCACGCTGATAGACGAGGAATTGTGCAGGGAAATGCAGAGGGTAGGGAACCTGTCTCTGTCTATCAGCCTGGAGGGATTTGAGGAGGTCAACGACGGAAGAAGAGGACAGGGTATCTACAAAAAAGTGCTGGATGCCATGGATCTGCTGAAAGCCCACGGGCTTATCTTCGGAACCTCTATCTGTTATACCAGGAACAATGTGGACGTGGTAAGCTCAGATGAGTTTTTGGATCTGATCATTGAAAAGGGCTGCCGTTTCACCTGGTATTTCCACTATATGCCGGTTGGAAATGACGCAGCCACAGAACTGCTCCCCACTCGGGAACAGAGGGAATATATGTACCACAGGGTACGCGAGATTCGAGCAAAAGAGGGAGGGAAACCTATTTTTGCCATGGACTTCCAGAATGACGGCGGGTATGTGGGAGGCTGCATCGCAGGGGGAAGGTTCTACTGCCACATCAATCCCAACGGAGATATGGAACCCTGTGTGTTTATCCATTATTCGGATGCCAATATACACAATAACACCCTGCTTGAATGTTTTCAGCAGCCCATTTTCCGGGCTTACCGCCGGGGCCAGCCTTTCAATGAAAATCACCTGCGCCCCTGCCCCATGCTGGAAAATCCGGAATGCTTAAAAGCCATGGTTGAAGAAACAGGCGCCAGATCCACAGACCTGCAGTCCCCGGAGAGCGCGGAGCATCTGTGCGAAAAATGTATGCCTTATGCAAAGGATTGGAAGGATAAGGCAGACGAACTGTGGGAGAACAGGAAAAGCAGAGGTTAATCAGGCGAAATTGCAAGTGGTGAGGCAAATGGCAAAAAGAAAATATATAAAATATGGCATAGTGGTTTTGATAACAGCTCTGCTGGTGTTTTATTTTCGTGATTCCTGGGGAGAAACTGCCCGGGAGATCATGCATACTCCCTTAAAAAATGTTCTGGCCGTCACGGGTCTCTCCACTTGCTTTTTCTTAATAGATGGGAGAATCATACAAATGCTGGCAGGGCGCACAAAACAGGAATTCTCTGTGCGGCAGGGAATCGGCTGTGCCTTCTACTGCGCACTTTTCAGGATGGTTACGTTCGGAAGCGGTACAGCCGTGGCCGAGGTGTTTTATCTGAACAAGAAAAAAGTATTGCCCGCAAAGGCCAGTTCCGCTGCGGTCGTGCAGTACACGGCCCAGAGAATCGCAGTCGGAGTCTACGGCACTGCGGGCTTTCTTTTCCTCTCCCTGAAGAACAGGCAGCTCCTGGGAAAATACCATACATATCTTCCTGCCGGAATCGGAATCTGCATTCTGATCGCAGCCGTGCTGCTGACCATCAGTGTATCGAAAACCGCAGCAGGATGTATCTTTCAAGCAGCGGATAGAGCAGCCGCAAAACACCCCAAATGGAAGGAAAAGCTTGAAAAAGCCAGAGAGCAGACGGAAATTCTCCAACAGGAAACAAGAGATCTGTTTCTCTATGACAGAAAAAGACTGGCTGAAATTTTTCTATGCAGTCTTGCGAAAATGACATGCTGGTATCTGATTCCCTGTGTCATGCTCTGCGGACAGAACGGAATTTCCTTTGACACAGTGCTGCCTCTGACTGCAGTTTCTTACATGCTGTCAGGCGTGATTCCCGTGCCTGGGGGCTTTGGGTCTGTGGAAGGCATATTTTATCTTCTTTTTTCACCTCTGACCGGACAGGGAGCGGTATTGTCTGCCATTCTCATATTCCGCTTCGCGGTGACATTTTTTCCGGCCCTTATAGGTGCCTTCGTCTTTTTTACCGAGTAATGCTTGTGTGCCGCGGTTTCCCGGGATATAATAAAACTTACAGACCGGGTGTACATCAAACCGGTAATTTTATGATTCGGGAGGACAAAGAGAGATGAGAGTGCTATTTATCGGAGGCACCGGAACCATCAGCATGGCGATTACCAGAAGGCTGCTGACAGAGGGACACAAAGTGTACCTGCTGAACCGGGGAACACGAAACGGGGAGCTGCCTCCGGGAGCCATCGGGCTTACGGGAGATATTGAGGATGAGGAGCAGATAGGCAGGCTTACAGAGGGCATGAAATTTGACGTGGTGGCAGACTTCATAGCATTTGTGCCGGAGCACGTAGAGCGTGATTACAGGATGTTTAAGGGAAGGACCGGACAGTATATATTCATAAGCTCCGCGTCCGCATACCAGAAGCCCCCTTCTGACTACAGAATGACAGAGGGAACCCCGCTTGCCAACCCAAAATGGCAGTATTCCAGGGACAAGATCGCCTGCGAGGCGTTTCTTATGGAGAAATACAGGGAAGAAGGATTTCCCGTGACCATAGTACGTCCAAGCCATACTTATGACGAGCGCAGCATCCCTATGGGACTTCACGGCGACAACGGAAGCTACCAGGTAGTCAAACGGATCAAAGAGGGAAAACCGGTGCTGATACCGGGAGACGGAACATCACTTTGGACGGTTACCCACAACTCCGATTTTGCAAAAGGCTTTGTGGGCCTTATGGGAAACATCCATGCCATTGGCGAGGCAGTTCAGATCACCTCAGATGAGACTCTGACCTGGAACCAGATCTATCAGACAGTTGCGGACGCACTGGGCGTACCGCTTCATCCGGTGCGCGTCTCCAGTGATTTCCTGGATGCCTGCAGCGATTACGACTTCAACGGCAGCATGATGGGGGATAAATCCAACTCCGTGGTATTTCTAAATGACAAACTGAAACGCCTGGTACCCGGCTTCACAGCCGTAAAACGCTTCGACCAGGGTGTCCGGGAAAGCCTTGCCTACATTGCATCCCATCCGGAATGCCAGAAAGAGGACCCGGAATTTGACGCCTTTTGTGACCGGGTAGTGGAAGCCCTGGAACGTGCAAAAGACTACGTGAGAAAAGGAATCTCATAAAACAAGGGACAGACATACCGGATAATTGTAAAATCACCGGTACGTCTGTCCCATTTTCTTCCTGATCCATAACCATTCGGCCGCCTGAACAGCTGCCTTAATTCATCATACTTCCCAACACCTGGTTCACCAGCTTGCCGTCTGCGATTCCCTTTACTTTCGGCATCAGGACCTTCATGATCTTTCCTTTATCCTTACCGGTAGGAGCCTCAATCTCCAGCTCTTTCAACACACCGGCGATCACTTCCCTGATCTCCTCCTCGTTCAGCATTTTCGGAGCAAATTCTTCATAGACAGCAATACGCTTTGTACACTCATCAATAATTTCACTTCTATCTGCAGGAGTCATTTCCAGAGTTTCTTTTGTCTGTTTGATCTCTTTTAACACCACTTCATTCTCTTCCGCCTCAGTCAGGTCTTCTCTCTTATCAATGGCTTTATTTTTCAGAGCTGACAGCAGCATGGACAAAGAATCCTTACGTTCTTTCTCACCGGCTTTCATAGCAGCGACCATGGCTTTTCTTACTTCATCAATTTTACTCATTGTCGGAATCTCCTTTTCATTTTTTATAACGCGCAAAACCTATCGCGTTCCCGTCCAATAGTATACCACTATCATTTCCCTCTTTCCACATTTTTATTTATAATGTCAGACGATGAGAATCGTCAAGATGTTTTTATCTTTTTATCTTTTATACCTCCCGCAGATGGTGTCAGGGATGTCGGGGCGGTGTCTTCCTTTGACAGACATTGCGGCAGTGAACCGGAAAATCCACCGTTTACGGAAACTTAGGCGCGACGGCTCTTCCGGAGCGTCTTAGTTGCAGTTAACGGTTAGTTGGAGGTGAACGGAGCTGGCTGTCAAAGGAAGACACCGCCCCGGCATCCCGTCCGCCCTTCTTCATCTAACCCGCAGCAAATTCCACCTAAAATAAGCCGCCAGCAGCCGAATCACCACCGTAACGATCAACCCCAAAATAACCCCCGCCGGCTCCCCCATAGAATCCCTGCACACAACACATACAATCCCGCCGGCAATAGAAGCACACGCATAAATCTCCCTTACCAGAATATAAGGCGTCTCCCCTGCCATAATATCCCTCAGCACGCCCCCGCCGACACCTGTGAGCACACCCACAAACACAAAAAAGAACGTATTATTATCCGTCACCACACTGGCTGCTGCCTGAATCCCCACCACCGTGAAAATCCCCAGCCCCAGAGTATCACACAGCATCATCACGTTATCATAATACTTATTCTTAGCCCTTGATTTAAGAATCTCCGGATTCGTATAAGTAATAGCAAAAAGCAATGTAGAAGTCAGTATGGCAAAAAGCACATACACCGGCTTGGCAAATGCGGTAGGCGGAGTGATTCCCAATATAATATCCCGCATCATACCACCGCCCACCGCCGTGGTAGCTCCCAGAATATTAACCCCGAAGATATCCATTTTTTTCTCAATGGCGATCATTGCCCCTGATGAGGCGAAAGCCACTGTGCCTATTATTTCCAGTACAAAGATAAAGGTATCCATATTTTCCCCTTTGAAATATATTTTATTATCCATTATACGGCATATATGTAAAAAAATCGTCAGAAACAGAGCTGATAAAACTGGATTTGACTTTTCCTCCTGTCTTTGATACATTAAAGCTACATACTTCAAAAAGCTAACGCATCAACCGGTCAGGGGACAAAAGCTGGCTGCCCCGGTACCGGATCACACGGAGGAAAAGAAAATGCAGAAACACAATAACGGCAGCTTCACCAATTCCCTGGGCTTTGTACTGGCCTGTGTGGGCTCTGCGGTGGGGCTTGGGAATATATGGATGTTCCCATACAGACTGGGAGAATACGGAGGCGCGGCTTTTCTGATCCCGTATCTCTTCTTTATCTGCCTGTTCGGTTTTGTCGGCCTGTCGGCTGAGTTTGCCATAGGGCGCCGGGCGGGAACAGGTACCCTTGGCTCTTACGAATACTGCTGGGAATCCAGAAAGAAGGGAAAGATCGGAAAGGTACTGGGCTGGATTCCGCTGTTAGGTTCTCTGGGGATCGCCATCGGCTATTCCATTATCATCGGCTGGGTGCTCCGCTTCCTGGCAGGCTCTGTGACAAATACAGTGCTCATAGAGGATTCCGCAGAATTTTTCGGACAGGTAACAGCCAATATGAAAAACCTGCCCTGGCATGTTCTTGTCATTGCCATTACCGTGATCATCCTGATCACCGGAGCGGTGAATCAGATTGAGAGGGCGAATAAGATACTGATGCCCCTGTTTTTCATCCTTTTTGCCATTCTGGCAGTGAGAGTGTTCTTCCTGCCGGGGTCCCATGAGGGATACCGTTTCCTGTTCGTGCCCAAATGGGAGGCGCTGGCGAAGGTGGATACCTGGGTCATGGCTATGGGACAGGCGTTTTTCTCATTGTCTATCACAGGTTCGGGCATGATCGTTTACGGCTCCTACCTGAGCAAAAAGGAAGATATACCCAAATCTTCCATACAGACAGCAGTCTTTGATACCATAGCGGCCATGCTGGCAGCCCTGGCTATCATGCCGGCTGTGTTTGCCTTCGGGATCGAGCCATCCGCAGGTCCGTCCCTGATGTTCATTACGATACCGAATATCTTCAAGCAGATGCCCATGGGCCGGCTTTTTGCCGTGATCTTCTTCCTCTCCGTCTGCTTTGCGGGTATCACATCCCTCATCAATATGTTTGAGGCGGTGATCGAGAGCTGGCAGCAGAAGTTCGGTCTGCAGAGGACAAAAGCAGTTGCCCTCTGCGGCGGTGTTGCACTTGCAGTAGGGCTGCTTCTGGAGGAGGAGTCTAAGGTGGGGCACTGGATGGATTTTATCACCATCATCATCGTGCCGTTCGGAGCCGTGCTGGGAGCTGTTTCCATCTACTATGTCCTTGGATTTGACAAGATTAGGGAAGAGCTGGAGGAGGGCAGGAAAAAGCCCCTTCCGAAAGCCTTTAAAGTGGCTGCAAAGTATCTGTACGTGCCCCTGGCAGTCATCGTATTTATACTGGGCCTCATCTATAAAGGAATCGGATGACGCTCCTGTCATAATGTAAAATTATAGTAACTGTTCAGCTGGCTGAGTAGTTACAAATTATATTTCGGAATGTTGTTCTCTGTACGCGGAGGGCGACATTCCGATTTTCTTTTTAAAGCTGTTGCTGAAATAATACTGGTTGGCATATCCGCACCGGCTGCTGATCTCCTTCAGAGACAGGGTGGAATTTTTCAGGTACTGGCAGGCCGCTTCTATTCTGAGGGCAGTGATGGTGTCGCTGATACTCTGCCCATACACTTTTTTAAAGAGGGCGCTGAGATAAGCAGGGCTTACATTGGCATGTCCGGCAATGTCACCTAAGCAGAGGGTATTGTCCTCATAATTTTCCCTGATGTAGCAGAGAACCAGCTCACAGACCTGGTCATGGTAGGTCTGCAGCGAGGTGTCCAGCTTCTCGCATACCTGGAGACAGAGATGGTTCATCCATTTGAAAAATTCTTCGTAAGTGTGAAACAGTTCAAAGTGGTTGTAAACGGAAATAATGTCATTTTCCAGGTCACCGGTGTCAATGTTCAGCTCATACAAGAATTTCAGGATACGGCCCAGAAGGGAGTAGATCCTTATGAACACTATATTCTTGGTCTGGTATTTCAGTGACACCTCCTGAAAGAATCCTCTGAGCCACTCTTCAATGGCAGGGGCGTTTTTCTGACAGAGGAGGCGGATCAGCTCCTCCTCCTTTGACTCGGAGAAAGAGAAGAGGCTGAACTCCCGTCCGAGAGCCTCCCGGGCATCAAAAATATTTTTATGAGGAAAGAAAAACCGGTATTTCAGCGCATGGGAGGCATTTTCGTAGGAGATATGCAGATCCCAGAAATCCTCCACCACAGTGCCGATGCCCACGTTCAGGGAGAACACCCCTTCCCGGTACTTCTCCATCAGGCCTGCAACAGCCTTGTGGGCGGCCTGAAGGAAATGCCCGGGACTGTTGGTGTTCTGGGCAAGTATGGCGATGATGCCGTTAAATTCCTTCACAAAATAAACCTGCCCGAAGCCTTTGCACTGTTCTCCTAACAGATCGCAGACATTTAAGAGCTCGATCTGGTACTGAGTGATGCCCAGCCCGTCTTCCGCCTGGGAGGCGTTTTCTACCTCCAGCTTCAGCACATTAAAACAGGAAAAGTCAAGGTTTAAGTTCAGGTATCCCGGATAGCGCCCCAGATGTCCGGCCGCGTCCTTGCCGGAATAGTGAAGAAGGTCCGAAAAGAATTTTTCCGTCATCAGAGGGCGGCTCTGCTCCACAAGCTCCCGGTTGTGCTGCTCCCTGTCAATGGCAGTGAAGGCGTTGCGTATTTTCTCTGTCAGGTAGCCGTAGTCCAGAGGTTTTTCAATATAGTCGCAGACACCCAGGCGGATGGCGCGTTTGGCGTACTCGAATTTGTCATAGGCACTGATGAGAATGATCTTCACCAGGGGATTGACGGACAGGGCAAGGCTGCTCATGGAAATGCCGTCCAGGTTGGGCATCTCAATATCCGAGATGATCAGGTCCACAGGGGCGCGCCGCATAGATTCAATGGCGGAATCCCCGTTGTTCTCCACATGGACCACCTCCGCATCCAGAAGCTCCCAGTCTATATTTCTTACAATGCCCTCTGCGGAGAGCGCATTGTCATCCACAATCATTACTTTCTTCATCGCTGTCCTCCATCTGTTCAAATGTGATCACAATTTCAGTCCCCTCGTTGAGTCGGCTGTCCACCCGGACGGTTCCGTTGCCGAAGGAGGGACTGGAGAGTCTCTTGTTTACGTTTCCAATGCCGAAATGTTTCTGATAGTCAACCGTCCTGTTTTCCAGTGTGGCGCGCAGATCCTCAAGCTGCCTGGGGGCAATGCCGGCTCCGTTGTCGGTTATGGTGATGATGACCGTATCATCCCCGTAAGAGACATCCAGGGAAATGTGCACACAGGGGGTCTGCCGGGAAATGCCGTGCTGGATACTGTTTTCCAGGAAAGGCTGCAGGGTAAAGCGGCATATAAGGAAGTTCTGGATGCCGTCCTCCGCCCGGATCTCCCAGCTCAGGCTGTCCCCGTGGCACAGCTTTTCCATTTCCAGATACAGACGCGCGATCTCAAGCTCATCCCGGATGGCGATCAGATCCCCGGACTTGCGCAGGGTGAGCCTGTAAAAGCGGGTCAGGTCTGTGATCATCTCATCCGCGGTCTTAAGGCGGTCCAGGCTGATGCAGGTCTTGATGGAACCCAGAATGTTGTAGAGAAAATGCGGGTTGATCTGAGACTGGAGAAGCTGGTATTTCAGCCGTTCCTCTGACAGGGAGAGTTCCAGGATGGAATCCATGTTCTGATTCAGGGATGCCTGCATGTTCTGGAAGGTGATCCCCAGCCGGTCTATCTCGTCATAGGAGGAGGGAGACTTTGCCGCGGAAACCAGCTCCGGTACCGGGGAAGGGGTATTCTTTCCGAGATGAAAGGATTCCATGGCAAGGGAAAGCCTCTTCAGCCGTTTGGTCAGATTGCCTGAGATCATAATGATGACAAGGACCGTAAGCGGCAGGGATACCAGCAGGGTAAATACAAGGGTCTTTAACAGAATCTGTGTGTTTTTCCGTATGTAGCTGCCGGGAATCTCCGTAACGTGATACCAGCCGTTGTCCAGCCTGGCAGTGTGGTAATTGATATCCCCGGCCTTTTGTGTTTCCGCCTCATCCCGGGAGATCAGGTCCAGGGTATCCTGATCCAGGACCGTGCCGCAGAGGGACGCATCGCTGTGTGCCATGATGGTGCCGTCCTCCGCTGCCAGATAGCTTGTGATATCCGTATCACTGAATGTGTCCGCAAGGGCATCGGAGAACTCAGCCGGGTCTATGAGGATCGTGTAGGCATACTCTGTGGCTCCCGTTCCCTGGTTGCGCAGGAGGCGGCAGCAGACGATCACATCCCTGGCTGTATAGCCGTCTGACAGGATGAAAGGGATCTGCATATCCGGATGATAGAACCAGATAGAATCCGTTCCGGGATTGAGCCGTTTCTGCCGGGGGATACGGAAGCTCTCCAGATCCTCCAGAGGGTAAAAATAAAGCCCCTCCCCTGCCCCTGTCTGCTCCCGGGGCAGAAATATGGAAATATGGTAATAGCCGAATGTAGTCTTGAACATGGAGATATCATTTCTCACGCTGCCGAACACAGACAGGGACTGTGTGGATGAGCTGTCCGTCTGTGACAGGGTATACATATCATACTGAATGGAATCCGCCACATTTTCCGTCTGCCGTATGCGGTCATTCATCTGTACATTGAGCTGGTCATCCGCCAGGAGGGCAGAGCTCATGATCTTATCCTCAGCAATCTGATAGGTCACATGGTAGAAGATAAAACCAAGGGTGCCCAGGGGCAGCAGGGTGCAGACCAGAAAGGCCAGCAGCAGTTTTGCCTGGAAATGGGAAAAGACGGACCGTATTCTGTCAGAAATTTTTTTCATACCTGACTCCTTCTTCATATATTTTAATGGTTCCCATTATAAAACACGGATAATCCCCATTTCAACAGAGATAAAAATAATATAAACGAATCAAAAAATATTGTATTTTGAAAAACAGATATCTTTGGTATTTTTATGCTATCAAAAAACAATGCAGACGGCACGAAAGAGAATGCCGGAAATGGAGGAATTATGAAAAAGACAGTTAGTATTCTACTTACAACAGCTTTGGCAGCCGGTATGCTGGCAGGCTGCGGCGGCAATTCCAGCGAGACGAAAGGGGAGGGCAGCAGCGCAAAAAAAGGGGATTATGACCTGACCCTCTACAGCATCAACACCACAGACCCCGACTTTGACGACTGGCTGAAAAATGTGGAGGATGCCACAGGGCTGAAGATCAATGTCATTGCAGCTCCTACGGATTCCGACACCCGCCAGCAGAAGATAACCACCATACTCTCCACAGGCGACAGCAGCGTGGATATCATTGAGATCAACGATGAGATGAGCGCTTCATTCAAGAATTCCGGCTGGCTGGAAGGCTTAAACGACACAGTTATGACAGAGGATATCCGCGGCGAATTTCCCCAGGGCTACCTGGAGGATATGATCACAGATAAAGACGGAAATATTATCGGTGTGCCGGGCTACTCCGGATATCTGGCTTTCTGGGTGAACCAGGAGATCATGGATGAAGTGGGCATTGCATCCATTGACACAAAAGAGGATTTTGTGAAATACATGGAAGCTGTCTCAGGGGACGGCAGATACGGCTACGGCGGTTCCTGGGAGAAGACCTATGTCTTCAATGAGATTGCCCAGTTTGTCAACATGTTCGGCGGTGATTATTTCGATTGGACCAACCCTGCCAACAAAGAGGCGATCCAGTTCCTGCATGACATGGTGCAGAACGGACAGACACCCATTGACCAGATCGCTGACAAATACGAGCAGATGAATCCAAAGGCCAATGACGGCAAATACGGAAGCTGGTTCATGTGGGGCCTGGGAACAGACTATGAGAAGGCAGATATGCTGGGCGCAGACAAGATCCATATGGCAATGGTACCGGATTTCAGCGGAAAAGGCCAGCGTGCCATCTTCACGGATTCCTGGAGCTATGTTCTGAACAAAGCATCCGAGAACAAAGAGGCAGCAGTCAAATTCCTGGAATATATGGCGAATGAGGGCGGTATGGAAGCCTCCTACAAGGCATTTGACCGTTATCCCGCCAGAGCTGACGTGGCTGCGAAGGTGGTTCCGGACACAGATCCTGCAAAGGAAATGTACAGCAGATACGCAGAGGAATGCAATGTGGCAGGACGTCCCATGCTTCCCCAGACCATGGAATTCATCACAGATATGGGAACTATTTACCAGTCCTGCATGAAGGATGAGATCACAGTGGACGATTTCTGTAAGAAAGCACAGGAGCTTGTGGATAAATACAGTAAATAATGTCAGGCACAGGCACCGCAGCGGATCCCATCCCGCGGTGCCTTTTTGAGAGGAGGAAGCCAATTGACCATCAGTAAGAAATCAATGAAATGGATACCGTGGATTCTGATCCTGCCGGTTATCCTGATCCGTGGGTTCACAACCCTGTACCCCATCGGGGCAACCCTGAAAAACAGCCTGTTTGACATTAAGGTGCTGTCAGGTGTCAATGAATTTGTAGGACTCAGCAATTATATCAATGTGTTTAAAGACCCCAAGATCATTTCCTCGATCAGTTTTACCGTGATCTTCGTAGTAGTATCCATGGTCTTCCATGTTGTGCTGGGAGTGGCGCTGGCTCTTATCCTGAACATGAAGTTTAAGGGGCGCCGGTTTTTGCGGACGATCGTGCTGATTCCCTGGGCCATGCCCGCTGTCGTGATCGGTATGGCAGCCAAATGGGGATTTAACAATGACTATGGTATGATCAATGATTTTATCCGCCGGTTCGTGTCGGATTTCCAGTTTAACTGGCTGATCAATACAGGGTCCGCCAGGGCTGCGGTGATCGCCATGGACCTGTGGAAGGATCTGCCGTTCTTTGCCATACTGGTGCTTTCCGGCCTGCAGTTTATTTCCGGGGATATCTATGAGGCAGCCAAGGTGGACGGGGCAAACGGCATACAGAGCTTTTTTAGGATCACGCTTCCTCTGATCACACGCAATGTGATCACCCTGTGTATTCCCTTTACTCTGTGGAGGCTGACCACCTTTGATCTGGTGTATGCCATGACATCAGGAGGACCGGGGGAGGATACGTCCCTGATCGCTTACCGGATCACCATGGAGGCGTTCACCAACCTGAACGTGGGGTACGCGGCAACGCTGGCGGTGATGCTGTTCCTTGTGATGGCGCTGTTTTCCTGGTTCAATATAAAGGTTATGAACAGGATGTCTGATTAGGAGGATGAACATGAGAGATACCAAGAAATACAGAATTTACAGAGGCTGCGTGACAGCCGGCAGATGGCTGCTGTTTGCAGTCGTGGCTTTCCTCATACTCTTTCCGGTGTACTGGATATTTATTTCATCCATCACACCGCCGGGTGAGCTGTTCCAGACACCCATTCAGTATCTGCCAAAACATCCCACGCTGGAAAGCTATCAATTTTTGATTGAAAATGTAGGATTACTTGCTAAAATAGGAAATACAGTATTGATCGTAGGTGTGACACTGGTTGTCAGCACAGTGCTGTGCGCCATGGCTGCCTATGGTTTTTCAAGGTTCCAGTCAAAGGCTGTCAGCATCGCGTTCGCGTTCATCATTGCGACCATGCTGATTCCTGAAGTGGTGACTGCAAGACCTTTATATGAGTTCATGCGGAAGGTTGGGCTTTATGATACATATCCGGGGCTTATCATTCTCTATATCAGCGCTGTGATTCCCTTTACCGTGCTGATCCTCAGGAATTTTGTGTCGGAGATACCGGTATCCTTGGAGGAGGCCGCGGCCATTGACGGGGCAAGCTTTTCCCAGAGACTCTTTTTAGTGGTCCTGCCGCTTATGAAGCCGGCCATTGCCACTGTATGCATTATCAACTTTATCACATGTCTGAACAACTTTTTTACACCGTTATACTATTCAAACGGCATCCAGGTGCTCTCCGTGGCCATTGTGCAGCTTCCCCTCCGGGACAATATGTACGGCGTACCGTGGGATCTGGTAAGTTCCATGGGATGGATCATTCTTCTGCCTATCATTCTATTTGTGGCAGTGTTTGAGAAACAGATCATGGATGGAATCATGGCAGGCGGAGTGAAAGCTTAGAGAAGGAACAGGGAGGAAAAAATATGTACGATTATTTGGGCGGAAGTCTGGGAACACTGGCTTATGCAAAGCACGGAAGGAGCAGGGCCATTAACGCGGAGAACCCCACAGGGGAAAAGGGAAAGGGCGGTATGGCGGCAAGCCATCTGGGAGCATCCAGAAAAGGCAGCCCGTGTCTGCACCATATCGGCAGCGGGGAGACGGTCACACTGGCTGAGATAGAAGGGCCGGGAGTGATCAATCATATCTGGGTCACAGTGACGGATAAGACGACGGAGGCGGACTGTTTTGTGCTCCGGGACCTGGTGCTGCGCATGTACTGGGATGATGAGACGGAGCCGTCTGTGGAAAGCCCTCTCGGAGATTTCTTCTGCTGCGGGTTCGGAAGGGAATGTATCGTCAATTCCGTTCCCATGGCAGTGGTGCCAAGCCGGGGGATGAACTGCTATTTCCAGATGCCTTTTGGCAGGAAGGCCAGGATCACCCTGGAGAACCAGCACGCAAACCCCATACCCGCCTTTTTCTACCAGGTGGATTACTGTCTCTATGATACGCTGCCTGAGGATATTGCGTATTTCCATGCCAGGTGGCGGCGGGAGAGGATGACCAGGCTGCAGGAGGATTACGTGATCCTGGATCAGGTGAAGGGAAAAGGCCACTATGTGGGTACGTATATGGCGCTGACTACACTGGAACGTTACTGGTGGGGGGAAGGGGAGATCAAGTTCTATCTGGATGGGGATGAGGAATATCCCACCATCTGCGGCACCGGGACGGAGGACTATTTCGGAGGCTCCTGGAGCTTTGCAAAGCAGGTGGACGGCAGGACGGTGGAGCAGAATTACTGCACCCCGTATCTGGGATATCCCTACTATTCCGCCCATGATACGGCAGTCCATAATCTTTACCACAATGATGACTGCCCGCCTATGAGAGGCTTCTACAGGTGGCATATTCAGGACCCCATCTGCTTTGAGGAGGATCTGCGGGTGACCATACAACAGATAGGTGTGGGCCACAGGGGATTGTTTGAGCGCCAGGACGATGTGGCAAGTGTGGCATACTGGTATCAGGCAGAGCCTCACAATCCTTTCCCTGCCCTGATGAAGAAAGAGGAGCGCTGGCCCAGATAAGGTGTAGAAGGTGAAAAAATATATATTGGGGATTTTATTGGGAGCAGGTATTTTATGCGCCGGGTGCGGCGGGAAGGACCATAAGGTACAGGAGGTACCTGCGGATGAAAAAGCGTACGGGGAAGAGATCACACTGATGCATCCGGACGCGGACAAGGCGGAATTCAGGCAGTATATAGAGGCGGCAGAGAAGGAGCTTGACATGAAGATCCATCTGCTTGCCAGTCCCATCAATGCGGATAACCGCCATGCCAGGATCTCTACCATCCTCTCATCCGGGGATGATTCGGTGGATGTGATTGCTGTGAATGATGAGATGATCAATGAATTTAAGTATCAGGGGTATCTGGAACCTCTGGGGGATGATGTGATGACAGAGGAAATCTGCACCTGTTACCCTCAGGACTATATGGAGAAAATCGCCATGGCGGAGGGGAAGGTGTATTCAGTCCCCTACATGATGGACCTTATGGTTTTCTGGGTCAATGAAAAGTTTCTGGACAAGGCAGGCATTGCGGCTGTGACAAGCCGCGGGGATTTTGAGAAGCTTCTGGACGGCAGATACGGGTATGGTAACTACGGGTACGGAAGCGCCTGGGAGACTACTTATGTCTACAATGAATTGTCACAGTTCATCAACATGTTCGGAGGGACATACGGGGACTGGAAGGATGAAAATACAAGACAAGCACTGGTGTTTTTACACGATATGGCCGAAGCGGACAAGACGCCCAGGGAGCAGCTTGTGGACCAGTATGAACAGATGGAGCAGAAATTCATACAGGGAAAGTACGGAGCCATTTTCATGTACAGCGGGGCCATGGACACCTTTTTAAGGGCAGGCGTGTACGGGAATGACAAAATCCATGCAGCGCCCATGCCTTTATTCAAAAAGAACGCCACAAATGTGGCAACATGGCAGTATGTGCTCAACAAGGCCTCTGTC
The DNA here is from genome assembly GCF_040095955.1 of Blautia caccae. Classification (NCBI taxonomy): domain Bacteria; kingdom Bacillati; phylum Bacillota; class Clostridia; order Lachnospirales; family Lachnospiraceae; genus Blautia; species Blautia caccae. The sequence continues at coordinate 114,116 of NZ_JBBMFP010000008.1, read as the reverse complement.
CACAAGGAGGCGGCAAAGAAGTTTTTATCCTATGCGGCAGGGTATGAAGGAAGCGCTGCCTATGCGGAGCACATGAAGAAGCTGCCTGCACGTCTTGACATTATCCTGGAGGGAAATCTGGACATTCCGGACCTGGATATCCTGAAAAAATACGCGGAGGAGCTGGAACTTAAATCACGCCCCCTGTCGAAGACACCTATGAAGGACATTAAGGCCATAGGGGAACTTTTCCAGAAATATATCACGGATGAGATCAGCCTGGATGAATTCTGTCAGCGGGTAGAAAACGTGTTGCCCTGAGGCTTTTCTTATGCTAAAATAAAAGCGTACGCAGCCCGGGAAATTTCGCGGCTGCGGCTGTACAAGCAAACAACATGAGATTCCACAGGAAAAGGAGATAAATCATGAATGCAAAAGAATTCGCTTTAAAACAGCATGAGGATTGGAATGGCAAGATTGAAGTGATCAGCCGTGCAAAGCTGGAGACCCCGGAAGACCTGGCAGTGGCTTACACACCTGGTGTAGCTGAACCGTGCCTGAAGATCGCCGAGGATGTAGATTTATCCTATAAGTATACAAGACGCAACAATATGGTAGCAGTTGTGACCGACGGAAGCGCGGTTCTGGGTTTGGGCGACATCGGACCTGAGGCGGGTATGCCGGTTATGGAAGGAAAATGTGTGCTCTTTAAAGAATTTGGAGATGTGGACGCGTTTCCTTTATGTATCAGAAGCAACGATGTGGATGAGATTGTAAATACCGTCCGTCTGCTGGCAGGAAGCTTCGGCGGTGTGAACCTGGAAGACATCTCCGCGCCGCGCTGCTTTGAGATAGAGAGGAAGCTGAAGGAATGCTGTGATATCCCTATCTTCCATGATGACCAGCACGGCACAGCCGTTGTCACTGCTGCGGCAATGCTCAATGCTTTAAAGCTCACAGGCAGAAAGCTGGAGGACATCAAAGTGGTCACATCAGGTGCGGGAGCAGCCGGAATCGCCATCATTAAGCTGCTGGTAAGCCTGGGACTGAAGACTGTCATCATGTGCGACAGAAAAGGCGCCATCTATGAAGGCCGCGGCGACTTAAATGCCGAGAAAGAGGAGATGGCTAAGATCAGCAACCGAGGCATGGAAAAAGGCAGCCTGGCTGATGTTCTGAAGGGCGCTGACGTCTTTATCGGTGTCTCTGCTCCGGGAACTGTGACAGAGGAGATGGTCAAGACCATGGCTCCCAATCCGATTCTCTTCCCAATGGCAAACCCGGTTCCGGAGATTATGCCTGACCTGGCAAAGGCAGCAGGAGCAGCCGTTGTGGGAACAGGAAGAAGCGATTTCCCCAACCAGATCAACAACGTTCTGGCATTTCCGGGTATCTTCCGCGGCGCACTGGACGTGAGGGCAAAGGACATCAACGATGAAATGAAAGTGGCGGCAGCGTATGCCATCGCCGGTCTTATTGACGAAAAAGAGCTGAACGCGGAATACATTATCCCGAATCCTTTTGACAAACGTGTGGCAAAGGCAGTTGCCCAGGCAGTAGCAAAAGCAGCCAGAGAAACAGGTGTCAGCAGAATCTAAGCCAGGCTCTGCAGGTTCCTGTTATCATGAATAAAAGAGCTGCATTTCCGGCATCCGTATGGATATTGGAAATGCAGCTCTTTTTTGACGCATATGATCACGCGGAGAGTCCCTTTTTTCTCTTTCTGCCAAAACCGGCAGATCTGCCTGTGAAATGGCCCGAACTCTTTCCCGGCCCGTTTCCGAAGAAGGACGGAACAGGGAAGGAGGAAACCTTTGTCACGAAACGGTTCGGTGCGTCCATGGACAGAAGCCAGGAAAGTGTCAGGCAAAACCCGATCAGCAGAATGCCCTGCCAGATTTCAGACACGGATTCCAGGAGCGGTGTGGCGCTCAGCACACTGTACACAAGGCCGTGGAACAGATAGATAGGCATGGTCCGCTGTCCAAGTCTGGAATAGCTGTGGGGTTTCCTGGAGATTATGGTGCTTATAAGGAAAACGGTCAGGAAAGAGACCCCATAACAGGCCAGTCTTACCAGAAGCCCCGCCCCATATCCTGTATCCATTTCTTCGTAGGAATATCTGCCGTAGAAGATTTTCGGTGTCAGGTGTACTTTGAAGGTAAAGGCCAGGGACAGACAGCCTCCCAGGTAAAGGGAAAATGCGGCCAGCAGCCTTCCTGCTTTTGCTTTGATCCTCTCAAACCAATCCCTTTCAAAGTGGTATCCTGCCAGGAAGAAGGGGAAGAATACCAGGATGCGGGGAATGCTGAAGAAGTTGTCGAGCTCCGTCATCCCCACCAGCAGTCCTGCGGTGACGGCGATGAACATGTGGCCCGGTATCTTTTTCAGATAAGGGGTGACAAGACGCCAGAAAAACAGGGCCATAATGTACCACAGGGAGAATTTCGGCCTTGCAAAGTACAGGCCTGTATCTTTATGTATGATGAATACATATAAAAAATAATAGATGAGTTCATAGACAAAATAGGGGATGACCAGTTTCTGCACCAGCTTTCCAAAGCTGATCTCCCTCTTGGAAAAATACCCGGATATAAAAATAAAGGCAGGCATGTGGAAAGAAAAAATAACCCATTTCAGCCCTGATAAAAACAGGTTGTTGTCATAGCACGGTTCTATAAAATGTCCCACCACTACCAGAACAATGAGAAGGGCTTTGTAATTATCGAAAAAGTAATCACGGTTTTTGGTTGACATAATTATACCTCTCACCTTAATAGATAAGATTCACAGTCTCGTTTTGTATGATACACCGTATGGAAAACAGGCGCAAATAGAAATTTTAGCCTGTTTAGCGGCAAGTGTTGGATAAATTTACTATTAGAACGTTGCCTTGGACAGCCCGATTGGCCTAGGATAGGTGTAAATCAAGATTGACCGGAAAAAGGCTGATATATATAATGGAAGAATAGGTATTGTTTGCAGAAAATACGGCACGTAGTGAAAACAGAGAAATAGATACGGGAGGGTGGAAAGTGTATCAGGTATTATTTGCAGAAGATGAACTGTTAGTAAGACTGGGGCTTCAAAACTCTATACCATGGGAAAACTATGATATGGAGTTGACAGCTCAGGCGGATAATGGTATTACTGCTTTTGAGTTATTTCAGAAGCTCCGTCCGGATGTTGTACTTACTGATATCCGTATGGAGGGAATGGACGGATATGAATTGATTGAGAAGATTAGAGAGATTGATGAGGAGTGTGCGATTATTGTCATTTCCTGCCTGGATGATTTTGAAACTCTGAGAAAGATGATTCCCTATAAAATTATTGGATATATTCTGAAAGCAAGTATGAGTATGAAAGAAATTTATGATGTTTTACAGGAAACAAAGGATTATCTGGAGAGAACAGGCCGAAAGGGGTTACGGAGAAAAAAGAAGGAAACAATGAGTTTGGAACAGACGCTGGCAGAATATCTTTCTGGTGAAGGGGAAATGCCGGAATGGAATGGAGAGAAGCATACAGGGCTCATACTGGATTTTTATTTGGAAGATACGGAGAAGGAAAAGATTAATGAGCTGGCCATGAAATTTATCTATGAGCTGGTAAATAGGCAGGTTCAGGGCAGCATTCTGGTGGAGACCGGAGAAAAGGAGTTTTGTCTTCTGGTATCCGGGAGAATGGAAGATGTGGATGAGAAAATAGAGAGGATCAATCGTTCCACAGAGGGATTTCTAGGGGTCAGATTCTGTGTAAATACAGGCAAAAGAGAACCGGACGAAACCTTACGGGAGCTGTATCTTCGGCTTCAGAGCAGAAGAAAGGCAGAAAAACCGGAGGAGAGAAAGTGGGACCGGCTGATACAAAGGGCAGTATACTATATGAGAGAACACCATGAGGAATCCCTCAGTCTGCCGGAGATTTCCGGAATCCTTGGTATCAGTCCCAGCTATTTTTCTCATCTTTTCAAGCGGGAGACGGGAACGAATTATGTGGAATTTTTAAATCAAATACGTCTGGAAGAGGTGCTGAAGGATCTGCAAAACAGCAGCGACAAGATTGTTGTAGTAGCCGAAAACCACGGCTTCCATAATCCGGAATATTTCAGCAGGTTTTTTAAGAAATCCATGGGCATCTCACCGGCAAAATGGAGGCAGCAGAACAAATGAAAAGAAAAGGTAAAATTGACTGGAAAGTAAAACTGGTGTTTTCTATTCTCTGCGGAACTATTTTGGTGATAGGCCTTTTGTTTGGGATTACCTATGGTTACTTTGTAAGGAAGCTGACACTGAATAATGAGAAAATTGTGCATATGACATTTGAGGAAGCGGAAAAGGACCTGAAGGTGATGATGGGAAATGCGGAAGATCAGCTGAACAGGTTTTCCAACAATGCGCTGGCCTGGGAATTTTCAGCCAATAATTTCTCCAGTACGGTACAACAATCCATAGTCATAAAAAAGATTATACAGAATTTTGATGAAATGATATCTGCAAATACAGATGTCTATGGATTTGCTATTCTGAATGGTGATGGGAGGACCGCGGTGTCAACTGCGGAGAAAAAAAGCAGAACCGGAGAGACAAAGATATCTGATTCCATGCAGTCTTTTTTGAGGGAATGCAAAAAGAACTATCCTTATGTGAACTGGCGGGCAGGAAATGAGATAGAGATTTCCGATGAAAGTCAGCTGTGTACACTGACTAACAGACCGGTTCTTCTGGGAGTTAAGGCTTTGGGGGAGGCTGACGGTTCTTGGGAGGATAGCTATCTTCTGGTAGCCTTGGATGAGGAGGACGTACAGAAAAGTTATGGACAGGCTGTATATAATGGCAGTGAGGCAGTTCTGGTAAATGGTGAGAGGAAAATCATCTCGGCCACCGGTAAAGAATTTCTGGGAACTGTTTATGAGCCGGAGGAAGAGAACCAGAATATTATACATGATATCTCTTATAATGGCTGGACGCTGATTAATATGATACCCAAAAAGAATTACTTAAGAGAAGCAAAAGATATCAGAAATTTTGGTATTATTCTTGGGATACTGGCCTCTTTGGGGATGATAGTGGTTGCCATAGGCTGGAGCAGGAAATATACTGGACCGATTCAGAGTCTGATGGAACAGATGGAAAGTGTAGGAAAAGAACAGCTGGATATTGTGAAGCCTAAAAAGGCAGGGCTTCCGGAGCTGGATAATTTGAATGAAGAATTTTATTCTACCGTACAAAAGTTGAAGAGTTATATCCGAAGGCTGCAGGATGTAGAACAGGAAAAGGCCAAAGAGGAGCTTCTTGCCCTGCAATATCAGATTAACCCTCATTTTCTTTATAATTCGCTGAACTCCATCCGATGGATGGCTCTGATGACAAACAATACAAAGATTGCGGATTCACTGGTCACTCTCAGTAAGGTTATAATGCCGATTTTGAGGAATCCTGCTTTTACATGGAAACTGAAGGATGAGATTGAGTTCCTGAAAAATTATACGGAGATGATGCAGATCCGGTATGGGAATTATATGGAGTATCATGTGGACTGCAAACCGTGTCTGCAGGAAGAAGTTTTTCCGCGGTTTATCTTGCAGCCGGTGATTGAAAACTGTTTTGTCCATGGGGGAAGTACAACGGAGGTCAGAGAAATTTTCATCAGAATCAGAAAAACAGAAAACGAAAATTTTTTCATAGAGGTACAGAATACAGGTGTGAGGTTGGATGGGTGCAAAATTGCGGAAATAAATCAGGCAATGCAGAAACCAGGAAAGGATGGAAGCCATATCGGTTTATCGAATATCTATAAAAGGCTGAAACTTTTGTATGGTGAAAAAGGAAACGTATGGATGGAATCGGATTCCGGCGGAGTTTTTGTATACATTGCCTTTTAAGTACCAAAAGGGCAGCGTGGTTTCGTTTAAATGACGAAGCTATGCTGCTTTTGATTTTTTTATTAAAAATATAACGGCAAATCAAAAGAAAAGTCAAAATAATAAGTGCACAATATACAAAATAGAAAAAAAGTACAAAGGGAAGAAAAGATAAATCATTCAAATACAGGGAAAGAACAGGTACAATATATTTACACTCAATCAAGGAAATGAAGTGCCCGGGAGCTTCATGGTGATGAAAAAAGGAGGATTATATGAAGGCGAAAAGAATACTGGCTTTTATTTGTTCCATAGCTTTAACAGCAGGAATGTCTGCAGGTTGCGGATCAAAGGATAATAAAGAAATAGGTGGGGATGGATATGGAAAGGCATCGGATGATACCTCTGAACATGTGGAAATTACTCTGGGCGGCATCAATCTGACCAATTCGGATTCTGTAGAAGGATGGCCTACAGAGGTCGTGGAAAAGCTGGAAAAGAAGTTCAACGTAACACTGAAGACCAAACAATATGACAATGAAAGCCTGAACCTTGATCTGTCCGGCGGTACAACCTGTGATATTGTACAGATTAATGATGATCATATCGAGGGAGTTTTGAAAGGAAAACATGCGGTAAATCTGGAGGATTATAAAGACACGCTGGCTAAAAATATTTTCTCTGAAGATATGAGTTTCAGGAACGAAGTAATGAAAGAATTCAAGAGCAATGGTGAAAAGACTCAGTATTTCGTAACACCGAGGGTTACCTTTGGAGATACGGAAGCTAATTATGGAACGGTGCTGAATAATGGATATGTAGTACGCTGGGATCTGTACAAGGAAATCGGATGCCCCGAAATCAACAGCGACGAGGATTACATAAAAGCATTGAAGGCCATGAAAGAGATTTATCCGGAGACAGAGGACGGACTTCCTGTTTATGCTATGAGCGCTTATAACGATTCTCAGCTGCACACATATTTTTATAAGGGATGCTTAGCGGAAGGTTATGTAAATCTGGAAGGCGGTATTTATGTACAAGATGTGGAGACGAATGAGCTGCTGCCGGATATTTACGATATGCACAACCCGGATATTCTGACCCCATTCTGGTCAGGTATCAAATTCTATAACCAGCTGTACCGTGAAGGTCTGCTGGATCCGGACTGCTTTATCACAAAAACAGAGGACCTGAAAGAGAAGTATACCAAGGGTCAGTACCTTGGTGGAAATGTAAATTGGCATTACGGAACTTATAATGACAACCAGAGAGCAGAAGACCCGGAAACTCTGAAAGAGTATGTGACCCTTCCTGCAAAATTGGGCTGGGCAAATGAAAAGAACCTGGCAGGATGGTTTGGAAAGTACTTCTTCGTGTCTTCTCATTCACCGAACATAGACCGTGCAGTAATGATTTTGGATTATCTGCAGAGTGAAGAGTTTTCCAGAGATATCGACTCAGGCATAGAGGGCAGATGGGATAAAGGTGAGGGTGGAAAACCAGCTTTAAAAGAAGATACCATCGCTATGAAGACAGATGGAAACCGTCTGGATGAATGGAAGAAAACAGGAATCGGTGAAGGGAATCTGTCGGCAGTATGCGGAGAAGATTATTATAACGTGGCAGATGACGGCGGAAGAGTGGATCTGTGGTTTGAGGATGAGGTACTGCCAAAGAGCATGACATATGCGGAAAAAGATATGTGTAAGACTCTGGGACTGACGATTCCAAGTGATTTGCTGAAGAATAAAGTGGAGGCCGGTACAAGCATAGATTTGGGCAATTGTCTGAATGCGATTCAGATGGGTATGGAGACAACACCGAAGAACATTGTCCGTATTGACAGCAATTGTGAAGAGATTACACTGAATGAGATTCCAAACCTGGTACAGGCAGAAACTGATGAAGAGTTTGAAGCAGCAAAGGCAGATCTTATGGAGAAATTGCAGGGCGCCGGTGCAGAAGAGTCCGTGGAATGGTGGATAAATGCATGGGATGAAGCAAAGAAATCTATTGAAGAATTGAGATAACAAACGTATGGGACGCTGCTGCATATGTAGATATAAAAAATCCTGCAGCAGCGTTTTTATTTTGAAAGGAGAGATGACAAATGGCAAAGGCAATCGCTGTGAAGCAGAGACCCAGGAAAAGATACAGTCTGCTGTTCATGGTACTTCCTTTTATGCTGATAGTGCTGCTGTTTAATTATGTTCCTATTTTTGGATGGCTTTATTCTGTCTATGATTATATTCCTGGCGTGCCCCTTTTCGACTGTGAGTTTGTGGGGGCCGATTATTTCAAAATGATTTTTACGGATGCCAATGTGCTCAGAACATTGAAAAATACTGTAATATTTGCGGTAATCAGCATCTGTCTGACACCCCTTCCTATGATTTTTGCAATTCTGCTCAATGAGATCAAAAACGGACCGGTCAGAAAATTTGTACAAACCTTTACTACCCTGCCAAACTTTATCAGTTGGGTCATCATCTTTTCTCTTGCATTTGCGCTGTTTTCAACAGACGGTATGATGACTGCGCTTCTGGTAAAACTGAGAATCATGGATGAAGCTCAGTCGGTTTTAAGTTCCAAGGAGTCTGTGTACTGGTTTCAGACGTTTCTGGCCCAGTGGAAGATGCTGGGATGGAATTCCATCATTTACCTGGCGGCCATTGCCGGTATTGATCAGGAACAGTACGAGGCAGCAAGAGTGGATGGCGCAGGGTATTTCCGCTGTGCCCTTCATGTGACACTGCCTTCCATGATGGAGACCTATGTGGTGCTTTTCATACTCAATATTGGAAACTTCCTGAATACAGGATATGAACAGTATATGCTGTTTAAGAACTCTGTAACTGCGCCGAATATCGAGGTTCTGGATCTGTATGTATACCGTATTGGTCTGGAAAATATGGATTATTCCTATGGTGTGGCAATCAGTATTGTCAAATCTATGGTAAGTATTGGGTTGGTAGTTATAGCAAATTTGGTAGCGAAGAAAATTCGCGGCAATACGATAATTTAGTGAGGGGGCCATGGTGCAATGAAAAAGGAAAGAATAAAGACATCCTCATCCAGGAAAATATTCCAGATATTCAACTATATACTGATGCTGGGGGTTACCCTGATCTGTATATATCCGTTCTGGTATATCATGATCTACACCTTCAGTGAGGCAAGCCTGGCAGATGTGAATCCGCCGGTTTTGCTGCCGAGAGGATTTTCTCTGGCAAACTACAGAGATATCTTTGAATTAAATGGTTTTTTTCATTCTCTGCTGATCTCTGTACTCAGAACTGTAATCGGTACGGCAGCCTCTGTTTTGGCCTGCTCTTTTCTGGGATATATGTTTACAAAGGAGGAGATGCCAGGAAGAAAAATCGTATACCGTTTTCTTGTCATGACTATGTATATAAACGGCGGAATGATTTCCACATATATTGTGATTAAATCCTATGGCCTGCTGAATAATTTCTGGGTATATATTTTGCCCATCTTGATTTCAGCTTACAATATTGTACTGATTAAGACGTATGTGGAGCAGCTGCCGCAGTCCCTGGAAGAGTCAGCAAGACTGGACGGAGCGGGATATATTACTGTGTTCGTGAAGGTGATATTGCCGTTGGCCAAACCGATTATTGCGACTGTAGCAGTTTTTGTGGCCGTGGGACACTGGAATTCCTGGTTCGACAATCATATTTACACAAGAGGGAATGCAGACCTGACAACACTGCAGTATTTGTTGTATAATTATCTGAATGAAGCCCAGAGACTTGCGGAGCAAATCAAAAATACATCAAATATGAATGGCGTGAGTCAGATGATGTCATCTATTTCCCCCAAGGGAATCCGAATGACGATTACAGTATTGGCATCCCTTCCCATATTCCTGGTATATCCTTTTATGCAGAAGTATTTTGTAAAAGGTATTATGGTAGGGGCTGTAAAGGGCTAAGCTATAGACTTGGCAGCCGTTTTTTCTGAAGGAAACGGACACAATATAGCAGAAAGGATAAGACATGATTGAATTTTTGAGAGAAGCAGCGCGTGTGAAGCCATCCCAAAAACAGCTGGACTGGTTTGACATGGAATTTTACGGATTTATACATTTTGGTCCAAACACTTTTACAGACAGTGAATGGGGGCAGGGATCGGAGGCTGAGGAAATCTTTCATCCTGAAAAACTGGACTGTGATCAATGGGTGGAGGCTATCAGGACAGCAGGAATGAAGGGAATGGTGCTCACGGCGAAACATCACGATGGTTTCTGTCTGTGGCCCTCAAAATACACGGAACATTCGGTAAAGAACAGTCCCTGCAAGAGGGATGTGGTAAGAGAAGCCGCAGAAGCATGTAAAAGAGGCGGTATCAAATTCGGTTTTTACCTGTCACCCTGGGACAGGAATTCAAAATATTACGGAACACCGGAGTACAATGACTATTTCTGTAATCAGCTGACAGAGCTTCTGACGGAGTACGGGGATATTTTCTATGTTTGGTTTGATAATGCCTGCGGAGAAGGACCTAACGGCAAAAAACAGAAATATGATTTTCCCCGGTATTTTGAACTGATTCATAAATATCAGCCAAATGCATTGATTTTTAATGATTTCGGACCGGATATCCGCTGGTGTGGAAATGAAGCAGGAGCAGCCCGTCATTCTGAATGGGCGGTAGTGCCTTCAGAGCTGTGTTTTTATGGTGATGTGCAGACAGGACCGGGGCCGATGGCAGAGGAAGGAAACCTGTCCTACCTCTATAATACGGAGCAGGAGCTGGGGACCATGCCGACTATCCTTTATTCCAAAGGGCTGGTATTTACACCTTCGGAAATTGATATATCTATTCGTCCGGGCTGGTTCTGGCATGAAAAGGAAGAACCCCACTCTCTGGAGAGACTGTTCCATACATATCTTACCAGTGTAGGAGCAAATGCGTGTCTGCACCTGAATATTCCGCCGAATAAAGACGGGCTGCTGGATAATCGGGATGTAAAACGGCTGAAGGAGTTGGGAGAACTGATTCAGAAGGAATTTGGCAAAGAAATTCCGTCAGTTATTGAAAAGCAGGAAAATGAACCGGCGACGCAGCCGGTATACACCATTGTTTTGGAAAAACTCATGCCTCTGAAGAGACTGAAATATGTGATTTTGCGGGAAGATATTGCTCGGGGACAGAGAGTGGAAAGTTTCCGGGTATCAGCTGTATTTACCAGTGGAGGACAGTATCCGCTGTATCAGGGAACGTGTATCGGAAATAAAAAGATCTGTCAGCTGCAGAACCCGTTTGCACTGCAAAATCCATTGATTGATGATTCAGATGAGTACATCTCAAAACTGAAGGTACAGGTGACGGCGGCAAGGGATGAAGTGGTGATGAAGGAGATAAAGGTATATTAATATATGTTTGGCGGGCGTAGGTTCTAACCGGTGTGAATCCGGAATCCGTCCGTAACAGTATTGTTGGAAAGATTTGCGGTCAAAGCATCGGGTTTTAACCGGTATTTTGGCCGCTTATTTTTTTGCAAGGAAGTATCGCATCAAATATAAAAGATAATATTGCAGTTATTCTGTATGGCAGTAAGCGGCGAGTTATGGTATAATTCTGTTGTTGGGAATTGACCAACAACTCAGAATTGAACGGAGGTATTTTATGTGTACAGCAGCAACTTATAAAACAAAGGATTTCTATTTCGGCAGAACGCTGGATTATGAGTTTTCCTATGGAGATGAGGTTACAATAACACCGCGTAATTATCCATTTCATTTTCGCCATATCGGGACTATGACAAAACACTATGCAATGATTGGTATGGCATATGTTGCTGATGATTTTCCACTTTATTATGAAGCGGTTAATGAAGCAGGGCTTGGAATGGCAGGCTTAAATTTCGTGGGAAATGCAGATTACAAAGGAAGAGAATCAGACAAGGACAATGTAGCACAGTTTGAATTTATTCCATGGATTCTTGGCCAATGTGCTTCTGTAAAAGAAGCGAGGGTTCTGTTGGAAAAAATAAATCTCATAAATACTCCCTTCAGCCAGGAGTTGCCATTGGCTCAGCTCCATTGGATCATTGCAGACCGTAATGAAGCTTTAACAGTGGAATCGGTCATGGAAGGCATTAAGATATATGATAATCCCGTGGGCGTTTTGACAAACAATCCACCTTTTAATGAGCAGATGTTTCAGTTGAATAATTATATGAATTTATCCCCGCAAGCCCCGCAGAATCACTTTTCTGATAAGTTGCCATTACATGCATATAGCCGCGGCATGGGAGCGTTGGGGCTTCCGGGAGATTTATCCTCTCAATCCCGTTTTGTAAGAGCTGCCTTTGTAAAAATGAATTCTGTTTCCGGTGATTCGGAATCTGAAAGTGTCAGCCAGTTTTTTCATATTCTGGGAGCTGTTGACCAGCCGAGGGGATGCTGCGATGTTGGTGACGGAAAGTTTGAAATTACAATTTACACATCCTGCTGTAATACTGACAAAGGAGTTTATTACTATACAACTTATGACAATCATCAGATTACAGCAGTAAATATGTACAAAGAGAACCTGGACGACAGTTATCTGGTACGATATCCGCTTATTCACGGCGAACAAATTAAAATGCAAAATTAAACAGGAATCTAATAATCGAATCAGGCAGAAAAGGGTGAATATATGAACGAAGATGAAAAAAGAGAGCTTGAGAGAAAGAAAAGGATTCAGGCCCGTGAAGCAAGACGGCGTCAGCAGGTGATGAAGCAGAGAATGATTCTTGCGGGGGCGGCTGTTCTAATATTGCTGGTAATCATTGTGAGTGCCGCTGTGAACAGCCACAGGAAAAAAGTAAAGCAGGAAGAGGAGATCAAAGCAGCCCAGCAGAAAAAAGCGGAGGAAGAGGCAAAGAAAGCAGAATCGGACAGTGAACTGCACTTCCTCGCAGTGGGAGACAACATCCTGCAGGATGCCCTGCTTGAGGCGGGGAAAGAAAGTGAGGAGACCTGGAATTATGATTTCCTGTATGAGCAGGTGGCAGGTGATATCCAGGCAGCTGACCTGGCAGCCGTCAATCAGGAGACACCTCTGGTCAACGACCACAAGGATGTATCGGGAAGCGGGCTCATGGGAACACCCCTTGAGGCAGGCGACGCGCTGGCAAAGGCCGGATTTGACATTGTGACACAGGCAACTAATCATGCATTTGACAAAGGCAGGCCGGGAATCCTGAATTCCGCTGCATACTGGCAGACACAGCATTCCGATATTCAGCTTCTTGGCATCCATGCGGATGAGGCGGACGCGGAGAACCGCGTGAAAGTCATTGAAAAGAAGAATATGAAGATCGCAGTGATGAACTACACGTACGGGGTGGATGAGGATGCGGGCTTTTCTGAGGCAGATTCCTTTATGATCGATGTCTACTCTGAAGACAAGGTAAAGGCAGATGTGGAAAAGGCAAAAGGAGAAGCTGACTTTGTCATGGTATTTCTCCATGCGGGAGCTGAGTATACTGAGGAATTTTCTGATACGGCTAAGCAGAGGATAGACTTCCTGGCGGAGCAGGGTGTGGACGCGGTGATCTGCAGCAATCCTCATGTCCTGCAGTCTTACGGCATGATGCCGCGGCAGGATGGAAAAGAGATGCTGGTTTACGGCTCACTGGGCAATTTTGTATCCGCGGATAATCAGATCAAAGGTCTGATCGGTGGCATGGCGGACATTACCCTGAAAAAGGATGGCAAGACCGGGGAAGTGACAGTCAGTGATTATAAGATGATACCGCTGGTGATGCACTATGACAGTGAAAAGAAAAACTGCGCGGTGTATAAGGTATCAGATTACACCGAGGATCTGGCAAAGGCACACGGCATCCATCAGGAGACAGAGGAGACATTTACTCTGGACAGCATCAAAGAGCTGACTGCCAGGTATGAGTCACCGCAGGCATTTTCAGCATCCGGACAGACCGGTTCTGAGGGAACGGAGACAGAAATAAAGGGAAAAGGCGTGTCTGATACGGACAAAAAAGACGACCGTACTTCAGGTGAGGAAGGCAAAATCTGAACTTAGGGCGGAGATGTGTAAAAATACACAGCTCCGCCCTTTATACGGGAAACGTCTCATTCCTCCGTATATTGTTCGGGAGAGAATGGATAGACCTCTTTATAGGATTCCAGTTCTGCCTGGCTGGCGGGCGGTTTATACATAAGTCCTGTCATTTCCATGGCTGCCTGACCGTCCAGTCCATCGGAGGAGCTGGATTCCACATGGTAGGCATCCTTGCTGCCGCCCTTTCCTCCATTGCCGCCTCCCTGGCCTCTTCCGCCTTTGCCGCCTCCTCTGTGGCAGTTTTCAGAATTATCTTTCATTTCGCGCATCTCCTTTCACCATTTCTTTTAGTATGTGCGAAAAACATGGGAAAATGCATTGACAAACAAAACCGGCATAGTCTATGCTTTTATCTGATGAAGAGAAACGGAAAAATCTTAAAGGAGTGGACTTATATGGAAAATATTAAAAAAAGCGCAGCACAGCTTATCGGCCACACACCTCTTATGGAGCTGTGTAATTATGAAAAAAAATATGAACTGCAGGCACGCATTATCGCAAAACTGGAGTATTTTAACCCGGCCGGAAGCGCAAAGGACAGAGTCGGCCTGAGCATGATTGAAAAGGCAGAGCAGGAAGGGAAGCTGAAACCGGGCGCCACGATCATAGAGCCCACTTCAGGAAATACGGGAATCGGTATTGCCTCCGTAGCTGCAGCCAAGGGATACCGTGCGATTCTTACCATGCCGGAAACCATGAGCGCGGAGCGCCAGAAACTGCTTAAGGCTTATGGAGCTGAGGTGGTCCTCACTGACGGCAGCAAGGGAATGCAGGGAAGCATCGAGAAGGCAGAGGAGCTTAAAAAGAGCATTCCCGGCTCTGTCATTATGGGACAGTTTGATAATGAGGCCAACCCGGCGGCACATGAGGCATCCACGGGACCGGAGATTTACAGGGATACAGACGGTAACGTAGATATCTTTGTAGCCACAGTGGGAACAGGGGGAACCCTGACGGGCACCGGCAGATTTCTGAAAAAGCAGAATCCTGCTGTTCAGATCGTTGCAGTTGAACCTGCGGAGTCCCCGCTTTTATCAGGAGGGCAGGCCGGGGCTCACGGCATTCAGGGTATTGGGGCTAATTTCATTCCAGGTATTCTGGACAGGGATATTTACGATGAAGTGATCTGTGTCACAACAGAGGATGCTTATAAAACAGGAAATGATATTGCAAAGTGTGAAGGTATTCTTGTAGGAATCTCCTCCGGGGCTGCTGTGTGGGCAGCCGCACAACTGGCAAAACGCCCTGAAAATAAAGGAAAAAATATAGTGGTACTGCTTCCGGATACGGGAGACCACTATCTATCAACAACCATGTATGACTAGAGTGTGTTTGAAAATTTTTCAAACCCGCTCTAAGGTAAAGGAATGACTTAAAATGAAACAGACAGAAAATATCATGGGAACAAAAAAGATACTTCCTCTTCTTGTTTCCATGTCCATACCGCCCATGGTGTCCATGATGATCCAGGCGCTTTACAATATTGTGGACAGCATGTATGTGGCAAGGGTCAGTGAAGATGCTTTGACAGCAGTTTCCCTGGCTTATCCCCTTCAAAATCTGATTCTGGCAGTGTCCGTTGGCTTCGGCATCGGCCTGAACGCCTGCGTTGCCAGAGCTCTTGGGGCCAAGAATGAGAAAGAGACAGAGTCGACTGCGACCCATGGTATTGTGCTGACAGGCGTGCACAGCGTTCTTTTTATACTGATTGGCCTTTTATTGGTGAAACCATTTATAGGAATGTTCACTGACAATGCCCAGATCTACAAGATGAGCTGTGAGTACGCAGGCATAGTGCTCTGTTTTTCTTTCGGGAGCATGTATCACCTCTTTGCAGAGAAAATCTTTCAGTCTGTGGGAAATATGGTGCTTCCCATGCTCTTTCAGGCTATGGGCGCGGTGCTGAATATTATCCTGGATCCCATCATGATCTTCGGCCTGCTGGGATTTCCCGCCATGGGAGTGAAGGGAGCGGCTGTTGCCACTGTCACAGCGCAGATCACAGCGGGGATCATAGCCATGGTCTGCTATCTGAAGAAATGTACCCAGGTAAAACTGGACTTTCACGGTTTCTATTTTGACCGGGGGATTGTAAAGAAGATTTATATGGTGGGAATTCCTTCTGCCATTATGATGTCTATGCCTTCCCTGCTTGTGGGGGCATTGAACTCCATACTGGCAGCATTTTCCGGGACAGCTATCGCTGCGTTTGGGCTTTACATTAAGATCCAGTCCTTTGTGTATATGCCGGCTAACGGCGTTGTGCAGGGAATGCGACCCATTATGAGCTATAATTACGGCGCCGGCAGCAGAAAGAGGATGATGGAGACACTGAAAAGCAGCCTGCAGTTGGCAGGGGCCATTATGCTTCTGGGAACCGTACTTTTTCTGGCCTGCCCTGAGCGGATCATGAAGCTGTTTGACGCCGGGGATGAGATGATGCGACTGGGTGTTCCCATGCTGCGGATCATCAGTCTTGGTTTTGTGGCGTCCACAGTGGGATGTGTACTCTCCGGTTCTTTTGAAGCGCTGGGACAGGGCCTTCATTCTCTTATCATATCCATGCTGAGGCAGCTTGTGATCATTGTGCCGCTGTCTGCACTGTTCTGCAGAATCTGGGGTATATACGGCGTGTGGGTCACATTTCCGCTGGCAGAGCTCATTGCAGCAGCAGCGGCAGTGGTCCTCTTTAAACGGTTCATGAAGAAATTAAAAGTTTAGGAGTGTGGTTAAAATGGCAAAAAACAAAGACAAAGAAGTGAAGACAAATGCCATGAGAATCCTGGATAAGAATAAAATTTCCTATGAGACCATCACCTACGAGTGCGACGAGTTCATAGACGGTCTGCACACGGCAGAGAAGACCGGCGCCCCCGTGGAGCAGTCCTTTAAAACCCTGGTGGCGCAGGGGAAAAGTAAGGAATACTATGTACTGGTCATCCCCATCGCGGAGGAAGTGGACTTAAAAGCAGCGGCCAGAGTGCTGGGAGAAAAGTCCATTGAGATGATCCATGTAAAAGACATCACAGCAGTGACGGGATATGTCAGGGGCGGATGCAGCCCCCTTGGCATGAAAAAGAAGTATAAGACCATCATCCAGGAGAGTGCAGAGAAATACAGTGAGATCTATGTGAGCGGTGGAAGGATCGGCTCCACCATAAAGGTAAACCCGGTGGATCTGGCCCGGGCAGCCGGGGCGGAGTTTGCCGCGTTTACGGTAAAAGAGTAAAAAAATAGAACTGTTGCGGAATATTGAAGCACCTGTATGGATGGGGTTTCAACATTCCGCGACAGTTCTTTTGCATTTGAGCAAAGGAGCAACGCTTACAATTTAAAAGCATTTCTGACGATTTCCGCCAGAACCTTCTGTCCGAGGACGGTCAGGTGGATGCCGTCTGTGGTGATGGCGTCGTAACCGTGCTTCTCGATTTCCTGTTCCAGAGGCTTCTGCAGCGGGATGAAATGCGCACTGTAATTTCTGGCAAGCTTGCGGATATTTTTGGACATTTTGTGCTGCCAGGGAACCCAGTCATCGTATTTTCCCTGTTTCGGAAAAATAAACGGTTCCAGTGTGATAACTGCTGCTGTGGTCTCTCTGGACAGATCAAACAGCATTTCGTGGTAAGCCCGGATACTGTCCTCCAGCATATAGAGCTTCTCCTGCTCTGAGACATCAGCCTGTACAATAAGGCCCACATCATTGATCCCTACCAGGATGCTTACATAATCCGGGTGGTAGGAAATGCAGTCCCTCTGCAGTACACCGGCAATTCGTTCTGTGATATTGCCGTCCACACCCTTATTCAAAACCCGCCAGTTGGGGTCAGTTCCTGTAATATAGGCCGCGAACTCGCTGACATATCCGTCTCCCAGAGGATTGTCAGATGTCATTCTGCCGGCATCGGTAATGCTGTCTCCTAAAAATACAATGATACCCATAGCGATTCTCCTTCGGCATATAACCATTTTCAGGCCATCTGATTGTATAATATACTATTTTAACTGAAAATGACCGTTATTGCAAATAGTAATTTTGTGAAGGGTTGCCAAAAAGACGTTTTGGTTATTTTTTCTATGGACAAGAGGCACCGGGAAGTATATAATCATTTTCAAGCTAAGTCGTTAGCTTTTCTGTTTTAATCAGCCGTTCGGCAGATGGATTCCACGTTGATCACAAAAGTAAATAGTGAAGAGAGGTGTTTTTATGTCTTTAGAGACAGGTATGGCACTGTTTTTTTCCGCCGGGGCAGTCTGCACGGATTTATTCCTGGAAAAAGTGCCGAACAGATGGATCGTTCTGGGGCTTGCGGCAGGCGCAGTATGCCAGGGGCTGCTGCACGGCGCAGGTGGAATCCCATTTTATCTGGGCGGGGTATTCCTGCCTCTGGTTCTGCTGTTTCCGCTGTTCTGCTTCCGTATGATGGGGGCAGGTGACATCAAGCTTATGGCTGTCATGGGCGGAATCCTGGGAAGCTGCGGTATCCTGAAAGGGATGTTCTGTGCCTTTATTCTGGGCGCTGTTTTATCTTTGGCATTTCTTATTTCCTGCGGGAATCTGCGGGAGCGTTTTTCTTATTTTTTCCACTATCTGAAAGTTTGTAAAGAGAAGCATTGCCCTGTACCATACAGGAGGCAGGGCGCGCAGGCGGAGAATCTGCACTTTACCGTGCCGATACTCTTGGGGATCATGCTGTATGCGGGAGGTTTTTGTTGAGAAAGAAGATATTGGCAGTCTGCGATGAGGAGGCGTCTTATGCCTGCAGCTTCACCGCATGGCTGGAGAGGAAGGGGCACTATCCCTTTGAGTTTATTGCTTTTACCGGGGCGGATAAGGTCTGCAGCTATGCCAGGCAGCATTCTGTGGAGCTGCTGCTGGTTGCGGAGGGGACCATGTGCCCTGAGATCAGGGAGCTGCCTGTGGGCAGGCTTGTGATTTTGGACGAGGAGAACGGCACAGCGCCGGTAGAGCTGCCCGCTGTGTCAAAGTACCAGTCCTGCGAAAGAATCATGCAGGAGGTAACAGCCCTCTATGGGGAAGAAGTACGGTCAGAGGAAAGCGGGGCCTCTCCGGGAAGGAAGATGCACATTCTGGGAGTCTATTCCCCTCTGGGCCGGACGGGCAAAACTTCTTATGCGCTTGCGCTGGGCCAGATACTGGCAGTACGGTATTCTGTTCTCTTTCTGAACCTCGAAGCCTACTCCGGTTTTGAGGACCTGCTTTCCTGCAGCTTTGAGCGGAACCTGGGAGATTTATTTTACTGCATAAGGCAGAAGAAAGGCCAGCCCGCAGTACAGCTTGCCGCAATGGTGCGGGAGGCCGGGGGTATGCATTATGTTCCTCCGGTCACCATCCCGGAGGATGTGGAACAGGTGACACAGGAAGAGTGGCAGGTCCTGTTCGAGGAGCTGAGACTTTACAGCACATATCAGGTGCTTCTCCTTGATTTTGGCACAGGGGTCAGCCGGGCGTCAGGGCTGCTGGATGAATGCAGCAGGATCTATATGCCTGTTCTGCAGGACCGGATTTCCGCGGCGAAGCTTGCCCAGTATGAGACATGGCTGAAAACTGCGGGAAGAGAGGATGTACTGGAAAAGACAAAGAGGATTCTCCTGCCGCCGGTGGACGGGGAAGGGGAGATGCCGTGGCCGGAGTGCCTTACCTCCGGAAGATTCGGAGATTATGTGAGAAAGCAGGTGCAGGATGGAGGCATTTTCTGAGCTTAGGAGCCGTCTGATGGAAAGGCTGGACAGCATGTGGGAGAGTACGGATGAGGAGGTGATGGAGCTTATTGACAGCCTGATCATGGAGGAGGGAAGAATGCTGGGCCTGAACCTTGGGCAGAAAAGCGCACTGCGGCAGGAACTATTCTGCTCCGTCCGGAAACTGGATGTCCTGCAGGAGCTATTGGAGGATCCCGGCGTTACGGAGATCATGGTGAATGGCTGGCAGCACATTTTTGTGGAGCGGGAAGGAAAGCTCTCCCCCTGGGGGAAACATTTTACATCCCCGGAAAAACTGGATGATGTGATACAGCAGATCGCCGGAAGGTGCAACCGGGTCATCAATACTCTGCACCCTATTGTGGATGCCAGACTGGAGAACGGTTCCAGGGTCAATGCGGTCATAGCACCCGCGGCGCTGAACGGCCCGATCCTCACCATCCGCCAGTTCCCGGAGGAGCCTGTCACTATGGAGCGGCTGCTGTCTCTGGGAAGTGTGACTGAGGAGGCACTTAGGATGCTGATCCCTCTGGTGCAGGCCAAGTACACAATCCTCATAGGAGGGGGAACCGGGGCAGGGAAGACAACTATGCTGAATGCACTGTCCGCCTTCATTCCAGGGGATGAGAGGATCATAACCATTGAGGACAACGCGGAGCTGCAGATACAGGGGATTCCCAATCTGGTCAGGCTGGAGTGCAGGGCAGCCAACATTGAAGAGTCGCAGGAGATTTCCATGGCAGACCTTCTCAAGACCGCACTCAGAATGCGGCCTGACAGGATCATTGGTATATACGGAGCTACCACCCCTATAATCCCTTGTTTTCGGTATTTATTACAGAGTTTATATAATTCCTGTAGGAAAGCCTCTGTTTAAAGGCTTTTCTATGTAAAAAGACAAGCAACCTGAGTTACTTGCCTTTTTGCGGTGAAGTTAGAGTGATTATAAATGGTCTGGTAAATTAAGGCTATATGCCTCGTCTAATTGAGATTTGAGTTTTTTAATCTCCTCTAAGGCTTCTTCATATTTTTCTTTGTATTTATTTTCAGAAATAATGTCCTTTTTTATTTTATCCAGTGCTTTCTTCAAATCTCTGTTTTCTCTTTTGAGGATTTGAATATAGGTATCGGCTGAATCTTTACTTCTGTTTTTACAGTATCCAGTTGGAGTTATGTATTTATCAGCCAATTCTTTCATATCTGGATGCTTAGAAAAATAAGTCCTGCTTACATTTGCCTCTCTGCAAAGATCGGCAAGAGTAAATTCTCCTTCTTTTCGTAGTTTATTGATGGCTTTCTTCACATCATCAGCTTTTTTCTGTTTAACGGCTTCATTATGTTTTTTAACGCCAGCCATCTTTTTTTCTTTAGCTGTCATTTTTCTTTGCCCCTTTCTCTAGTTTTAAAATGATGTTCTCCAGAGCCTCTTTATCTCTAAGAGCTTTTTTAAGCATCATGGAGTAGCCATTCGCCTCAGCTATTTTAACAGTTGCCTCAATCTCCAATAGCTGTATATTGTAAGCATTTAGATATTGAATACTTGGAATGAACATGGAACAGTTAAAACAAGCATTTGCTTTTGCACATGGAGTGGTCAAAGGATTTTTACCACAATAGCCGTTACAAAGAGCAACTGTTTTTTCTGGAATAATTTCAGCCATGTCTTTTCCTTTCCCAATGTTGCGAATGAGCATATCATCTTTTTCAAGTCTTGGTTTTAATTGCTCTTTTACGACATCAGTCGTAACTGTTGCATAGTGACTCAGAGAGCTTAATGTGGTTTGACCTAATAGTTGAGCAGCTATATCAACGCTTGTACCCTCGGAGATTAGATTAGTTGCTACTGTTGCCCTGAATCTATGGGTGGTAACATGAAGCACTTTTCCATCTCTACCAAGTACGTTGTTTTTGACGAGTATCTTATTGATGTTTTCATTTATTGTTCCAATATTGACGGGCGTGTTCTTATCTGTAACAAAAACATATTTTACATTCTCTTCGCCAAAACGCTTTTTATTTCGTTCTATCTCTGCTTTCATGATTCTTATGGTATTTTCAAAGATAGGTTTATTATTTACTGCTTGTGTTTTGAATTGCCATAAATCAAGGTAGTAACTTCCGTCATCATTTTGTTTGATGGCATTAACATCTAATTTTGCCAACTCACAGAATCGCATACCAAGAAACAACAGACAATAAACCATGCGTCCGTAAAGTTTTGGCATTTGAGGAAGAACATTTAGTAGTGCTTTTACTTCTTCATCTGTAAGATAGCGACTCTCCTTTTTGATTTTCAAAGTGTAATCATTGTTTAACATTAACATAGTCTGTGGCATATTATCTCTTTCGAGTAGTTGTCCCCAGTCAAGGAATACTTTTAAGTTGAGTATAGCAACATTTGCTTTGCGAGAATTATAGCCGCTGTTTGTTCTTATCCAAGTAAAATATTCTTCCAAAATAGGTCTGGTTAAGTCGGCAAGACTTTTTAGAGGGTGGTTTTCATCTAACCAACGAATGAATATCTTTAAATCAAAAAGATACGCATATACAGCACCAAAAGTAATCTCTCTTAATTTGAATAAGCAAAAATCCTGCACATTTTTTAACGTAGATGGATTCTTGATTTCTCTAAAATCTAATACCTTATCACTTTCCATATATTTACAGAAAGAAAACTTTTGAGGGTGCCAGATTAATTTTTTGGTTTCTGGAATGTCTTTCTCATAGTATTGTCTTATTATAGATTG
Source organism: Blautia caccae (assembly GCF_040095955.1). Taxonomy (NCBI): domain Bacteria; kingdom Bacillati; phylum Bacillota; class Clostridia; order Lachnospirales; family Lachnospiraceae; genus Blautia; species Blautia caccae. The sequence goes on along the minus strand of NZ_JBBMFP010000008.1, from coordinate 91,700 downwards.
TGCATAGGTAATAAAAGTGGTAAATCTACTTCTTCTGCTTGCTCGTTTAAATTCTTCACCAACAAACTGTATGCCATTTTCAATAGTAGTCTTGTTTTTCTTATGTGTAGAGAGGAAAAACTCAAATAGAGATAAATCTTCCAGCTCAAGAATACTTTCACTATTAACCATATATGTATTGACATATTCAGCAAGAATTTTGTAGCGATCATAGTATTCAGCAAATGTATTGATTCTAATTTGCTTAATTTCGATTATGTAATACATGAAATATTTGAACTCTTCTGCAATAAATGGGTTTTTACAGAGAGTAAATTTAAAAATATTATCCGTAGTATTTGAACGGGCGTTCCAGTCAGATTTTCTTTTTGCTGGAGCATTTATATAAATATCCCATTCTTTAATTTTCCACTCATCTTCTTTATATTTATCTGGAATATCAAAGGTTGGTAGTGCTGGTATTAACTTTAATTGTTTCGCTGGCATTAACTCCCTCCTCTTCTTCTATTTTTTGTATGATATGTTCAAGTTCTTCAATTTGCCTTTTAGCTGTGAGGATATTTGGTGTCCAGTTATTTGCTTCATATATCACAAGCCTTATTTTAATTTTTTCAAGTTGTTCCTTGTGTATTTGCAAAAACTTTTTTGATGTCATAAAGTGTGGACATGACAGACAAGCATCTACAGCAGGGCAAGTTCCTAATTTTGGAGATAGTCCGCATACACCATTAGGCAATATATAATCTTGCAGATTTTCTTTCAGCCATTCGGAAAGCTCCGTTGCTCCTGCTTTTGAGAAATATCTATCAGCTTTCATTTTTCTAAACTCATCTGGACGCTTTACATAGGAAAGTGTCATTTGTATTTCTTTATGCCAAAGAACAGCTTTTTGTATTGTGACGATTGGCACGTTATAGTTTTGATATAGGTCAGTAGAAATTGTGCGTCTATAACTATGTGTTGTGTAATTGTAAAGTGTTCCATCCTCGTTTGTAATACCCCATTCATTGCATAATACCTTGAAGTTATGTCTAAAAGTAAGAGCATTGTATGGATGATTCCTTTTTCTCTCTGACGGAAAGAGGTATTCTTCTTCATAGTCAAGAGCAGTGATAATTTTGATTTGCTCTTGAATTTTTTCAAATAGAGATTTAGGAATGAAGTTCATGATTGTTTTTTTCATCTTTTGACATATATTGACTCTAATAAAGTAACCATCTTTTCCATCTGTGTATAAGCAATCAATTTTAAGTTGGCATACATCAGAAATTCTCATACCTGTACAATAATTGATTAAATACATAAGCTGATAATTAAAAGGAGCTTTGTGGATATTATTGAAAATCTGTAATATTACATGCTCAGATACAAGCTCATCAGATGCTTTATGTTTGTTTTTCCTGCACATTCCTAAATCTACAGGAATAGGATTCTTCATAATACCTTCTACTGTTAGGTATTCATACATGCCATATATGCGAGAGATATTATGGTTATAAGCATCATTCGACAGTTCCTTTTTAAAATCCAAGTATTTTCTAAAGTCTTTCTCTGTAACATCCAGTATGCTTTTGGGGTAGATAAAATCGCAAAACCTACAGATGTGTGAAAAATAGTTTATTACTGTTGAAAGAGATTGTTCTGTACATCCAAGCAGATACTTTATATATTTTTTTGCATATTCTCTGTTTTCCACATTTTCAATTTGTCTGAAATAAAAGTTATATTCACTGGACGACTTATTTACTCGTTCATCGGATACTTTAAATATGCTACTATCCCAAGTATCCCTTTCAAAACCTTTTCTTGTATCATACATTTCAAGCAAAGTATTTTTACAGGTAATAATGATTTTTTTACAATCCTTAGCATAATGATTTTCATCGCAATACTTATTAAAAAGATCTCTGAGATTATTGTCTGGAATTTCTGTGATTCCATCAAGGTTTGACATAAATCCAGCCAGTCTCAAAACATAGTAGATTCTGTCAGAAGCCCTTTTGTAAGGAATTTCTCTACAGAAAATGGAAAAAAGTAAATCTCTGAATTGCTGTCTTGATGTATCGTTTTTAATCAAGGTGAAATCAATCACAACTTTATAGAAGCGTTTACTTACATCTTTAAAGGGGATTGATTTCAATTCCAGAGTATCTTTATTTAACAGTTCCAAAGTTTTGCTTTCCTGTGGTGTCGTGCAGGCTATACAGCTTTTTCCTGCATTTTCTATAGATGGTTTCTTTCGGCTTTTCGCCATGTCTATAATCTTCGCCATAGTATTAATCCTCCATATCTTGTAATAGAAAGTCTACAAATTCATCCGTAGACATGCCCTCTGGGTGAAAATCTTTATTTGCTTTATCATAATATGTTTTCATAGCAGCCTGCCTTGTAGGTGTGTCTGCTTTTGCATATATAGAAGCAGTTGTATTGACGTTTTTGTGTCGCAATGTATCTTTGATCTCCACCATATCAGAGCCTTTCTGGAGCATATCCACAGCCAGTCCATGCCTGAGCATGTGAGGGTGAAGTCCTTCAATGCCTACTTTTTTGCCAAGTTTGGAAACCATATCTTCAATGGTGTCACGTCTCATAGGTTTATATTTGTTTGTATCCCTGTATAAATTGATGATGACATAATCTGTATCAATATCTGATAAAGTTTCAATTAAGTAATTGTTAATTTCTCTAGCAAGAGTATCTGACACAAATACAGTGCCTTCTGAATCATATTTCACAGCGGCATCAGGATTGTTTGGATCGTTTCTTTTTGTGATATAGATTTTGTTGTTTCTAATATCTCTAAGGTCTGAAATATTTAATCCAATTACTTCTGAAACCCTAAGACCACCTTCAAACATAAGTCCGATGATAATTTTATTGCGCTGGTTTGTTGCTTTTTCGTAAAGAAGCTCATATTGGCTTCGGGTAACATATTCAATTCTCTTTTTAGGAACTTTCTCCTTTAAAATAGAGGTAAGTTTCTTTTCTTTTTTCAAAGTCATTTCTGATAAAAAAGAGCCAAATTGAGAATTTTTGCGTGTTTCTTTATAAAGATGTAGCGTATCTATTCCTTCGTCAAATTCCAAAAAATCATAGAAGGAAAGGACAGCATTCATGATCTGGTTTACAGTAATAGCTTGCCTCTTGGCTACATATCCATTGATGGGAATAAGATTCTCATTGAAGTCTGGATATTTGAGCCAGAATTTAAAAGCGGATAAGTTTGACAAAACTACTGATTTTTTATTCTGCCCGACACCAACTGCTGAGTGATAATCAAGTCCCACAAGGGAAAGCCATTCATAATAGAGCTTTAAGTGCTGGGCATATGTCTTAGTGGTATTGGTGCTAAAACCATTACTCATCATATGTAACATAAAGCGATAGACTGGCATAATAGGTCTATTGTTATCACCCACCAAAAAATAAATGGTGCCGACAGCCTTTGTAACACTTTTGATTTCCATGCTGGTTCCTCCTTTCTTAAATTTTCAAAGTGCAAAGAATAGCGCTAATCTTTATGCAAAAATCGTAACAGAAGATTGCGTTTTTAAAAATCTGCTATAAACGGTTGGATTCGTGACCTCTTTTTATTGTTCACAAATACTTTTTATGGTATGATACATACAACATACATACAATATATGTGTAAATCACATTAAGAATTTTAAGGAGTATTTTACGATGAAAATAGAGAAGTCACCATATTCAGCAAAACTGGTAGATTTAAGCAAAGAGAGCAGTGCTGGGCTTAAATACAGGGTAAGAGAAGCTGTTTGCAAAGCATTAGAGCAAGGTCGTCCGATTGACATTTACAACATATCCAAGATGACTGGAATAGCCAGACGGACAATCTATAATGACAAAGAGCTTAGAACTTTAATCGAGTATTATAAGGAATACTGCCAACATAACTTGTCTGCTTATAAAGGGGAATCTAAAGAAGATGCTAAGAAGAGAATGAAGAAATTTCGCTATCTTGCGGATCTGCCATCGCTCCAAGGCATGGAGCCTGTGATGGATGAGCTTATAGAAGAAAACCATAAGCTGCATACACAATATCTCAAACTGCAAACAAAGATATTTGCATTAGAGAATGGGATAGAGGTAGAAAACTAACCTCTACCCCATTTCCTTATTATTTTTTATCATAATAAAATTCATCCATTAACTTCCTGCAATCTTCTTCGCTGGCTAAGTTATAATGCCCATAGTTTAGGCTCTTAGTTTCTTCATTCCAGCAAGTCCAGACTGCATATGTATCGTCATTTTTCTTTGCCGATACCATATAAAGATAGGAATCGTCTGGATGGTATGATTTTCTTCTTACATTCAAAACAGTGTATTTAGGCAAATGTTCGTTAAAATATGCCTTTACATCTTCCATAACTTCTACTAATCCATATAATTTGCTCATATTCGTATTCTCCTTATCTATGCGCTGGGTTTTCAGGGTTCTATGCTTATTCCAAAATCATCTGTAATACAATGCTCTATCAATGATCTGCATTTATTTACGGAATCAGTTACCAAAATATGACCAGAAATACCCCATTGCCAAGAAAAAGATTTTCCAGTGTTTGAAAATATAGTACAGGTATGATTGTCACCTTTGGTTAATCTGAACATAGTTTCATTTCCATTGAAACATCCCAGACAAATAAGCTGCATCTGCATATTATCTTTGACTTTTAAAATTACACATTCGTCATTGTTTTCTAAAAGTTCCACTAAATCATATAATTTGCTCATATTCGTATTCTCCTTTGAGTGCTTAGATTAAGGGCAACATATAAAACTTATCACCAAGTGTATCCGTCAGGTTGGCTGTTTCCGTCTCACTACAGGTAAGCTGTAAGTGATAGAAGATAAGGCTAGAAAAAGTTTGCTGTAATGTTCTATGGTCACAGGACATAATCTTTGCAACCTCTGCCATTTTACTGTTATCTACAGAATCTATTTTTGTTCTGATAAATGGAACAGTAGCTAGTAAGCGTCCAATTTTTGCCGACTGCTCATTTCTAAGATCAGTCCTGTAGTTCTTATCAGAAAGAAGCTTAATCCAGCACAGGTCTAAATCTTTCATGTCGGGAGAATCAATCTGCTCCGTTGCAATTTTCGCAGGTTTGAATAAAAAATTATTCACCTCATATGAAAAGTATCTTGCTATTTCTTTTACCTCTGTATTTTTTAAATCCATCATTTTTCCTGTATCCTTTCTCTTAAATCTTCTGAACAGATCCGTTTTCGTCAATGTAGGTCATATTCAGTTTTGCATAAACTCTAACCTCTTGTGACTTTACTTGTTTTCGTGTATTGGCGTAAGGAGTGCTTACGCTAATAACGTCATAGTAATTTTCAAAATCTGCTACAATTTTATCAATTTCTTTTTGTGTTCCTGTTAATCTTATATCCATAGTAGTTTTTCTCTTTCTTAAATTTCTCTACTATGAGTAATATGTTTCGTAATACAATTCCCAAACAAAATCATTTTCGTCTTTTAATTCCCAGTTATTCTGTTCGCAAAACTTTCTGGCTTCTTCTTCGTTTTCCGTTTCAAATAGCGGAATATATAATGTTTGTGATGCCTTAAAAACTTTAAACTTCATAGCAGTCTTTCTCCTTTTTTAGAATAAAAGGGGCATTACCAAAAGTGATAATACCCCTAAAGCGATTTACAATATTCTTAGTACAGCTTATGCGTCTTGTTCAACCAGATAAACCTCATTGTTGTCGGAAAGTTCTTCTTCTTCGGAGACTTCTGCAGGAGGATTCATAAAAGAATCTTCTTCCTGTGTAGTATCTTCCGATTCGCTTTCTTCCGTAAAGGATTCTGTGTCACTGGTTTCAGCATTTTCTTCTTCGCTAGAAGTTTCGCAAGCGTCTACCAACTCTTCATTGTCGGAAGTGGTTTCTTCGTCTACAGTGTCATCGGAATCAGTTTCTGGTGTATCTTCTTCACTTTCAGGATCTTCTGCCTCGGCAGAATCTTCCAGTTTGAAGTGCTTCGTGAAGTGAGCTTCCATGGTAGAAAGCCTTCCATTAACTTTTTCCTTTTTGATAGAGCCGCTACTACAATACTGGCTGTAATCCTTGCAACTTACAAAGAAATAAAGAAACCAATCGTGAAATTCGTTAGGCTCAATATCTTTCTTCATTGCTACATCCGCCATCATAACTACCATGGGAATATTAATCTTTTTGAGCATTTTTTCTTTGTCGTCAAAAGCCTCATCCAGATAATCAATAATTTCCAAAAGCAGGTCTTTCTGGCTGTCGGAATAGTTATTCTTAATAGCAGCACTGTATTTCATAACTTCATCAGCGGAAATGGATGCATATTCATAATCGCCATACTTATGATCCAAAAGCATCATACTCTGCAAAAGGGTACACATATCATCGGACTTCCTTAACTGGAGCTTGCTAAAATTACACTTTTCTGTAAAAAAGCTGCCAGTGAGAATCTGATTGATAAATCTTGCATTTTCAGTTCCCATTAAAGGTCTTGCCTTCTGCGGCTTGCTAAGTGGTGTGGAATTATTCAGACGGAAGAAGATTTCTTCAATCTCGTCATCCGTTGCATCCTCAAACGCAAAGATGGAAAACTTAAAACGTAATAATTCCTGTCTAACATCCTCGTCAAGTTCTTCAAAAGTTTTGCCAGCAAGTTCATATGTTTCGCCTTCAACCTCAGCCGCTGGAGTTTCTTCATTCAGAGCATAATCGCCGTTGATGAATGAAAAAATAGTTGTCATTCTCTGCTTGCCATCAAGTACAGAATACTTATAGATTGCTTTTCCCTTATCGTCTGTTTCAGCGGAATCTGTTTTTTCCACATAGATTGCAGGAACAGGGAAGTTTGCCAAAATACTATGTACAAGCAGGCTCTGCTGGAGGTTTGTCCACTGTGCCGACTGCCTCTGAATAGGATGGTCAAAGTCTAAGGTTTCCTTGCTGTCGTGCATTGCCTTTAAGTTCTTAATTGTCCAATTCAATGTTGTTTTAATCATAGTTCTTTTCTCCTTTTCTCTTTTAGGGTATATTTATTTTTCTATATTCAGTTGTCTATTAAATTGTCTGGCTCAAAACGCTAAGTTTAAAAGTGAGCCTATATTGTCGGATAAGTAATAAATTCCAACAATTTCTTTTGCCAAATCTTCTGGAGATATATTTTTCATATAAGAATTGAAATAGTCTCCAAAGTAGAAGATAGGGCTGGCAAAGGAATCTGGCTGTGAGATAATAAAAGCGTCAAATCTTTGCCTTTTTGTATAAACTGTAAAAGTAATTATTTTTGAATTGTCGGCTAATATATTTCTCATAGCTTGTAACAATTCTTCTTTCATTTGCTCATACATTATTTTGTCTTTCTGCTTAATATAAGCTGTCATACTTAGTTAATTGACGGATAAGGTAAGCTGTGATTCTTTCGTATTTTTTTATTAAAGAGCTTTTTGAGCCTCCTTTGATAAGTTCCTGATAGCGATCATTTTCTTTTTTGATGCTATCAACCATCTCAGCAAATTCCTTTGCCTTATCGCCGTCTTTGTTCTCAAGTATTTCAAGATAGCCATTAATGAAAATTATTTGTGAATCAAACAAGCCTATAACGGGCATTTCTTGAAAATACTGTTGGTTACTTTTTTCATACTTGTACTCATCGAGCTTCATAGCAATTTGAAGCTGGCTGAGTGTTTTTTTATCTACTGTCATTTTTAATTCTCCTATTACTATCAATATTTATTTACTTCTCTTTGCTTATTTCCAAAGATAGTTGTTTACGACAACGCTATTTCTGGAATGCTGCAAGTTATAGCTTACCGCCGCAAGGATGCCTTTATCGAATGAATGTCCAATCATATCAGCCTTGCAGTGATATATTTTGCCTGTAGCAACGTCGCCACGAGCTTCATAGTATTGATATAAGTCTTTTGCGTAATCAGCTCTCATATCGTGAATACTGCCTTGTGGCAACTGTGCTTTTAGAAACAACCTATTTTCTCCGTTTACAGGATATGTTTCAGCGTTTTTTAGAAATTCTCTTAGTTCTTCAACGTATTTGGGATTTACTAAACACCAACGCTCAATGCCGCCTTTGCCCTTTTTAAACACTTCCAGATTGCCGTCTTTGCCTTCCCTAAAATCTTCTTTTCTAAGCCTTAGAGCCTCTGCTCTTCGGCATCCAGTAGCTTTTAGGATTAACTTTGCTTTATCCCAGCGTTCTTCTGGATAACGGTAATCAGAGGAATTGACGCCCCTGGAACGCTTGATATTTGCTCTGTGACGGACAGGATAATCATAGTTAAAATCATTCTTTCCGCAGTTATAGGCAGATGCAAGGGCGCATCCATATTGAGCAAGAGTCCACGCTGAAGCACCAGCATCTTCCTTATTTTGAAGAAATTCTGTGACATACTTTTTACAATCCTTAAAGGTTTTCACTTCCTTATGGTTTGCAATAGTATCAGCAATAAATTGTTTGCAGACTTTTACATAGCTGTTATAAGTGTTTGTGCTATAGATACCTCTTACAGTAGCAGCACTTTCACCAGATTTTTTAGCAGCCTGCTTTGCCTCGAATTTAGATTCGCCAAACTTTTTTTGCTTATTTAATTCTTTTAAACATTGGTGAGTAATGTTGGATTTTTTACCCATTTGATATACCTCCAATCTGGAGACAAATACTTATGAGTAAAAGCTATTATGAAACAACAAATTGCTTAGATACCCAATCAAAGATCAGGTTAGAAAGTTTAGAAATGATATCCAGTGTTGATTTTAATTCTTTTAAATCCTTACTTCCCCAAGAAGCGATATACCCGAAGCTATATTCTTCACTGGAGAGCTTTTCCATATTGGTTTCATTCGCAAGCATTTCAATCACGCAGTAAGCACAGCTTTCAGCGACAACTTCTTTTGTGTCACGATCAAAGTCTTTTGTATGCTCTTTAAAAAGCGTTTCTTGATAGTAGTGGCTATATTCGTGAATAATGGTTTTTAGCTTATGTAAAGCCGCAAGCGCAGGCTTTAAACATATCTCGTTCTTCATAGGACTATAATAGCCGTTTGCGTCGTTTTCTTTGAGGTCGTAATCGTATTTGATCGGCACCTCAGATGTTGCGAATAACTTGCTAAGTAGTTGGTTCAGTTCTGGTGTTTCAAGTTCTAAATTTCTTGCTAATGATGGTAGCTCGTCACCTGTGGTCTGGGAGTAATCGAACACATGCCCAATTTTAAAGTATAATTTTCTGTGTTCCACTTTTTTTGTGTATTTGCTTCCATCGGCTCTGGAACATTCTTCTTCCACATAATATTTTTTTGGAGTAGGAACAAGAATCTTAATTCCACGAGAACCTTTCTTCACAATTCTATGGAATTTTTCTGTCCAGTCCTTGTAGGATGCCACATGACTTGCTGTCGGGCATTGCATCAGAATGAGAATTGTGTTATTGAAGCTGTAGTTATGGAATTTGCTAAATGTTTCCAAATACCTCACATAATTCTCTGATGTGAATACCTCTTTTACGCCATCTTCGAGATTTTTCAAAATCTCTGCCATTTGTTGTTGCCGCTCTTCAAGCGACTTCCCCGTATACTGTTTACTCATAATCTGTTTACCTCCTGTTTTTATTCCCTTAGATTCGTTCAAATCTAAAGCATGGTCAGGGTTTAGCCTTTATTTATCCATTACCATGGGAATGGATAGGCGTTGTGAAATAAAAATTTACGAGTTACTTTATATGCACACATCTCACTAAAGAAACGTGGAACATAACATCCAGAAGCAAGCATGGCTTCTTTATCTATATAAAGAGCGTCTTTGTTGCAATACAAAAAGACCTCATTAAAAATTTAAAAGGATAATTCAAATAGTTATCACTATTTGCAGATATTTAATTGACAAAATAAGGGATTATATTGCCGATCTGTAATCCTGCCTAGACTTTAAAATCCTTCTTGCATTCGTCTCGACTGTTACGAGCTAGTTCAAGGATATAGACATTAAACTTAAGATTCTTGTGAAAAGAATACCTATTACTTAAAAGTGACGAGCTTCATGCTCCGTCATCCCTCTGGCAACTGTCTCGGCTACGAGCTTGCTCAGGGATATATATTTTACTTTGAGTTTCTGAAAAGAAACATCTAATAACTTGTGATTATATTTTATTACGGAAATACGTTTTTTGTCAACATTTGCTAAAAAGAACAAAATAAAACGAAATATTGTTTATGCAATATGCACAATAAAGCGATAAAATATAAATGAAATAAAGAAAACCAGCAGATTGCTCTACTGGTTTGGAGATTATTGATAATATGGATTCTGGAAAGGATTTGTGTATGTAATCAATGCATTTTTTATTAGATTTTGAAATCTTGCCTCTTCATTGAGAAAACACTGGCTACAATTTTTAAAGTAAGGATTGGGAAAAGGACAAGTGGGGCATGTCAATATAGGTGTCATATTATTATTGAATATTTTTAATATTAATTTATATGCTGAAGTCAATGTATAGAGGTTTGCACTTAACAAATTTCTCAGAATTTCCAATTTTTTATCATAGTCATTGTAATTCAAAATATCTACAAAAACATTAGGATGTGTATAATTATTAGTTTTTGATGATATGGTCAATAAATCTCTAGGAATATTTTCATTGTACATTTGTGTTGCTATTTTATATTTTTTGGGAATATTACATGATCCCCTGAGTATAGAATGATATTTAGAGTTATACTGTTTATTTCTGTCAGCACAATGTTCCATAACAGATAAATAATCTGAATCATGGCTGAGATTAACTAAATCAAGAAATGCTTCGATGGAGTGACGGGTATTTCGCTGAAGAACAGAAAAACCCAGACATTCTAAATCAATGTCGGCAGTATATAGAGAAAAGTAGTTTGCAGTAAAATCCTCCTTAATATAGAAAAAAAGCATATACTCTTTTCGGCTTAAAATCACAGTATTCATGTTTATTAATGCCTGTATTGAAGAATTAATATAGCCAAGAATATTATTGCTGTTATAAAAATCACGATTTAGAAATTGCATAGCCAGTCTATCCTTTCTTAAAAATTAGCTCAATTATATAGCGAAATATAGTAAATATCAAGACAAAATCAATAAGGGGCTGAAACGCCCATAATAAGGTGCCAGAAATGGCACAAGTTTTTTATGCTGCCGAAACTGTGTCGGCTGGGAATTTACGTTCTCGCATGTGTTAGTCGCTGTTTATCTTGTTAAAGTTTGGCTTACCAGCGCAAACTTTAAAAGATAACCAGCGACAAGTCTACGCCCTTTATTGCTTCCAAAGGTCAGCATATATTTTTAGCAAGCTAAAAATATATATCTTCCCAATGGAAGCAAATCCATAAATGATTCTTTTTTCGTTTTCGCTGTAATGGAAAACGAATTTAAAAGCATAAAAAATATTTTATATACGAAATGTATAAACGAAATTTAAAAAATATATTGACTAAAATTAAATTACGATCTAAAATTAATTTAGAGAAAAGGTATGGATTTAGTTTTTTAACTTTATTAGAAAACAGATCTATACTTTTTTGTTGCCTAAAATCAAAAGCGCAAAAGAGGATATCCTCTTTTATTTGTATATTACCATATACAAATAAAACCTCTAGCGCAGTCTTAAAATTTTTAAATATTGACTCTATTATCCTCTTATATAGATGCTGTAAAAAGCAGTTATATCCTCACTATATGAAAGTCAATACTTAAAATAGAAATATGAAAGGAGATAGAAGTTAATCAAAAAAAATAATAAAATCGGCAAAGCCGTAGAGAAAACTCTTTCAGCGATTTTAGCAGCCTGTGTCATATTTACATCAGTACCTGTAAATGCCTTATCAGAGGTGAGAACGAACACAGGGGAAGAAACGCTGAATAATTCAAACACAGAGATCTCAACAAGTACGAATGAATCTAATGCTACTTCGGAAGAAGTAGCAACGGATTCCAATAGCGATAAGCTGGATAACAATGTTACATCAGAAGAAATATCTATATCTGATATATCCTCAAACGATATGGAAAATTCAGAAGAAGCAACAAATAATACTGTGTCATTGCAAAGTGATGATACAGAAGATGAAGAAGTATCTACTGACAACTGGGAACTTGGTCTTGTTTTTTATGATTCAACAGTAGATAATGGAAAAACACCCTTAACATCTATTGAGTGGGATGCGTCAGATGGTGAAGCTGGAGAGGGAATACCTAGGGTAATTACAGTTCAAATAAATTACAAAAACACTAATGCTGTGACAACTTACAACCCTGGAGAATTAAAGATAAAAATTCCAAATCTTATGTATAATCAAGATGCTAACCCAAGCCAAAATGGTGGTGGTGAAAGTAGACTTGGTTGGAGTTCTATAGTGGGAGCAAATGATTCTACTCATACAGGTTATGATTGGAATTTTAATGGCGTTAAATATAATCAAGGAACATCAGATTCTATTTATACTTCATTAAACAGTTCTGTTGAAGATATGGTTTTTACAAATGCAAATATCATAGAAGAAAAATCTAATTTTGAAGGAAGCATTCAGGTTGTGTATACATTAACTCCTTGGATGGAAAATGGTTCAATAAAAACTTCTGCAAGTAGCAGTACCCCATACACACCAGAAAGATTTGAAGATGAATGTATCCATAATTTCTACAAAGAATTACAGGCAGAAATTGAAAACATTGCCAGAAGTAATAAAGTTATATTCGATTACACAAGGACATATATACATCCATGGAATATTGTCCCTGTAACTTTGAAGAAAACAGCAGCAAAAATATCATCTTATGATGGACTTGCTGAAAATGCATCAGATTATATTTGGGTTAATTATAAATTTAATGCACAGGGATTAAGTACTTCTACAGATTATAGTGAATCTTATCCTGATTTGCATGTGTATTACTATCAAGCAACTATCCATGACAATATACCAGATGAATGTGTAGTTTATAATAATTCTGGAAATTTATTAGAGAAATCAGATAATGGGGAATATATATGGGATTACAAATCAGGTGGAATTTATGTTGGTTATCCTAAATCAATATATAATGAAAACAATGGAAATCTTATAATAACAAACACAGCAGATATTTATGGAGCATATCGAAACAGAATACCAGATGCTAAATTAGATACCGCTTCTGTTACTATTAATTTAGCTGAATTTGATTTTATATATTCTGGAGACCTTTATAGAGTAGATAAAACAACTAATGAGCCATCTAAAAAAGATTATGTATCTATGAGATACCAAGATATTGTAAATAATTGGACGCATAATTCAAGCGGTTGGTATTTATTTCCTACAGCTATATATACAGGAACACCCATGACAGTAAGAGTTGGTGATGATCTTTTATATGCAACAGATGAAAATAATAATTATGTAAAACTTGAAGATGATGAATATTATTTTTCTTCTATTCAAAGTTTTTCTTTAAAAAATGGTAATGGAAATAGTATACCTTATGGAAAATATGATTGTGAGTTATTTATAAGATATGCAGGAGAAACAGAATATGTTTCGTATGAAAAGTTTAAAAATGGATATGGCGGAGATAAATCAAAATATTATCCAGATGGTAAGGGAGTTTGGGTATTTTCCGAAGAAGATAAAGTTGTAGGTTGGTATATTAATATTTACGATATGAAAGAAAGTTTAGTACCGACAAGTATCGGTACTAATGCAGAATCGTTTATAACTTATGTCCGTATGAAAAAGGAAGATATTTCTCAAACAGGGACGCTTTACAACTTTGATTATGTACAAGTTTATTTTAAAGATAAAGATGGAAATTACGTTTTACAAAATAATGTTGGAGAAGATTCATATGTAACACCTATTACAAAACAAGAAATAATGAATTATGATATAGAAACTTATGGCCATTATATACAAAGAGATTGTGCATACCAATTATGGAATTATTATTCAGTCAAAAAAAAGAATAATTATCTTTATAGTCCTAAATCATTTAGCAGTATAACTCAGGATGCTACAAATGAACAGTTTTTGGGCAGTTTTAATATTGGTGGAATAATTTCTATGGATAATAATTTTAATAGTAATTATATAGAGCAATATGATGAAAATAGTCTTGTTAAAGGATTTGTTATATATGATTTGCTGCCAGAGGGTATGAGACTAATATCAACAAAAGAGGAAATTTTAGCATCAATAGTAACAACAAATTCTTCCCAAAGTAACCAAATGAGTGGGACATTATATCCATCTTCAACGACTATCATTAATCAAATATTTCTTTATAGATTAAACGGAACAAGAGTTAATGTAGATGAATATTTGAAAATGTTTAAAGAAAATGCAACTGTAAAAATTAGTAATAACTGGAATAATACAGGAAGAACAAAGATAGAAATAAAATTAGATTTATCAGACGATCCATTAATATTTGGTAGTACTTCAAGTAGTCTTTATTTAGGAATAAGAGCAACCTGTAAATACGCCATTTCCTATGATTCTTTCTTAGAATACGGAAATGTTTGGGAAAACTATTGTTATGGAAAATCGTTGGGCGGGAATCTTTATGAAGGTATGAGTATACAAGATAATGGAAAATATGATTCTGATGCATCTGATATAAATGAAAATGGAAATACAACAGAAAAAATTTCATATCAGAAGGCAACTACAACGATAACTTCTGTAATATCAACTCATCAAGATGTCACAAAATACGTTCAAACAGATAAAAGTAATTATTCGACTGGAACTGTAAAGGCAAGTCCTGCATCTGAATATACTTATAAATTAAGAGCAAGAATTGGATCGGCAGATGTTACAAATTTTGTTATATATGATTCTATTGAAGAATATGTACAAGATCCTTATTCTTTTGAACAGAGTTTTATAACGGCTTATGGAACTAAAAAACATTGGAATGGAGAGTTTTTAGGGGTAGATACGTCTTATGCTGAATCGAAAGGCTATAAAGTAAAAGTCTATTATTCAGAGGATGTCAAAGCAGGAAATCTATCAGAAGATAATTCGTGGAAAGAATATTCTGATTCAGTAGATAAGAGCAAAGTAAAATCTTTAGCTTTTGAATATCTTGATAAAGATGATGAAACATTGAAAGCTGTTTTGCCTGCTAATTCTCAGACTTATGTACTTGTAAAGATGCAGGCACCACCAGAAGAAAATAGAAAAATTTTATCTTATAATGGATGCCGAACACAATGGAATGCACTTGATGATTATGATAGGCCTGTAGATTTTATAACAGGTATAAATTCCAATATCGTCAAAGTAAGTCTTAGTGATTATTATGATTTGACTGTTAATAAAATATGGATTGATGAAGATAATAAATGGGAATTGCGTCCAGATAGTGTTGATATTATTCTTAAAAAAGATGGTATAGAAGTAGATAGAAAGACTATTACAAAGGATAATTTATCCGTAACTTTTACAGATTTGCTGGTAGAAGATTCAGACAGATATACTATCGAAGAGGAATCATTATTATTGTATTCAAGCTCTATCGAATATAATGAATTAGAAGATTGCTACGAAATTACAAATACTTTAAAAGATAATATTTTCAAAGATATATCAGGAACTAAGACATGGGTAGGAGATACTGAATCAAAACGTCCCAAGAGCATTACAATTAAGCTATTAAAAGATGGCAAGGTTTATAGGACAACCACAACTAATGCAGAAAAAGATTGGAAATATACATTTTCTAAAGTACCTATTTACAATGCAGATGAAACTAAATGCGTTTATTCTGTAGAAGAAGAACCTGTTGAGAGGTATACTGTACAATATGTTCTTCCAAGTAATGGATTGGCAATTACATTCAATAGTAAATGCCAAACAGAAAAGGTGACTTATGACTATGTTGAAATCTATTATAAATTAGATGGAGAAACTTATAAACTAGGCAAATGGGGTGGAACAACGCTTGCAGGACAAACTGTAAATATACCTACAAATGATTTTTATTTGTATTGGAGAACAGATGGATCTGGAAATAATTATTATGGATTTTCTATTGATTCTATAGAACCAGCAGATGTAAGTGTAACAGGAACAAGAGCTACATTGCCTAATTACACAGTTACTGAATTGTTTGGAAAAGAATATCCAGAGACAGCGCACAATCCTTATCCGAATAGTCAAAACTTGTTATGGCATTATACAGGTAGTCCTGCTAATGAATTTGACATTATCAATACATATGAGGGAGCTGATGCCATAAATCTCAGCTTTATTAAAGCAATCAGCGGAACAGACGAAGCATGGAAGTACATGAAACTTGATAAAGATGCTTTGTATAAGTTCCAAGTGACAATGAAAAATCAAGATACAGGAGATATAATTTCTGTGCCTATTGACAATAAAGAAACTATCACAGTGAGAGAAGTTCCTGTCGGAACATACACGATAACTGAAAAAGATGATATGTACTTTGATTTTGTAGATATGGAAGCACTTAATTCCGCAGAGGGCGTTACCTTTGAAAAAGTCGGCAACGATTATGTTTTGACAATAACAGAGGATGCGTCAGACGAAGAAACACTGCAAATCAAGGTCAATAATAAAATAGAGCCAGATCGACCATACGAGGACAAAGAGGATAAAACAAATCTTTTCAGTTTCTCCGATTCGTCTGGTAGTGAAGAGGTAAGCCTATTCTCACGAATTGCTGATTTTTTCACTAATTAGATAAGAGATAAGCCACAGGCGATGAACCTATGGCTTATTTTTTTGTATCAAAATTCTTTTGTAGATTACCTTCAGATATCCTTCTGCGTTGTCGGCGGTATAATAAGTGCCATCTGCTGGCAATTCGGGGGAGCAAGAGTGTGGCAGAAGTATTTGTGCTGCTTCCTCCTTTACAAGTTCCAGTTACACGAACAGGATTGATGTATTTTTTAGTAGGAGCAGCTTCAAATGCGTCCGATCCTGTTGTTATCCCTAAGATTTTAAATTGATTTGGGTTGTATTTTGCAATAAAGGTAACAGGCACACCCATGATTCCATCGTAGTCACAAGGAATCTCTGAGAGCTTGTTGACATTGATCGCATTGTAGTTATCGTAGCGGGGATATTTGTCAGGGGAATAGGATTCTGTCAGGACTAAATCGGTGAATTTTCTTTCGATGGGAAGATTCGTGTACCAAGCAATATTGCCAAGAGTTGCATATCGGCATCCATCTGCATGAACTTTAGTAACGCCTATATCGTAATCATCAGGAACTCTAAAAAATTGGTGTTGGTTGTTGGAGCTGATCCAGATTTGATGGCTCTTTATCAAGGGGAATATATCTCTGTAGCCGACAGCGTTTAAACTTCCTATGACGGAAAACTTCTTTTCGTATTGTATGAGCTGTGCAATATATTCTCTGAACAGGGAAAAGGGTGGATTCGTTACTACAATATCTGCTTCTTTCAAGATTTCAATGCATTCAGGACTTCTAAAATCTCCGTCACCGAAAAGGGGCGTTTTTGTTGGCTCTTTGCTTCCAGAGCTTAATACATACTTATATGTAGTGCCGCCAGAATCAAAGTAAGTTGCTATGAGCTTTTTTAGCTCTAAGTCCTCAAAGTTGTCTTTGAAATATTTCCAGAAATTGCTAAACTCTGGATTATCACAGTTACAATAGATTGTTTTTCCCCTAAAGTGTTTCTTATAGTTTTGAAGCTCTGCCTCTATGTCGGAGAGCAACGTATAAAACTCGTCATTTTTTCTTCTTTTTGAATCATTCAAATTTTTATTCTTTACCATATATGTTAATTCCTTTCTGTTGATTGTTTTGGGCACAAAAAAAGAGCATTGAGAAGTAGCTCGTAAGCTGATCTCAATGCCCTGCGTTGGTATTTGTTCTATGTATAGCGGTGTATCGCCGCTTTTTGTGCTAATTAGATTGTATAATTTTTAAAGTCCTGAAGTCAATGGATCTCCGTCAGAGGGGATTTAGCCGCCAAATATCAAAGAATTTTGCAAAAATGGGTTGTCTAAAACACAGGTTTGAAATATAATAGATATAAATTTATTTATATATGTTGTATAAGTAAATTTGAATTTTATGAAAGGGTGAAACATATGGAATCAGTAATTGACAAGATGACGAACAATGTCTATAAGGTTTTGAAGTACATGTATTCCTGTCAAATTAAGCTACCAGATGGAACTGAGTACATTCCTCTCTCCCAAGCGGATATGGCACCCTTGATCGGCGTAAGTACTATAACCATGAATAAACTATTTAAACAGCTCAGAGATGATAATTTGTTGCTTCCGATTGAGGGGAAAAGAGGAAAGTATAAACTTACGGATAAGGCGATTATCATTATAAAGGATATGGAAAAACTTGAAGATAAGATAGGAGAGATAGAATAGATGGCAGTATTTAACGAAGATACCAGAGTGAAAATTCCTGCAACAATTCAGTTCCTGAGACTGGAATACAATTATCAGTCGCTTAAAGCAGATGATATTGATATAGATTTCAACACAAAGATTTTTGTAAACAGATTTAAGCCTGCACTGGAAACCATAAACGGCAGGAAGTTTTCTTATGATGAGATAAAAAGCATTATCACAGACATTCATAATGTGTTGAAAAATAATGATTTGGGTAAAGAATTTTATAATTGGCTTATTGATCCAAAAGACAAGGTAAAACTGATTGACTTTGAAAATATCAAGAACAATGATTTTGCAGTTGTGGATGAATTGCCTTTTAGTGTGGTAGAGGGAACAGAGGAAGGCTCCTTTAGACCAGATATAAATATTTTGATTAATGGTATGCCGTTGGCATTTCTGGAAGTAAAGAAACCAAATAATGATGGCGGCATACAGAAAGAATTTGACAGAATGATAAATAAGAGATTGCAGAATCCAGATTATAGGAAGTTCTTCAATCTTATTCAGTTTGTTTCTTTTTCAAACAATATGGAGTATGAGGAAGATGACGATGCGGAAGATGTAAAGGCTGGCTCATTCTATACCACACCAAACGGAAACAACACCAGCTTTTCATTTTTCAGAGAAGATGATGAAAAGTTCCATATCACTTATCCGTATAAAGATATTGATATGGACACAATCAAATTTGTAATGAAAGATTGTGGATATAACCCAGCGGAAACAGATACACCAGAGTTTGCCGAAAACCTAAAGACAACAACTCCCTGCAATAGCTTTGTGACTTCTGTGTTTGATAAGGAAAGGTTTCTGTATTTTTTGCAGTATGGAATTATGTTTATAAGTAGCCAGATTCCTGAGAAGCATATTATGCGTTACCCTCAGTTTTTTGCTACCAGAAAAATCATTGAAAGACTGGATTCTGGCGGTAAGGGTGGAATTATCTGGCATACACAAGGCTCTGGAAAGACAGCAATAGCAGCCTTTTCCAATCGTGTTATCAGGGATTACTATGCTAAGAAAGATATTAGCACCAGATTTTTCTTTGTCGTGGATAGATTGGATCTGCTTACACAAGCCAGTATTGAATTTACTAATAGAGGACTCAAAACTGTAAACTGCGAGAACAAAACAGAATTTTCAAAGGAGCTAACAAGACCATTATCTAAAAATGTTGGAAGTAAAGCCATTGGTGAAATTTGCGTGGTGAATATCCAAAAGTTTGAAGGGAAAATGCCGCAAGCAAAGAATGATTATAATGCAAATATCCAGCGTATTTTCTTTGTCGATGAAGCACATAGAAGTTATTCATCCACAGGGGAATTTTTCAAAAATCTTATGACCTGTGACTTGGATGCTGTTTATATTGCTCTTACTGGTACGCCTTTGCTTTCCAAGAAAGAGCGTTCTAATTTAAAGTTTGGTGACTATATTCATAAATATTTTTATGATAAGTCAATAGCCGATGGATATACACTTAGAATCAAAAAGGAAAATATTGATACAGTAGCAAAATCAGAAATAAAGAAGAATCTGGAAATAGAAGATAAGCAGCTTGAAGATAAAGATGTCTATGAATCGGATGCCTATGTAAATGCCCTGGGTGAATTTATTGAAAGAGATTTTATCAATTTCAGACTCCAGAACTCAGATACATCTATCGGCGGTATGATTGTGTGTAGAACAAATCCACAGGCGAAAAAGGTACATCAATGGTTCAAAGATAACTCTAAGCTAAATACAGGACTTGTTATTACAGATACAGATGATCCAAAGCAGAAGAAAATAAATCATAATAATCAAGTGGATTTTAGGGAGACACTGGCTCCTGATATTTTGGTTGTGAATTTTATGCTGACTACAGGTTATGATGTGAAGCGTCTTAAAAAGATGTATCTTCTCCGAGGTCCGCATGCACAGTCACTCCTGCAGACTATTTCAAGAGTAAACAGACCTTATAAATCTCCAACTGGAAAAGTTTATAAGTATGGTTATATCGTTGACTTTGTAGACATAGAGCAGGAATATGATAAGACTATTGAAGCCTACATAAAAGAACTTGAAGCAGACCTTAATGAAAATGGAGAAAATGAAGGCTCTCTTTCTGGATTGGTGGTTGATAAAGAGGACATCAATAGAAAATATCATAAGTACATGGATGAACTGGAAGATATTATTTCTACAGATAATCTGGAAAGGTTTTCAAAGCAACTAACTTTTTACAACAAAGAGACATTGCTGAAAATCAGGAGACTTTTAAATGGTATCAAAGAGTGCCAGACAGAATTTATTCTTTCAAGAGCTATGGATTATGCTGCACAGATAGATTCCAACAAGAATAAAAAGCTCCTAAAATCAACACAGGAAAGAATTGATTTCATAAATCTTTCCCAAAATACTGTTGATATGATGGATGTTATCTCAAATGAAGAAGTGGTGGAGATTCTTTACGAGTTTATCAAAGTGAAAATTATCATCATGGATCTCGGACAGATGACACAGGACAACCCTAAGTTCCAGCGATTTTCTAAGGTTGTCAGAGATATTCAAAATGAGATAAAGAAGAACCAAAATAAAGGCGATATTAAAATCAGAAAGCTGGATGAGCTTTTACAGAAGATTTTCAATGACTTATCTATTTCAGACTTAAATGATTTGGATTCTATCACCGATGAACTATTAGAAGCTCTGGAAAGGGCAAGAAATATCAATTATGAGAATGAAAGATTATCGAAGATTTACGGCGGAAATTATGCTTTTGTGAAAACATATCAGGATGCAATAGAAACATATCCAGCCGACAAGTCGGAGATAGAAAGAACCTTAATTATCATATATAACGCAATAGAAGATGCCTTAGATAAAGAAATTGTAACGATACAGGGTAGAAAGAACTTTGCCGATTCCATAAAATCAAAGGCTACAAAGGTTCTCTTGAAAGAAAAGCTATACGGAAAAATTAAGGGATTTTATGCACAGTTACTTAACGATTTATACACTAATATACAGATATTCAAATAGGAGGATTTAC
The DNA here is from genome assembly GCF_040095955.1 of Blautia caccae. NCBI lineage: Bacteria > Bacillati > Bacillota > Clostridia > Lachnospirales > Lachnospiraceae > Blautia > Blautia caccae. The sequence goes on along the minus strand of NZ_JBBMFP010000008.1, from coordinate 70,224 downwards.
AAATGCCAGACATTTTTACATTAGAGAACAAGATAAAACAGATGATTGATGAAATGAAAGGACTCTGCCAGACCAACGGACTATCCAATCAAGCGAGTGAAGAAGTGGTTATTACATCTGTATTCCTTTACAAATTCTTAAATGATAAATTCATGGCGAATATGAAGGATTTTGCAAAGGAAATGGAAATGAGTACAGAGGAAGTTCTGCAGGACGAGGATATGTTTGCAGGATTCTATGATACATACCCACAGGATGTGGCTTTTAAGTACGAAGATACGATTGAGTGTCTTATTAATAAGGTTGGCAATAATGACTTTTATAAGCTCTTTGATGACGCATTGGAGAGGATTTCTAATTATCCAGAGAATGAAGAGTTTAGCATTGATACAGCAGATGGTGGAAGAAAGCCACTATTTACCAGAGTTACAGAGAATGTAGAAGCCTCTAAGAGAAATAACTTTGCTAAGAATATCTTTGGAATTATCAGTCAGGATAAATTTGATTTCGGAGAAGCATTTAAGAATAACTTTGATTTCTATAGTGCTATCTTTGAACATCTGATTAAGGATTACAATGTTGCCAGCGGCGTATATGCAGAGTATTTCACGCCACAGGCTATTTCTGCCATTATTGCAAAGATTCTGGTAGAGATGTCACCTGTAGAGGATAAGATTTACGACGTATATGACCCCTCGGCAGGCTCTGGATCGCTGGTACTTCACCTTGCTAATGCTTTAGGAAAGGGGAGCTTCGGAGATAAGGCACAGGTTTACACACAGGATATTTCTGGTAAGTCATCCAGATTTTTAAGGACAAATATGCTGCTTAACGGACTTACAAACAGCCTGGACAATATCATAGAGGGCGATACCCTAGAGACACCAGCACACTATAAGGTGGCACACGATCCGAGTTCAGGAGTAAAGCAGTTTGATTATATTACGTCAAATCCTCCGTTTAAAATGGACTTTTCTTCTACCAGAGACACCATTGAGCAGAAGTGGGAAGATTCCGAGGTAAGAGACGGGATCAAGAGATTCTTTGCAGGAGTACCCAAAATACCGAACAAGAAGAAAGAATCCATGGGAGTATACCTGTGCTTTATTCAGCACATTCTCTGGAGTTTAAAAGAGGATGGAAAGGCAGCTATTGTTGTGCCGACAGGCTTTATTACAGCGCAATCGGGCATTGAAAAGACAGTGCGCCAGACAATCGTTGATAAACACTGGCTAAAAGGTGTAATATCTATGCCCTCAAATATCTTTGCGAACACAGGTACAAATGTATCAGTTCTTTTTATTGATAAGTCCAATAAAGAGGGTAATATCATGCTTATAGATGCATCTAAGCTGGGTGAAAAGAGGAAAGAGGGAAAGAATCAGAAAACAGTTTTGCGTCTTGATGAAGTGAAAAAGATAGAAGATACTTTTATCAATCAGGATGTAGTAGAAGATTTTAGTGTTTCTGTTACATATGAGCAGATTGTAGAGAAAAACTATTCCCTATCGGCTGGGCAGTATTTTGAAGTAAAGATTGAGTTTGTGGAGCTTACACAGGAAGAATTTAATCAAAAGATGGATACATATACCTCAAATCTTGAAAAATTATTTTCAGAGGGAAAATCTTTGGAAGATGAAATAAGACAAAGATTGGGGGAATTGAAATATGAATGAATATTATAAGATAGAAGAAATATGCAAAGTAAAAGGTGGAAAAAGAATCCCTCAAGGCTGTACATTGCAAGACGCTCCAAATGAACATCCATATATTAGAATTTTAGATATGTATCAAGGAAGAATTTTAAATATTTCAGATGAAATGCAATATGCAAAAGAGGAGTATTGGAGCATTATCAAAAACTATATTGTGAAAAAGGGTGATGTTATCCTTGCGATAGTAGGAAATACCCTTGGAATGGTTAGTATCATAGGTAACACTCTCGATAAAGCTAATTTGACAGAAAATTGTTGTAAGTTTGACGATTTGGATACTGATAAAGTTAGAAAACTATTTTTGTACTATTCACTAATTGCACCTTTAAACCAAAAGAATATTGAAAAATTTAAAGTTGGTTCTTCTCAGCCTAAATTGCCGATATATAACATAAATCAATTATTAATTCCCAAGTGGAGCGTAGAAGTACAAGATAAAATTGTGGGTGTTTTATCAGCTATTGACTTAAAAATAGAAAATAATAATAAAGTTCTTCAAAATTTAGAAGCAATGTCAAAAATAATTTATGATTATTGGTTTCTGCAGTTTGAATTTCCAAATGAAGATGGAAAACCATATAAATCATCTGGTGGAAAAATGGTCTGGAATGAAGAATTGAAAAGAGAAATTCCAGAGGGATGGAGAAAAGCTTCTTTTTCAGATATGATGGAGATTGGAAATGGCAAAGACCATAAAGAGCTGAATGATGGTAATATCCCCGTTTATGGTTCAGGTGGTGTTATGCGAAAAGTAGATGCTTCTATTTATGATGGAGAGTCTGTGTTAATACCACGAAAGGGAACATTGAATAATATAATTTATGTTAATGGAGCTTTTTGGACAGTAGATACAATGTTTTATACAAAAATGAAAAAAGCTCATTCTGCAATTTTTGTTTATTATTCGGCAAAGTTATATGATTTTGAAAAACTTAATACAGGAACTGGTGTGCCGAGCATGACATCAACAATAATATATAACTTAAAAGTAGTAATGCCACCAGAAGAAATATTAGAAAGATTTGATAATTATGTTCAAGCATTTTATTTACAAATACAAAAGAATAAAATAGAAAACGAAGAATTAAGTTCTCTTAGAAATTTTCTGTTGCCATTGCTGATGAATGGACAGGTTGGATTCAAAGATTAACTATATGTGAGGAAAATACATATGAACAAGGAGCAAATATATGTTGAGTTTCGTAAAAAGGCTGAAAGTGATGAACACTATTTTACTTTTGGGCGATATGGCATTATCGAAGAAACACTGGCTTATTTTGGATTGGTTTCAAAAGAATTTAAAGGCGCACATTCCTGTGTACATGAGGATAATCTGAAAACATTACATAACTTTATGGTAAATGAAGCAACGGATGAGCAGTTAAGGTTGATTTATCAAGTGGCTACTGGAAAAGAGAAAATTCCAGAAATTAATCCAGTGTTGCAATCATCGGGTATGGTATTTGTGTCAATGCCTATGAATAGAGAGAAGTATGATTGCGTGGATCAGATTCGACAGGGAACAAAGAGAGCCATAGAAGCGACAGGAAATGAAGCGTATTATGTTGATCTCGATGCTCACAATGGTAATATAAGCGATAAGATTGTGGAAGAAATTCGTAATTGCAAATTTTTAGTTGCAGATTTTACTTGTCAGAATACAGGCGTATATTATGAAGCTGGCTATGCTAAAGGTATAGGAAAAACAGTAATATATACTTGCAGACAGGATGATTTTATAAATGTTCATTTTGATATAAAACAGATTCAGTTTGTAGTCTGGACTGATGCGGAGGACTTGAAGAATAAATTGCAAGAGCAGATCACAAAGTCTGGATTAAGTATTGTATAAAAGGGGAATAAAATAGAGAATGGATAAAGCACTGGATATTATTGCAACGCTTGTTGATAAGTTAAAGGTAAAAGAGGTAATAACAGCTATATTGATTGCATGTATGGTAATATTGTTTGTTCCAGATAAATTTTTAGAAATATTAGGACTCGTAGATTGGAGAAATATACATAGGACTGAAATAGGTGGAACCTTATTAGTCTGTGGAATACTTTGTCTAATTTGGATTATTACTTGGGTATTTAATGCAATTCGTAGTGGGAACGGAGCTGCTAAGAGAGTATCCAGAGCTTATTTAAAAAAGCTAATCTCCAATGATGAAAAGGAGTTTTTGATAAGCCATTATTTTAATCTTGATACAAATGAATTTGATTCATGCGGAAGAGTTGATATGACAAGTGGGTATCTGGCTCCACTAGCACAAGCAATGATAATATATCAAGCAACTAAGGTAGGGCATGGTGTAGGACACTGGGCATTTAATTTACAGCCAGATGTAAGAGTTTATTTGAATAAAGCTGTTAAAAGAGGGAAGATTGTCGTGTCCAGAGATGGTCAATACAAATGGAATCTATAAAAAAGAGAGCATCAGCTCTCTTTTTTGGTGGGATTAAAGGATATAATAGTGTCAATAAATGTTTTGATAATAGCATCAATAGAATAGTTTGTTTTTTGAATATAATCTAAGAGATAATTATTCAAACCAATAATACAAGTGCAATCGGAAGTATACTCTAAGCCTATTTTTTGAAGAACAATTTTTATAATATTTTCGTTCTCAGCACCTATTATTAATGCTCTTAAATATTGCTCTTTAATATATGATACTTTCATTTTGGGTTTTTCGATTTTATAGCCAGCCGACAGGATAACATTTTCATAATCAGTGCCGCTTTTAATTTCCTGTCCTATTTTATTATCAAGAATATAGCGTAGTCCTGATTGAGCTTCTGGAGGATTATTCCCTGGCTGTGGGCAGAAAATAGGGCAGTTTTGCTTTTGTGCAAAGTTAATAGATCTCATAGAACCACTTTTTTCTTCACATTCCATCGCTACAGTAACTTTTGCTAGACCTACAATCAAACGATTTCTGCGAACAAATCTAAATTTTGTCGGTTCTGTCCCAACAGGATATTCAGATAGCAGAGTGCCCCCGCATGACAGTATTTGTTCAGCCAGCTTTTTGTTTGATGCAGGATAAACTTTATCCAATCCATGAGCAAAAACAGCAATAGTCTTTCCATCCTCAGCTAAACAGGCAATATGTGATAAGCGATCCACACCAAGAGCCAAGCCTGATATAATAGAAAATCCCTCGTTTACCCATTGTGGTATTAAGTAATTGATAGAGTTAAAACCAAATTGTGTCGGGTTTCGTGTTCCGATAGATGCAATAGCTTTATCAAATCCATCATTAGGATTAGCTCCTTTGTAATAGATGATAGCTGGTGGATTATCTATTCTCATTAAATTTTTGGGATAATTAATTGTATAATACAAAGCAGTATGGATTTCCTGCTCGGCATTAATCCTTAGTATTTCATCAGCTTTTGTCAAAGCAGCATTAACTTTTTTTCTATCTTCAAAAAGGAATTTGTAAGGTAGCCATTCTATATTTGAAAGAAAGATATCGGAGTTTTCTTCAAACAAATTACTAATGAAAGAAGAATCATATTCAGTTATCAGTTTTAATAACAATTCATTTTTAGCACCTAGCTCTTGCAAGGCAATAAAATATCTTTCCATATTGATTACTTCCTATCTATTATGAGTTGAAAATATTATATAACTCGTCAATCTCATTTTTGGCAGCATAATTATAAGTCAAATTTTGTTGGGTTGATTGTACCAGTTGATAAGTATACCCCAATTTATACACATCGCCGTTTATTATATAATCTTTTTTTTGAAATGGGCGAGAAAAATTTCCCAGTGAAACAAAAATGATCTTATTTACCCCTAAGTATTTTAAAAGATTTCGTACAGCATTAAACGTATTTCCATGTGTCATATAATCATCAAAGATACAGACATTAAATCGTCCTTGCTTTTTTAATGTTTCTATCTTTTTCTTAAATTCAGGATTAATGCATAACGTACTAAATTCTTGGCAAGCTCCCATGGTTGCTCTTACTGATTGATTTGGCAGCATATGAGCTTGTGTTTTTGGAACAACTCTTTTGATAAGATTGGGATCAATCATATTATTTTTAGGAAGTCTTTTGCCTTTAATGTATCTCACTTGTGTCATGAAACTCAAAATATCATGATTTAAAGAACAATTAGATGAAGGGATCATGCCAAACAATTCAATATCATCAAAGAAGGTGCTGTTTGTCATCCCTGCTAAGAAGTGATATAACAAAATTGCATAATAATTTCGGCTGCTCCCTTGCTTTAGTAGTTCTTCAAAATGTTTCATCATATCCTGCTCATTAGATGTAAATGCTTTATATTTATACCTACCATCCATGAGAGACAGGGCAACAATATTTGTTTCGATTTCTAATGTTGCATACCAATTGTTTTGGTTATTCAAAGTCCGTATAAATTTTTCTAATTGAGCTGGAGTATCAACGTGCACCCCATAATATATTGATTTATCGTCTACGGGAATCCAAGTTGGAACAATGAATAGGGATTTTGAATGGACAGCGAGATGAAAGTCCACTTCTTTTCCGCTTATAAAAACAAAATGGTTGTTCATGTTTCTGTGATTCATTACGAAAGAGCGTGCTTCTTCCCTCGTTGTAAAGTTATAATTCTTGTTGTTTTGCTTATTAAAAAAATCATTAGCACTATCTAGCAATGCCTGATCTCTGCTAATAAAATATATTAAATTTTCTGGATCATTACATACTGAATCAACCCAATTTAAAAAAGCAATGTATTTTTGAGTAAGATCTGGATTATTATTAGGCGATTTTAATAAATCAAGGTTACAAAAGAGAAGTTTTTGCATACGGCACCTCCTGTTGAAATATATCAATATTCTAACATATTTTTGAACGATTGAGAATAATTAAGCAGATAGACTGAAAAGTTATGTAAAACATCGTTAAACACTAATGAAAGCATTTGACGTAAAAACAGTATATATTGTGTTATGTAAGTAAATATAAACAATATATTGTAAAAAAGATATAGAAAAGCACTTCATAAATATTCTCGTTTCTGACAGCTACAAGGTTTTTCAATCATCAGATATAATCGTCTTATCAAAAGGAAACAGCGCTGAACTCCTTTGAAAATACAGAAAAAGGAGGATTATATAAATGCCAAGTTGGGTAAAGAACAGAATAACATTACATGGAGCAGATCAGAAAGAAATTGATAAGGTGATTGATTTTCTTAGGAGTAAGGACTCAGAGGTTGATTTCAATAACATTATTCCGATGCCAGCAGAGCTTATGAATACAGAAGTAGGAAGCAAGGCAGATACTGCATGGGCATATTATCAAGCAAAGGAGCTTGGAAATTACGTGGAGCTTGACAAGATGCTTACTTATGAGTGGGTAAAGGCAGCAAAGATTACAACAAGAGAAGAACTTCTTGATTATCTTTTAAAGGAGCATCCTAATATTGAAGTTTATGGAAAGGAGCTTTATGAGTTAGAAAAAATATATGGATGCCATGACTGGTATGAGTGGTCTTGTGAACATTGGGGTGTAAAATGGAATGCCTGTGATGCTAGGAGCGAGGGAAATGTTCTTATATTTGAAACGCCTTGGCGTGGAGTGACCAATCTAATGCTCATGGTGTCAAAAAAGTTTCCAAAAGTCACAATGGATTACGAATTTGCGGATGAATGGTTTGGATATAACACTGCAAGATATACGTTTGTCGGTGGTGAAATCGTGGCAGAGTATGAACCGACGGACAATACAACTGAATCTAAGCAGCTTGCAAAGTCTATTTTAGGCTGGGAGCTTTCAGATTTTGATGATGATACTGACGACATAGCATAAAGAGGGAGGTACAGAATGAACGTAAAAGAATTAAAAAATATTTTTAGAGAAGTTGATGAGGAATTGATGGTTTTATTGTATGAAGCAAGCGGTAAGCATTTATTTAGAAAGTCGCTTGGGGAACTCATGAAAGATACTACTTTTGACAAGTATCACTGTGAAGAGACGACATGTGTATTCAATTATGATTGTGATGCCAAGTATGAATCAGCAGAGGAAATAAAAAAGCAATTTTTAATATGTGTCGAAGTGACTAAAAAAGCAGATCCTTCAGAGTAACTTACAATTCATAATTTTGAATATGGGTTTTGGGATTGTGCTGGTATGGCATATAGCAATCTAATGCATAAGAGCCTTGTCTATGATATAGAGCATATTTTTGATTATGACGAAGAAGCTCAAAGAGAAATAAGAAGTATGTTGAAAAAGTATGGGAATTTTCCGCTTGATTATTTGAATCTATATTTTGACGAGGATGAAGTATTTGAGATGTATGAAGATGATCCAGAAGCAGTAGAAAGTGGAAATATCTTAGCTGTAGATATGTTCCCTGTTCTACCAAAGGGAATGTGGCTGTTCGGATAAGGTATGAAATTTCGGCAGAATGAGTTTTATTTTTTGAAACGACTATTTACTCGTTTCAAGCATTTAAAAATGATTGTACAGAATTTTTACAATTCTATACATATATAGTATTCTTCTCTTGCTTACGGAGTAGATATGAGATGCATACAAAAATGTAAGCACAAAATCCTTTTCTTTTATTTTGGGGATTCTGGAGTAAAATCTGGAATCCTCATTTTACGTTAAAATGCTAAAGATAGAGATAAGCTCTTTAAAAGGGCGTATATAACAGCTTGATGGTGGCTACTCCCCCAAACCCCTGTAGATTCGCTACTTATGAATACCTAAAGTGCAGGTATTCATAAGTAGCGAATTTAAAAGGTTCCTACCCGACAAGGCTCTGGTAAACTGTAGGACTGGCGGTAAAATAAATCTTTTGCTATTCATTTACTGTTATATGTGGTATATTAGAGAGCAGAGAGAAGCAGAAAGGAGACTATGAAGCGAATATTAAAGTTTAACGAGGATGGACTCGAAGGATTACATTTCTTTGCAGAGCGTCTAAACTTCCCTGTTGCGGTGGCTTCCTACAGCGATTGGGAGGAACGACAAATTTCTTACCTGGAAAATAATTTCCAGTCGGGAGGATTCACCACAAAGACTATTTGCCAGTGGTGCATCAATCATCGTATCCAGTATCAGATCATTTACCCACTTAGTATTAAAAGCATTTTTAAAAACCCTTATAAGTACATGAAATTTTTGGAACTAAAGTATATGCTAAACAAAGTTTTACAGCAAAGCTGAGTATTCTCTCTAAAAGAAAAGAGCTACTGGATATGTGCATCCAGTAGCTCTTTGTCAGTCTTTTTCTTTAGCTGGTACAAATTCAAGCAAATCTTCAATTTTACAGTCCAAAGCATTACATATTCGGGCTAAAACAGCAGTATCAAGTCTTGTGGCTTCATTGTTGCAGTAATTGTTAATCTGGGTACGTTGCATTTCTGCTCGATGAGCCAGCTTATTTTTGCTTATGCCTCTGTCTTTAAGTAAGTCATCCAGTTTGATTTTGATATACCCATAGTCATATTCTTCCATAATATCCGTCTCCTTTTTCGTTTAATACATACTTAGATATAGTGTAAGAAATGGAGTATAGGAATATAAGTTCTATGAAATCTGATTAGACTTCTTGCACAATCATATGAGGAAAGATTTTATTGATGGTTCTCTTTTATACTTTCTTTCGGCACAAATTCCAGTAAATCCTCAATTTTGCAGTCCAAAGCATGACAAATCCTAGCCAAAACAGCAGTATCCAGTCTTGTGATTGTTTCATGGCAATAATTGTTGATTTGAGTTCTTTGCATCTCTGCCCTGTGTGCCAGCCTGTTTTTACTTATCTTTTTATCCCTTAGTAGTTGATCGAGCTTGATTTTAATATAGCCATAGTCGTATTCTTCCATATGAACCTCTCTATAATTGTCGAAAATTGACAAATAATGTAAATCGAAAATAGTTGACATCTATAGTGTAAGAAATCTAATATATAAATATAAGTTCTAAGAAATCTGATTAGACTTCTTACACAATCCAAAGGAGGAGAACACATGGAACAGTTAATAAACAAGCTACTGAATATGGGAATGGGGCAATTTATGGATAACAGCCGATATGACCTTGTTATGACAGATGAGATATATCTGCATGACATAGAGGATGAAGGGGAGCTGGAACGTCGGTATACAAATCTGGATTTGCCTGATGAGCAGAGAATCCTTATTAATGATTACATAGCCTGTGTAAAAACCTGTGATAATCGCTATTCAGATATTTCATATATGGCAGGCATTAAAGATGCGGTGAGAATGTTTGTATATTTGGGATTATTGAAAGATTATAATATTTCAGAACAGGGAGCATGTGCAGATGGACAGGTTTGATAATCTTACAGATAAAGAAAAAGAGAGATTGGCTGAGTTTGTTAGAGAAGCCATATATTTGTCAGAAGAAGAAAATGCAGCCATAGAGCATCAGATTCCAATGACACAGGAGTTATTTGAACAGTGTGTAGATCACTGTATTCAGATTAACGCATATTTCCGCATGACTTGTCTTTTGAGTGAGTATCCTCAATTTACTGATGAGTATGTAAGGAAGATTGAAGAAGAAACGGCTGACTTTGAACTGCCTAAAGAAGCAGAAGTGGATATTGAGGAAAGTCTGCAAAGGTTTTATGCTAAGGTAAGAGCAAAGTATGGAGAAAACGCAATATAGATATACTTACAGCTGCCGATCTGGTATGATCGGTGGCTATTTTTGTAAAGAAATGTCTGAAAGTGATTGAAAGACCATTATTCTTTTGGTAAAATTCTATGTATTATTTATATCAAACAAATAGATGATTTGGAAAGTGAGAGAGGGTGAATTAGTTGCCTGGGAATAGGAGAAATAAGCCATTTATATTTGAAGGAATGGAAGCGGAACAATATAAACAGATGAGAAATAAATGGATTCGCTTAGCAGTGGTAAGTGTCTTTTTGCCGTTACTTTTTGCTACAGTAGTGAGTTACTATAATAATACATTTGATTTGCTTGCATTATTTGGCAATGGCGAAATTCTATTGTCGTTGTTTTCATTAACTATACCTATGTTATTTGATTTGTTTGAAATGAAAAGTAAAAAAGATGAATATTTATCTTGGGCTTTCTTTTTCTGTGCAATATTAGTTTGTTTTCAGATATTATTGTATTGTTTGACGAGAATAGATTTTTCTGAGAAAAAGGAAATAAAAAGTATTATAGTATCTGTGATTATGTTGATGGCTTCTTGGCTGTGTTGTGGATATTCAATTAAAGCAATGTTTCAGCATAGTATAATGGACGAGGGAGGTGAAGGCAGCGATGTTTGATAATATGAATATAATTTTAGCTATTATAGCATTGTGCGTTTCTATCATAAGTAATATTCTAATGATAAGTAGAAATGCAATAAAATATAAAAAAATGAAAATGGATTTTAAAGATATAAAACTAATATTAGAAACAAGTGAAAAAATAGACCTTGGTCAATTTGATATAGAAGACTATTCTAAAGAATTGATTGAAAAAATAAGCAAAATATATCCAAAGGCAATATTTAGTCTTTCAATTAAATTAGTAAAGAATGTAGATAAAGAAAAACCAGAAGAGAGTAAAATTTTTACATGGTTTAGATTTCCCCAGCAAGGACAAAGAGAAGAAAATTTGTACACAATAAAAAATAATACTGATTTTTATACATTGATTGAGGAATGTGGTAAATTTTTCTTTGTTTCTGATTTAAAAAAATATAGTGCATTAGTGGATTATAAAAATGAAAATCAAAGTTATATACAAAAATATAATACAACTATTGTTTATCCAATTCGTAAAAAAGGAAAAGATAAAAAGTATGATACAATCGGATTTCTGTGTGTAGATTCTCCTCAAAAATTAAATAATGTAAAGAAGAATGAAAAAGTGCTGAGCCTAGTTGAAACAGCAGCTTCAATTATTTATGATTTTTTAAGCCAAAATAAAGATAAACAAGAGATTCTTTCAATAAAGCAATAATCAAATAGTAAAGAGCTACAGACATAATGTCGATAGCTCTTTACTATTTAATCTGTGACGTTCATTAAAATATCTATTGTAATCTCTTCTTTTATCGTATCTGTAATAGTAAGCAAGTAGCAATCATCTTTCTTTTCTATAATAATACCATCTATATGAGTAGCCAATTCAAAGGAATGATGTTTTGCAAATAAAGTATATGTTCCCCATATAATCCCTTTAATTGTATCTTCCCCGATGCCATTATAAAGTTTTTGCCCTTTAGGTGTCGTTATTGAATAAGAAAGGAATCCTCTATTTTTGCAGTTGGGAATAATATGCAATTTGATTTTTGGCATACTTTGTAAATATTCTAATCTTTTTTGGCTGGACTGAATTGCTTTTTTGAGCCTCTTGTTTTCTTCTTTAATCAACCGAAAGGTCATCATATAAGTTTCGTATAACTTCCTTTTCGTTTCTTCATACTGTAAGAGCATATCATCATGGCGCATCTTAGGGTTAATATCCAATTTTCCATGAGTATTTGGTGATATATGATTATACTTAGCTCTTCCCTCATCCAGAGCTTTTGCTTCATTGAACAGCTTTTTAGCCTTTTCATTTTGGTAAAGGTAGCTTTTGCTTAGTCCTGAGAGTTCACAAACTCTGGCAACAGTGACTTCTTCTTTATTATGTATCATATCTTCTAAGACAGTCTTTAAGGTGTTGTATTTCTCTTGAACGATCTTTTGTCTGGCTTCTTGCATGGATGAAGTATTTCTCTTATGGTCTTTTGGCATATCGGCAACCTCTTTCCATTCGTTGATATTATCTATTTTACATTAAGTTTAGTCATGGGAAAAGGTGTTTTCTATTTATTTCAAAAAATGCCTCATCCATTGATGGATGCTAAACTCATACAGAGTTGACAGGGTTTACAACTTCCTCTTAGACCGCCTTTTTCATACAAAGGTTACAGAGTTACACATCAAAAAGTAACTTATTATATATCGTGGGCGAGGTGAGAAGCGACGCGGAGGAACTGCTGCAGGCTGTCAATGTGGGGGCTGAGGGCAGCATGTCAACCATCCACGCCAATAGCTGCCGCGATATGGTCACAAGGCTGGAGACATTGGTTCTCATGGGAATCAATCTTCCGCTTCCGGCTGTCAGGAGGCAGATCGCGGCGGGGTTTGATCTGTTTGTCCACCTTGGCAGGCTCAGGGATAAGAGCCGCAGGCTGCTGGAAATCTGCGAGGTAGACGGGATGAATGAGGATGAAGTGCTGCTGCACCCCCTGTTTCTGTATGAGGAGGATCAGGGCCTGGTGCAGAAAGGGAAGCTGAAACACAGGGAAAAATTAGAAAGGGCGGGGATCATACTTGAAGATGGACTATGAACACTACAAACTGACAATTCTGGAATGGGCCAGATATCTGGGGGAGAGCGTACTTATCTGTGTGGTGATAGATGCGCTCTGCTACCAGAGCCTTATCACCTTTTTATTCATGCTGCCCATTCCTTTCTGGTATATCAGGCAGAGGAAACGCCAGCTTCTGATGCTGCGGCGCAGGAGGCTTCACCATCAGTTCAGGGATGCACTCAACGCTCTGGGAGCCGGTATCTCAGCGGGTTATTCACTGGAAAACGCGGTTCTGGAGGCGGGAAAGGACATGAACCGCATATACGGTCCCGACAGGGAGATCTCAAGAGAGATGGCGTACATGGCAGCGCAGATGCGTGTCAGTGTTCCCGTGGAGAAGCTGTTTTATGATTTGGGGAGCAGAAGCCAGGTAGAAGATATCCGCAGTTTTTCCGAAATCCTGGCACAATCCAAACGCATGGGCGGCAATATGCGGGAGACTATACAGAACTGCGTCAGTATCATGGAGGACAAGATTGACGTGAAAAAAGAGATTGACGCCATGCTGGCCGCAAGGAAAATGGAGCAGAACATGATGAGTTTCATGCCTGTGGGAATCATCCTCTATATGCGCCTGACATCGCCAGGATTTATGGATGTCCTGTATCACAATGCGGCAGGAGTCTGTATCATGACGATTTGTCTTGGCTGCTACGCAGCCGCATTTATCTGGGGCAGGAGGATTGTGGAGATTGAAGTCTGAAAAAATCTTTTCCGGAGAGAGAAAGGTCCTGGCTGCCGGAATCGCCGTGGTCCTTCTTGCAAACGCCGCCGGACTTACCCTGTACATCCTGGAAAAGAGGTCAGGTGACAGGGAAAACACGGAGTATCTGGAACGGCGTGAATTCGGTCAGGGGGATTATGAGGAGAAGCTGACTGTAAAGTCAGAGAAGGGAAACCAGGAGATCACAGTACAGGTCCGCGAAAAGGAGTATGGAGAGGAAGAGGCAGAAGAAATCATTGAGCAGGTAAAAGAGGAGATGGACGCTCTGATCCGGGGAGAAAACAAGAACCTGAACAAAGTGCAGCATCCGCTTTATCTGCCGGACCGCAGCCCTGATTTCCCTGTAAATCTGTCCTGGAGTACAGACACGCCTGAGATATTGGATTGGGAAGGAAAGATAGGGGATAATGCTGCAGAAGGAGGCACCGGCGTGAAGCTTACCTGCGACCTGAGTCTGGGGGAGGCAGAGGGGCGGTGGGAGAAAGAAGTCACCGTTTACCCGGAGCTGGTATCCCATAAGATAAAACTGGAAAGGGAGATACAGAGGGCAGTGGATGCGCAGAATCCGGCCTCCGGGGATAAGGTAAAACTCCCAAAAGAAGTGGATGGAACCAAGGTCATTTTTCGGAAAGAACAGAGCGGAAACGGATTGCTCATATCCTTGTTCGGCACCTTGCTGGGCCTGCTGATCCTGCCGCTGTACAGAGAAAAAGAAAAGGAAAATGAGAGAAAGAAAAAGGCCGAAATGCAGGCAGATTACCCCGATATCGTGAGCAGAATACTGCTGTTTCTGCAGGCCGGTCTGACCGTGCACAGTGCCATGGAGAAGATCGCAAAAGACTATATAAATACCTGCAGAATATACGGGAGAAAGAGGCGTCCGGCGTATGAAGAACTGGTGGAAACCTACCGCGAAATGGAGGGCGGAATGGCAGAGGTTCGGGCATATGAACGGTTTGGAAACCGCTGTGATTCACCGGAATATAAGGTCCTTTCCGTGCTTCTTGTCCAGAATCTGAAGAAGGGAAACCGGGGAGTTCTGGCACTTCTTGAGCGGGAGTCTGCAGCCGCTATAGAGGAGCGGAAACGAAAGGCGAAAATATGCGGTGAACAGGCGTCTGCAAAGCTTTTGGGGCCTATGTTCATACAGCTTGCGCTGGTGATGGCACTGGTTATGATTCCCGCTTTTTTAAGCTTTTACTAGAGCATAACAGGGTAAAAATGTGTGGAAAGGGGGTGATAAATATGAATGTATTCAGGGAGTTTTATGAGGATGAATCAGGGATCACGGTGATTGAAATTGTGCTCGTGTTAGTGGTTCTTATAGGGCTTGTCATCATCTTTAAAAAGCAGCTTACCAGTCTGATACAGAGTATTCTGTCCAAGATCACAAGCCAGAGCAACAGTATTTAGAGAGGTTGTTATGAGACAAAAGGGAAGTATGACCATTGCCATGTGTATGATGCTCTCTGTCATGCTTGGAATCATGGCGGCAGGCATAAAGCTCTGCAGAGAACAGTATGCCCGGGTACAGGCCGTGAATGCGGCAGATACGGGACTGTATTCTGTATTCTCCGAGTATGAGAGGGATCTTCTGGAGGAGTACGATTTATTTTTTCTGGACAGCGGTTACGGCAGAGGAGCCATTGATGCATACCATGTGGTACAGCAGATGGAAAACTCCATGGCTCTGACTTTAAAAAGCGGCATCCGGGGAAGCAGGCAGGAGAGCTGTTCCATTACAGGATACAGACTGGCCACGGATAATGCGGGGGAGGCATTCTGTGCGCAGGCGGCAGAAGCTGTCAGGGAACATCTGGGCACAGCGGCTGTCAAACGCCTGAAGGAGTATTTAGGCAATACCAAAGAGGTGACAGAACAGCAGCAGGCGCAAAAGGATGCCGGCGCGCCTCCTATGCCTGAGGTGCAGGCACCGGAGGAAACCGTACAGGAGAATAGGGATGCGCCGCAGATTACCTCGGAAAATAATCCCCTGGAAATCATCAAACGAATACGGTCTATGGGGATTCTGGGTCTGGTTCTTCCGGATGATGCAGTGATTTCCGAAAAGGAAGCAGATGT
This sequence comes from Blautia caccae, assembly GCF_040095955.1. Classification (NCBI taxonomy): domain Bacteria; kingdom Bacillati; phylum Bacillota; class Clostridia; order Lachnospirales; family Lachnospiraceae; genus Blautia; species Blautia caccae. The sequence continues at coordinate 54,323 of NZ_JBBMFP010000008.1, read as the reverse complement.
TTCCGTTTTCACTTCAAACCGAAATCTGCAGAAAGGCATGGGAGATATAAAAGGCCGGGAATCCGGGGGATCTGATAAACTCTTCCTCCAGGCGTATGCCATGAATAAGCTTGGAACCTACAGGGAACCGGGAAATCCGGGAGCCCTTGACTACCAGGTGGAGTACATTGTGGGAGGCAGAGGCAGCGACAGGGAGAACCTGAAGAAGACGGTAAACAGGATTTTACTGCTTCGGGAGGCAGCGAATGCGGCGTACCTCTATACAGACCCGGAGAAGCGGGCACAGTCCGGTGCGCTGGCTGCGTCCCTGTGTACTGCGCTGCTGATACCGGAGGGTGCTTTCGTTGTGGAAAAACTGCTGCTTCTGGGATGGGCTTACGGAGAAAGTCTTCTGGATGTACGTCAGCTCATGGCAGGCGGAAAAGTCCCCCTGGTTAAGACCGGTGCAGGCTGGCAGTTGGAGCTTTCCAATATCGGACAGATATTTACCATGCTGCAGGAGGGACAGGCAAAGAATACTTCCGGGCTGGATTATAACGATTATCTGCAGATACTGTTGTTTGCATCTTCGGGACACAGCCTGGCATTCCGCTGCATGGATATGATAGAGCAGAATATACGGCTCAAACCCGGAAAAGAAAACTTCCGTATAGACTCCTGCATGGAATGTCTGGAGATGGAAACCCGTTTTTTAAGCCCATCGGGAAACCAATGGACAGCAGTCAGAAACTACGGATACGATATGTAAAAAGCAGAAAAGGGAGGGGAGCAGATGCCCGATGTAAAAGACAGACAAAGATGTAATAGAAAGGATTGGTACTCTCTTCAGCAAAAAGGCAGTCTGACACTGGAAAGCGCGGCAGTGCTCCCCCTCTATTTTCTGGCAATGGTGATGCTGGTCAGTATGATGGATATCTTCCGGATACAGACAATTCTGGTATCTTCTCTGAGTCAGAGTGCCAAGGAGCTGGGGATGTATGCCTACAGCATAGACGGGGAGAGCAGATCACCGGTTGGTGCCGTGACAGACGCGGCATGTATTGTTTATGCCTCAGCGGAGGTTCAGAAGAGAGTAAAAGGCGAGAACCTCACGGGAATTGTGGGAAAACAGGCAGGGATTACACTGCTGGGGTCATCATACAGGGATGGCATCGTAACATTGAAAGCAAATTATCTGTACAAAAGCCCTGTGTCGCTCTTTCCGGTTTTTCCGGTGAAGATAGAAGCTGCCGCCGCCGCACAGGCCTGGCTGGGATATAACGGGGACAAATACGGCAATACGGATGACAGTCACGGCGGGGAGATGGTATATGTGACAGACTATGAAAGTGTATATCACACATCAGCGGACTGTACCCATATAAAACTGGCGGTAAAGCACGTGGGGATGCAGAGTGCAGTACAGGGAAGAAACGAGTATGGGGATAAATACTACCCCTGTGAAAAGTGTATGAGAGGACATGAGAAGGATGGGTTTGTATACATTACAGACAAGGGGAACCGTTACCACAGTGACAGCGCATGCGGCGGCCTTTCCCGCCATGTGCGGTTCATGAAAAAATCCGAGGCGGACAACAGAAATCTCTGTTCACGCTGCGGACAAAAACAGGGGGATTAGATGACAGAAAAGATAACAGCAGGTATTTTTCTTGCATTTATGGGGTGGGAAGATTCGAGAGGGAAAACGGTTTCTGTCCGGAAGATTCTTTTATTTTTTGCGGGCAGCCTTATCTGTACAGCCTTAAAAATAAAAGAAGTTCCGGGGGAACTGTGGGATGTGTCACGGGATGTTATGCTGGGCAGTCTGCCCGGTATCTCTCTTTTGCTCTGTGGGAAACTGTCCGGCTGGGCTGTGGGCAGCGCAGATGGAATCATTGTATTGGTGCTTGGAATCTATCTGGGCTTCTGGCAGGTTTTAAGTGTACTGTCGGGCGCGTTTTTAACGGCTGTTATGGCTGCCGGATTCTTACTGGCAGTGAAGAAAAAAGACAGGAAGTATGAGATACCGTTTATTCCCTTTTTATTTGCCGGGATGATGTTTAGCATTATCACAGGATGATACAGGAGAGATATGGATAGAAAAGACAGAAAAAAATTCGTATGCAGGGGGAGTTATACGCTGGAAGCGGCCTGCATCAGCGGTGTTTGGATGCTGACAGTGTTTGCGGTTCTGCTGTTGCTGACAGGAACCATAAAAAGAGGAGTATACACAGCAAAGGCATATGAGGCGGCTGTGGCAGGCAGCACGGAGGCTGTGCGCAGGCAGGGAGACGGGTTGGAAACTGCCCGGGAACGGCTTGCAGGTGAAAACGGAAATTATTCTGTAAACGGCAGCAAAAGGGAGATCACAGTCAATTATGAGGAATATGTGAAATATCCTTTTGCAGGTCTGCAGTGGCATATACAGGGCAATGCAAAAAGTAAAGTGATCCGCCCGGTGTCCTTTATCGGGAAGGTGAGAAGTGTGAGAAAATGGAAGGAAGAACTGATGGATTAAGCGGCGAGTTCCGGATGAAACAGAAAAAAGTACGGTTGTTCCGGGAAAAGGGGGAAAGAAAATGCAGGCAGAGTACAGAAGAGAGATGAATCACAGCTATCTGGTACTGAAGGCAGGCAGTGCAGTAAATCCGCAGGGATATGAGATAAAAATGCTTCTTCATAACCAGCCGCCGGGACTGCTTCCCCTCTCTGTGCGTTATATAGACGGAGAACCCCTGTTTTATTATGAGGTGACATCCAGACAAAGCATCTTTGTGATGTATGAGGCGAAGAAGTTCGGAAGGGCGGATTTGGAACAGATATTCCGGGCCGCCGCGGACATAATGGAGGGATTGGAGGAATACCTGCTGGATGTAGGGACAATACTGTTCAATCCCAAATATATTTATATGGATACAGAACGGCAGCACCTTTATTTTTGCTGCTTTCCTGCAGAACGGAATCAGGAACAGAGCGGCATATTAGAGCTTACAGAATACATCCTTCCGAAAATAGACCATAAGGATGCAGGTGCCGTTGTTCTGGGATATGGAGTATACCGGGAGAGTGTGGAGACCGGAACGGGAGCAGATGAGATCCGCAGAGAGCTTAGGAAAGTATCCCGGGAATCTGTAAAAGAAGAGGAGTACAGGGAGAAAAGGGTGTGCGCAGAGCAGGAGTTCAGTGGAGAGCCGGTGATGACAGAGGAGAAGAGAAAACAGGCTCTGGATGCCTTTTTTGAGGAGGAGGAAGACGTGGAGGAAAAGCATCCGCTTTTAAATGCCGTGGGGTGTATTTTTACACTGGCGGCAGCAGCCATATGTGTCTATCTGCTTCTTCATTATGAGATTGCCAATGCGCTGCAGGTCTGTATAGGAATAGCAGTGGCCGCATCGGCTGCCGCTGTGGCTTTCGTTATGTTCCGGCTGAAGAACAAAAGGGAAGAGAAAAAGAAGCAGAAGCATGAGTTGGACCGGTTAGAAGCATGGGGATGGGAGCGGGATACCGAATATGAAAGAGAAGAGGAGAGGAATACGGAAAAACAGGAAGATAACGGCAAAAAAGAGAAGGATATAAAGCCGGATGATTTTGAGTCCTGCGGACCGACGATTCTTCTCTCAGCGGGGAAACGAAATGATGAAAATGTGTGTTTGCTCTGGGAGGAGGAGGGAAATCAAAAGCGGTTTGTGCTTGATAAAGAGATTGAGATTATCGGAAAGCTGGCAGCAGCGGCGGATATATGTCTGAGACATCCGGCGGTAAGCAGGATACATGGCAGAATACGCAGAGAAGAAAATGATTTTTTTATATCGGATTTAAATTCAAAGAACGGTACCCTTTTAAATGACAGAATCCTGGAACCGGAGCAGGAATATTTGCTGCATAATGGTGACAAGATAAGTATTGCGGGAACGGAGTTACAGTACCTTAATTTTCAGAATAAGAGGGCCTGAATGGCTTATTTTAAACTGCACAATTGGAAGTATATGGTTGCGTTAACCTGGGAAAGAGATTATAATGAAGCTATGTCCTGCAGGCAGGGAGTGATGAGTGGTTTGTGGTTATCGCAGGGCTGAGAATTATATCAGATAAGAAGAAAAAGGCAGGTAGTGCATGGTGGATTACAGTTACTGGAACCAGAGGCCGGAATCCGATTTCAGACGGTTTTTACGGATGCGGAAGAGTGTTTTGATGAACACGATCATGATAGCGGTCAATGTTCTGGTGTTTCTGTTGACTGAAATAACAGGGTCATCACTGGACAGCAGGCATCTTATAAACTGGGGAGCTGCGTATACACCCTTCATAGAACAAGGGCATGAATATTACCGGCTTTTCACCTGTATGTTTCTTCATTTCGGACTGGCTCATCTGGGGAATAATATGTTGGTGCTTGCATTTCTCGGTGACAGCCTGGAAAGGGAAGTTGGCAGAATACGCTATCTTCTTATTTATCTGATTGGCGGAATCGGTGCCAGCTATATTTCTTATTACGCAGAGATAAGAGGAGGGGAGGCGGTAGTCTCCGCAGGTGCTTCCGGAGCGGTGTTTGCCGTGATTGGAGCACTGATTTATGTGGTGATGAGAAATAGAGGAAGACTGGGGAACTTTACAACAAGGCAGTTGGTATTCCTGGCTGCGCTTACACTTTATCACGGATTTACAAGTGCAGGAGTAGATAATGCAGCTCACTTTGGCGGGCTTTTATGTGGATTTGCTCTTGGGATCATTCTTTATCACGGAAAGAAAAGGCTGCCTTCATAGTGAAAGGCAGCACATTTTTGTGTGATTAGCTGATGGGAAGAACTACTTTGAATGTGGTACCTTCACCGGATTTTGATTTGAAGGAAATAGTGCCTTTGTGAGCGCTGACGATGCGCCTGCAGATAGGCAGACCGAGACCGGTACCTTCCTGTTTATGCGTGATAAACGGCTCAAACAGGTCGTCCTGATATTCAGAAGGAATACCGTTACCGGTATCCGATACCGTGAAGATGATGGATTCGCCGTCTGACTGTATGGCGCAGTAAATATGTCCTTCTGTTTCAATCGCGTCTGACGCGTTTCTTATCAGGTTGAGAAAAAGTTGACGAAGTTTAATACCGTCAGCTTTTATAACGGGTATTGGAGATAGTTTCTGCAAATCTATAGTGATATGCCGTTCATTCAAAGCCGGGGTCACAGATTCAATTACTTCGCAGAATGTATTATATATGTTGGAATTCTGCAGATTCAGTTTTTCAGAGTTATTGAAGGCGGATAATTCATTGAGAAGTGATTTTAGAAAATCCATATTCTCCATGATTTTTTGCCAGTAGTTATCCTGTATAAGTTCAGGATGCCGTCCTTCCAGTAGCTGCATAAAGCTGTTGATCAAAGTGACAGGATTTCTTATTTCATGAGAAACCTGGGAAAGCATAAACTGATGCTTCATTTTTAATTGCTGATAAAGCATCTTATAATCAGCAGTTTCGGGCATCCTGGTGCTCTGGTCAGTGCCGGATTGTATCGTCATTAGGTGTCCCCCCTGTTCTTTCTTTACGTTGATAGTGTAGCACTGTTACTGCCAAATATCAAATAATTTCATAACCTAAAAAGCGCCAAAAAACGACAAACAACTAATGACAGAATGCCGTCGAAATGAGCCGGCAAAAGCAGCACAGAAAGGAGAAATAAATATGTCGGATTGTATTTTTTGTAAGATTGCAAACGGCGAGATTCCGTCTGCAACGCTCTATGAGGATGAGGACTTCCGGGTCATACTGGATCTGGGACCAGCAAACAAAGGACATGCTTTAGTTCTGCCGAAACAGCACTATGCCAATCTCTATGAAATTCCGGATGAACTGGCAGGTAAAGCGATGGTGCTTGCAAAGAAAATAATCACCAGAATGAGGGATGTTCTCGGCTGCGATGGTTACAATGTTGTGCAGAACAACGGGGAAGCAGCGGGCCAGACTGTTTTCCATTTCCATATCCATCTGATTCCGCGCAGCGTTGGGGACAATGCTGGGATTACATGGACGCCGGGCGAATTAACAGAGGAGGATAAGCAGGAAATCCTTGAGAAGTTTTCAATGGATTAGACTTCAGGAAAAGGGTTGAGATGACAGAAGAAAAATTTCGTGAAATCTTTCGTCAATATTATCGTTTAGTTATGAAAGCGGCATACTGCGTTTTATTTGATGCAGACCTTTCACAGGATATCTGCCAGGAAACATTTCTAAAGTTTCTGGAAAAGGTGGACACTGTGGATAAAACACGTTATGCGGAGTGGCTTACAGTCTGTGCAAGAAGAAAGGCAATTGACTTTTGCAAGAAAGCCTATCAGGTACATGAAGTAGTTACGGCTGACCGTGCCGAAAAAGAAGATACGGATAAAATGGCACAAAGGAGTGACAGCGGAGGAAAGCGCACCGGATTTTATAATGATGATATGGCGCAGATGATGGTGCACAAAGAATTTACCGGTACGATTCTGAATTCTTTAAAAGCAAAGAATACGGACTGGTATGAGATTATGGTAAGAACACATGTCATGGGAGAAAACGATGAAGAGATTGCCTGCGCTCTTGGTATCACCATAGAAAATGTGCGTACCAAGAGACACAGGATGATGGAATGGCTGAAGCAGAGATTTCAGTCAGAATATGAATCACTATGATTTATTTGTTCACGGCCTGTTCAAAAAGCCGGACGATTTCTTCAATAGAATCTGTCAGCTTGCTTTTTGACATGGCATCCGCATAAGAGGCGCGGTTTTTATAGAGGGAGTGAATGGTCTCAAGGAGTTTTTCATTTGTGATCTCTTCCTCTTCCAGAACTACACTGTAGCCCATACGTTCAAAAGAACGGGCATTCAGTATCTGGTCACCGCGGCTTGCACGGGCAGAGAGCGGAATCAGGAGATTGGGCTTTTTCAATGCACTCAGTTCACAGATGGCATTGGCGCCGGCTCTTGAAATGACAACATCCGCAAGGGCAAACAGATCGGCAAGCTCCTTTTTGATATATTCATACTGTACATAGCCGTTTGTGTTTTTTAATGATTCGTCCAGTTTTCCTTTGCCGCACAGATGGATCACCTGGAAAGTTTTAAGCAGTTCAGGAAGGACTGCACGGACGGCATCATTAACGGCTGCAGCGCCAAGACTTCCTCCAATGATCATAATAACCGGTTTGTCTTTTGTAAAACCGGTAAATTCCAGAGCCCTCTCGGGGCTTCCTTCCAGCAGTTCCTGCCGTATAGGAGTTCCGGTCAGCACAGCCTTGTTGGCTGGCAGTTCAGACACGGTCTCAGGAAAGTTGCAGCACACTTTTGTGGCAAAAGGAATGGATATTTTATTAGCCAGACCGGGTGTCATGTCAGATTCGTGGATAAAAGTGGGAATTTTCCTCCTGCTCGCCGCAATCACCACAGGCACGGTAACAAAACCGCCTTTGGAAAAGACAACATCGGGTTTTAACTGCTTCATAAGTTTTTTAGCTTCCGCAAAGCCTTTCATAACTTTGAATGGGTCAGTAAAGTTTTTGACATCAAAATAGCGTCTTAATTTACCGGATGCAATCCCATAGTAAGGGATGCCCATTTCTTCTATCAGTTTTTTTTCGATTCCTTCATAGGAACCGATGTAAGAAATGGTATAACCAAGTTCCTTTAGGCGGGGAATCATTGCAATATTGGGGGTAACGTGTCCGGCAGTACCGCCGCCGGTAAGTACGATATGTTTCATGGTGTCCTCCTGCTCATTCAAAATAATAGTTAAAAACAAATACTATAAGATAATATGATACACTTGTCAGGAAAAGTCAAGGAAAGATAGGAGTTTCATGAGTAAATTGGACGAAAAGCAAATTGAAAAAACACATAAGTCTGCGGCAGGCCAGGAAGACAAAGCGTTTGAGGAATGGGTCAGCCAAAGAGTCCTTGATGAAACCGCAGAGATGATAAACGGGTTAGAAAATGGCCCGGACTTAGATGATTTTGAGCCCTCCGAGGAACTGTTCCAAAAGATAGTCGGAATAGCAAAGGAAAGGGGACTCCTGGCCGAAGATGATGAGACAACTGAAGACGAGGCAGATGAGATTGTTGAGAAAATAGAACTTTTTAATAAAAAGAGTCAAGATAATGTTAATGAAGAATTTCAAAATACTACAGTATTAGATAATGCTTTATCAGAAAAAATAGTTCACTATCCGAAACGTAGACGAACATTGATTAAATGGACTGCGATGATTGCTGTTACCATGATGGGTATTTTTGGTATATCAATGAGTAGTCAGGCGAATAGAGCTTATGTAATGCAGAGAGTTGATGAAATTTTCGGCAACGATGTCAATACAAAATTGAATAATACTACAGACATTATAGAAAGTGACTCTACGGAAGAGGTTGATAGAAGAAAAATAGAAGAGAAATTAGATGTGAAGGTTCCGACACTTTTTTATATGTTGGATGGTATGAGCTATGAATCGTATAAAATAGATGAAGAGGTACAAGCTGCTTATATACGATACAAGTATAAAGATAAATATATCTATCTTCAAATATTTTCTAACTATAATGATGCAAGTGGTATTTTTAGGAATGATCAAGGAGTTTTATTAGAAACCATAGGAAGTAATTGGGTTGACATTAAGGCTGAGCTATGGAAAATAGAAGAGGTTGGTGATGAAATGCCGGTTTATCTTGCGCAATGGGAATATGGAAATTCATATTACAATATTAATGGTAAAATAGAAGAAGAAGATATGAAGAATATTGTTTCAGATATAATTTATTAAAAGAAGGAGTAAGAATATGAAAAAGATAGTAAGTGTGATAATGGGTTTGACATTATCAATAATTTTAAGTGTATCAAGTGTTATGGCAGGTACAGAAGATTTAGGAAAAGTTGTTGATGGATCAGAATTAACAAATAAAGTCTCTGCAGAAGATGTTCAATATGCATTAGTAAGAGGAAATTTACTAAATCAAGGTTCTGCAAGGGTATCCAATTTAGGCGGTGGAGTAATAAATGCTTATGGTGGTGCATTTTGCTCGGTAACATGTGATAAAGTTATGTTAAAAATAACTGTGCAAAGGTATTCAGGAGGATCTTGGTATAACGTTGAATCATTTGATGATACTGCATATAATACGGCAACTTTAACGAGAAGCTATAATTTAAGTGTGAGTTCGGGGTATTATTATCGTGTAAAAGCAGCATGTATGGCACAGAAAAATGGCGTTAGTGAATCAAAGGTGTCAACAACCGATGGAATCTGGATAGGATAATAATTAATCACTACAATCAAAAATAATAAAATAATCTGAAAAGTTCTATTAAACTCCCCCCCTTTACGGTATAATGAAAGTAACCATACTTTTATATAACCGCAAAGGGGGTTCTTTTATGAAACTGACTTTTATAGGTGCGACTCATGAGGTTACGGGAAGTTGTTATTTCCTGGAGGCGGCGGGGAAGAAGTTTTTGGTGGACTGTGGAATGGAGCAGGGGCCGGATCAGTATGAAAACCAGGAGATTCCGGTGGCATTGTCCGAGGTAGATTTTGCACTGCTGACCCATGCCCACATTGACCATTCCGGCAATTTCCCGCTGGCTTATGCAAAAGGATTCCGGGGACCTATTTATGCGACAAATGCTACCTGCGACTTGTGTGACATCATGCTTCGTGACAGTGCGCATATTCAGATGTTCGAGGCTGAGTGGCGTAACCGCAAGGGACAGAGAAACGGACAGCCTGATTTTGTACCGGCGTATACCATGGAGGATGCTCTGAATGTGATCAAACAGTTTGTGGGGTGTGAATACAGCAGAAAAATCCGGATTGCAGACGGTATACAGGTAAGATTTGTGGATGCCGGGCATCTTCTGGGGTCCTCAAGTATTGAAATTTGGATAACAGAGGAGGGCGTGGAGAAGAAAATCGTGTTCTCCGGAGACATCGGCAACCTGGACCAGCCGCTTATAAAGGATCCGGAATATCTGGACAGCGCGGATTACGTGGTCATGGAATCCACCTATGGGGACAGGAGTCACGGCGAACGGCCGGACTACGCCAGGGAATTGGTGAAAATTCTGAAAAGAACCTTTGACAAGAACGGAAACGTGGTGGTGCCTTCCTTTGCTGTGGGCAGAACTCAGGAGATGCTGTATTTCCTCAGACGAATCAAAGAGGAGAATATGCTTCCGGAATACCCGTATTTTGATGTCTATGTGGATAGCCCCCTGGCTGTCCAGGCTACCAATATTTTTAAGGAGCATTATACAGACTGCTACGACGAGGAGGCTATGGCGCTTATCGAGAAAGGTATCAACCCCATTGCATTTCCGGGGCTGAAACTCTCCATAACCAGTGACGAATCAAGAGCCATCAATATGGATGACAGCCATAAGGTCATCCTGTCAGCCAGCGGCATGTGTGACGCGGGACGTATCAAGCATCATCTGAAACATAATCTCTGGAGGCGCGAATCCACCATTGTATTTGTGGGATACCAGGCAGTCGGCACGCTGGGACGCGCGCTGCTGGAGGGGGCCACGGATGTGAGGCTGTTCGGTGAGGAAATCCATGTCTGTGCCGATATCGTGAAGCTTCCGGGAATCAGCGGCCATGCGGATGACGCGGGGCTGATGCGCTGGGCGTCCTCCTTCAAGGAGAAGCCAAAGCGTGTCTTCGTGACACACGGGGATGACCAGGTATGCGATCTGTTTGCGGAAAGACTGAAAAATGAGCTGGGATACGATGCCATGGCGCCCTTCAGCGGCACAGAATTTGATATGCTGGCGAATGAATTTGAGAAGGAAACGGTTGGAATTGTCATCAAACACGCGAAGGAGAAGGCAAAAGCCCGCAAGGCTTCCGGTGTTTATGCAAGACTTCTTGCAGCAGGACAGCGGTTAATGACGGTTATCCGTCATAATGAAGGCGGCGCAAATAAGGACCTGGCGAAGTTTGCAGATCAGATTAATTCCATGTGTGATAAGTGGGACCGCTGACTGCCGGGAAGCGGCGATAAAACTATTGTAACTGTTCAGTACCCTCACAGTTACGAGCAAAAATCCATGCAGAATCGCCTTCGGCGATGGGATTTTTGCCTGGCTGCTGAACGTGTTCTTACGGTCAGCGCAGTAAATGCGCAGACCTGCTGAATAGTTACAAACTATTTTACAAAAAGAATGGGGGATTTAAAATGAAAACAAGTGAAGACGTGAGAAAACTGTGTGAGGAAAAGCAGATCCGTATGATAGACTTTAAAATGACGGATTTAAACGGACGCTGGCGTCATGTGACAATTCCGGTGGAACGTTTTGATGATGACATTTTCGTCTATGGAATCGGTTTTGACGGTTCTAATTACGGTTATGCTCCTATAGAAAAAAGTGATATGGTATTTATTCCGGACCCGGATACTGCCACAGTGGACCCATTTGCCGAGATTCCCACACTGACTATGTGCGGAAATGTCTGCACCATAGGGGAGGATGAGAATCGGCCTTTTGACCAGTATCCCAGGAATGTGGCCCTCAAAGCAGTGGAATATATGAAGGAAGAGCAGATTGCTGACCGTATGGTGATTGGGCCGGAGTTTGAATTTTATCTGCTGGACCATGTGAGTTATAATGTGACACCACAGAAGTGCAGCTACAGCATTGACACCAGGCAGGCGGAGTGGAACAGCGGCATAGACAACGGACAGAACAGCGGCTATCAGGTACCGTATCAGGGCGGCTACCACGCGGCAGCTCCCCAGGATGTGGGATATAATCTCAGAAGTAAAATGTGTATGCTTCTTGAGGACTGGGGCGTAAAGGTAAAATATCATCACCACGAGGTCGGCGGCCCGGGCCAGATGGAGATCGAGGTAGAGTTGGGCGATATGGTGGATATGGCAGATAAGACCATGATTGTGAAATATGTTCTGAAAAATGCGGCAGCAGCAGAGGGCAGAACTGTCACCTTCATGCCGAAGCCCATTTACAAAGAGGCCGGAAACGGTATGCACGTGCATATGCTGCTCATGAAGGACGGAGCCCCCATTTTCTACGACAAAGACGGATATTCGGGGCTGAGCCATACAGCGCACTATTTTATCGGCGGTCTGCTCAGACATATTGCGTCCCTGTGCGCGTTTACCAACCCCTCCACCAACTCTTTTAAACGCCTCGTACCCGGTTATGAAGCGCCTGTGACCATCGGATATGCAACATCGAACAGAAGTGCTGTCATCCGTATTCCGGCTTATGCCAAGAAACCGGAGGCCAAGAGGTTTGAACTGCGCAATCCGGATGCCACAGCAAATCCGTATTATGCCTATTCCGCCATCCTCATGGCAGGACTGGACGGAATCAGGAATAAGATAGACCCCCGCGAGCACGGATGGGGACCTTTTGACTGCAACCTGTATTCCCTGTCCCCTGAGGAGCAGAAGAAGATACAGAGTCTGCCCCGTTCCATGGGAGAGGCCCTGGACGCTCTGGAGAATGACCACGATTACCTGACAGCAGGCGGTGTCTTCCCTCAGCGTCTCATTGATATCTGGCTGGAAAGGAAGAGGAAGGAACTGCAGGAGATCGAGCAGATTCCAAGCCCCTCAGAATTTAAATATTATTATGATCTGTAAATAGACAGCATCACAGGCGGGATCCCGTTAAAATCCCGCCTGTGATAAAGGAGACGGAGGTACAGCATGGAGAACACGGGTAACCAGCCCAGGCGCTTCTGCAGAAAATGCCTTCTTCAGGACATGGATGAAGGACAGTATTTTGATGACATGCGCAGATACATAGATAATCTGGATGAAGATCTGAAGGTATCTTCACAGATCTATGATGAGCGGCTTGCCTTCTGCAGAAAATGTGATAACTTAATAAGCGGAATGTGCAGAGTCTGCGGCTGTTTTGTGGAGATGCGCGCTGTTATGAAGAAGAACGGTTGTCCGGGGATTCCGAAGAAATGGTGAGAAGGAGGAGCCAGCATGAAGTTTGAAGAAGATTATGTCATGAGAATGATAAAGGATATGGTGAAAGCATTGGCCTGTGTTGTTTTCGGAAAGAGATTTACGGAATATGAAGTGGAGGAGGAAAAAGCCGACGACACGGATTTTCTCTACCGTGACATTATTGAGATGGCAGACAGGGGAAAGATCAACGAGGCGGAAAACATACTTCTCACGGATATGGACCGGACGGACAAAAGATACATGGAAATGGCCATGAGCTTTTACCTTCATATCAACAAATACACAGATGAGTTTCTGTCAGCCAACGGCTACAGCCGCCAGGAGATCCTGGACGGGGTGGAGGCACTGGCTGAGGCAAACGGCATCAAAGGACTGGACGGACTGTCTGACGGATTATAAGTCAGATCGTCCGTTTTTTTTTGTGCATATACCACTTGACACATTATACTATGTAATGTATAGTATAATGCATAAGGAGGCGATACCATGGACACACAGCTAAAAAAAGGTTTTCTGGAATTTTGTGTTCTTGCTGCACTATACAGATCGGATTCCTACGGATACCAGATCATAAAAGACATATCCGTTTGTATTGAGATATCAGAATCGACGCTGTATCCCATATTAAAGCGTCTGGAGGCAAACGGATGCCTGGAGACATATTCTGTGGAGCACAACAGCCGACTGCGCAAGTATTACAGGATAACAGAGACAGGGAAAGAACATATCCAGGAGTTTTTAAATGACTGGCAGCAGGTAACAGACATATATGAATTTGTGAAGGGAGCGGTTGAACATGAAGAAGGATGAATTTTTAAGCAGTCTCGAACGGCTGCTGCGGAGCTTGAAAAGGGAGGAACGGAACAGATTCCTGTCCTACTACGCGGAAATAATCGAGGATTACATGGAGGACGGATGTGAGGAGGAGGATGCCGTACAGCGGATTGGAAGTCCCGGTGAGATTGCACAGGAAATCCTCTCTGACAGGGAGACGCAGCCGGCACGGCCCACACCCACATGGATGAAAATAGGTGTGATCGTTCTGCTGATACTTGGCTCACCTCTCTGGGGAAGCCTGGTCCTGGCTGCTATCTGCTGCGCACTGGCTGTTGTGATCATGGTAATGAGTGCCTATGTGATTATCTGGTGTATTCCCTTTATATTCGGGGTATTTTCTGTATCCAGTCTGGTACTGGCTGTAGTCAGTACGGTGGGTTCCGTGATAATAATGTTCCGGGACACAGCCACCGGTACGGTGCAGATGGGAGTCGGAATCCTGCTTGCAGGCATCTTTTTGGTGACAGCACTGCTTACCTTGGAACTGGGCAAGAGATTTGTAGGTGTTACGAAAAAATTCAGCAGATGGCTTGCAGGTCTGTATCAGAAAAGGAGAGGTGTCAGAGCATGAATATAAAATCATTAAAAAGTAAAATCCTTCTGGCCGGCATTATTTTCATGCTGGTCGGTACCACAGTAGGACTGATCGGTCTCGGTATGACCGGATTTGAACCGGATAGACTGATGAAATGGAAAGAGGGCAGATGGTACCAGACCGTTAATTATACAGACGATAACTTCTGGATCGGTATCAGACTCAAAGACGGGAGTTTCTACCTCACCAGTTATACTGCTTTTGACTGACAGAGATGATCAGTTATCCATATTTTTATAGTAAAACACGGCAAGCTGTGTCCTGTCACGCAGGCTCAGCTTGTCCAATATCGCACTCAGATAATTCCGCACAGTGCCCTCACTGAGATAGAGGCTCTGTGCGATTTCTTTGTTATTCAGGCCTTTTGCCACCAGCTCTATGACATCCATTTCCCTGTCAAGAATCCCGTATTTGCCAAGATCTGTTCTCTGCGGCTTTCCCATCATTTTAGGGATTTTCGTGACGATCTCGCTGCCGAACACACTCTGTCCGGACATGACAGAGCGCAGGGCAGGGGCAATGGTCTCAATATCCTGTTTTATCAGATACCCCTTGGCACCGATACGCAGCGCGCGGATAATATATTCGTCGTCGGAGAAGGTGGTCAGAAAAAGAATCCTGGCATCCGGGTGCTTTTCCAGTATCTCCGCGCCGGCGTCCAGCCCGGAGCAGCTCCCCATCTGAATGTCCATGAGCAGAATGTCGGGCTGTATTTCTTCATACAGGCGGACTGCATCCTCCCCGCTGCTGCCGGAGGCGCACACCTCTATGCCCGGTTCTGCCTGCAGGATCGTTTTCAGCGAAATGCAGACAAAGGGATCGTCGTCAACAATAATAATTCTCATAAATAACACCTCACATCTGATTTTTCATGGTATGTCCCTGTTTGGGGATGGAAATAAATATGCGGAAACCGTTCTGCACCTCTGTCCTGAAAATGCCGTGAAGATCTTCCACCCGCTCCCTCATATTCATAAGCCCGATTCCCCCGGACCCTGCCGCTGTCCCCTGTGTTCCGTTATCCCGGATGATAACCTGATAGAATCCGGGATGTTCCAGTACAGACAGAGAGGCCTCCGTAGCATTGCTGTGCCGGGAAATATTGGACAGAGCCTCCCGGACAATGGCGATAATACAGTATTTCAGTTCCTTCCGTTCAATCTCGGCATTGTAATTCAGGGTTACAGGACAGAAAGTGAATTCCTCTGCCAGCCGGGTGAGTACCATGCGCAGGTCCACAGATTCCTCATGCAGATTGTGGACGCTGCTGCGCACATTGTTCATGGCATCATCCAGTGTGGATTTGACAGCAGTAAGCTGCGCGGCCAGCTCCTTCTGTTCCTTCCATATAACCTGCATGGCACTGATCTGGAAGAGGGAGCGTGTCAGGAGGTGCCCCACATTGTCATGGATTTCCCGGGCGATCCTGTTTCGCTCTGTCAGAGTCGCAAGCTGGATCTCATACTCCTGCTTTTCCAGAAGCTCCTTGTTTTTCTGTTCCAGATGCAGAGATTCCTCCCGGGTGCTGTCCTGGGAGAGATGGAACTGTGCCATCATATTTTCATATTCCATGGTCAGCCGGGACAGATACAGCGCCAGCACCCCTGTGAACAGAAAGAGGAAAAATGCCGGCAGTGTGAAGTTATGAAAATGATACAGGTATAAAGGCACCCATGCGAACCGCAGGTACCATTTCCCGGATCTCTCACAGTCGTAGAAAAACAGCGGGAGAAACAATGCCAGTTCAGGAAGGAAGAGGGAGAGCACAAGACACCCGCCGCAGAGATATTCCAGTGGCCGTTCCCTGTCAAAATAGGAAATGAGGGCAGATACGCTGACGGATAAAAGCAGCAGGGAGATAAGGGAAATATCCACAGGCTGCCCGATGAGATTCATGGTACAGAATAAGAAAATAAAACACTTGTTCAACAGCTCTCTCATATATCCCCCTCCTCTTTGCAGACCCGCTCACTTCTGTGCTTGTATTTAGAGTGTATCACAGGAATGGGCAAAAAGTAAGGTGCAGCAGGAAGAAATGACAAATGTCATGTACAGAGGCCTGTATTCATGACAACGCTCACTGTCCCCGGCAGCAGATACCTGTTAGAATGAAGTCAGATAAGAAAAAGGGAGGATTAACCTATGATCATAGAAGTGAACAATCTCGTAAAACGATATAAAGACCTGGTAGCCCTGGACCATTTTGAGCTTCATGTTGAACAGGGTGAGATATACGGCCTGCTCGGGCCAAACGGCAGCGGCAAGACTACAGCGATCAACTGTATGCTGTCTCTGCTGAAATACGACAGAGGGGAGATCCGGCTTTTCGGTGAACCCATGGCACCGGACAACCGGGCAGTAAAGCAGCGGATTGGCGTTGTCATGCAAAATGTGGCGGTTTTCAGCGAACTGACTGTATATGAAAATATAGATTATTTCTGCGGCATGTATGTCCCTGAAAAGACAAAGCGGAAAGCCCTGGTCGAGGAAGCTCTGGAATTTACGGATCTGAAAGACTTCAGAAAGTTTCTGCCCAGAAAGTTAAGCGGCGGTCTTTTAAGGCGTCTGAACATTGCATGCGGCATAGCACACAAGCCGGAGCTGATCTTTATGGATGAGCCGACAGTGGCCGTTGACCCCCAGAGCAGAAACAGCATTCTGGAAGGCATCAAAAAGCTGAATAAGAACGGCGCTACCATTATTTACACCACACATTACATGGAAGAGGTGGAGCAGATATGTTCTCGCATCATGATCATGGATAAGGGCAGGGAAATCGCCTCCGGCACAAAGGAGGAGCTGAAAGGCCTCATCCGCACAGGGGAGAAGATAACTGTGGAGGTGTCCGAGCTGGCACCGGATATCCTGGAAAAAATCCGGAAAGCAGAGGGGGTCCTTAACGCGGAATATGAGGGAAATCTTCTTCAGGTACAGTGTGAGAGCGGCGGTCACAGCCTTATTACGCTGCTGGATATCCTCAAAAAGAATAAAATCTATTTCGGCAGAATATTCTCAGAGCCGCCGACCTTAAATGATGTCTTTCTGGAAATTACGGGAAAAGAGCTGAGGGATTAGGAGGGATATATATGTTCTGGAATATTTACAGCAAACGTTTACTGAGCTGCTTACGGAACAGAGACCAGCTTATATGGATTTGGGCCTTTCCGCTGATTCTGGCCACTCTGTTTTATTTTACCCTGTCATCCGTGGGGGAGGCAGATAATCTGAAAGCCATACCCACAGGTGTGGTCACAGACGCGGCATATGAGGCGGACCCCATGTTCGGCCAGGTGCTTGATCAGGTGGGCAGCGGGGAGGATGCGCTTCTTAACATAACGGAATACACCCGGGAGAATGAGGCGGACAGAGACCTGGAGACAGGCAAGATCGCCGGATATATCCTGCTTCAGGACAATACCCCGAAGCTTATGGTAAAGCAAGACGGAATGAACCAGACCATACTGAAGAGCTTTCTGGACCGCTATGTGCAGACAGAGGGAAATATAAAGGCGATTATGGAGAAAAATCCGGACTACAATCTTAACTGGGAGGAGATCATGGGCGGGGCTTCCCTGACAGAGAATATGTCACTCTCCTCACAGCCCTATTCCCCCATCCTGAATCCTTACTACGGCCTGATAGCAATGGTATGCATGTACGGTGGGATGCAGGGCCTTATGAGCATCACCTATCTGCAGGGGAACCTCTCTCCTCTCGGAGCCAGACGTATGATGGCGCCTCTTAGCAGGATCCGGGTGATCTTCTGTGATATGACAGGAAGCATAACCGTGCATATGATGAGCCTGCTGTTTCTTCTGTTTTACATTACAGTGATTCTGAAGGTGGACTTTGGAAACAAGCTGCCGCTTCTTGTTCTGACCTGTTTTGTTGGCTCCATTCTGGGCGTAGCATTCGGCACGGCGGTCAGTTGTCTGTCAAAGCTGGGAGAGAGCATGAAGGTGGGCATACTGGTATCTGTTACCATGCTCTGCTGCTTCGGTGCAGGTATGATGGAATCCAGTATGAAGTACCTGATAGACCAGAAGTTTCCGGTCATCTCCTGGCTGAACCCTGCAGCGAGAATTTCGGATGCATTATACTGTCTGTATTATTTTGACGACTATCAGAGATACGGTCAGAATATAGCGGTGATCATGGCTATGTCGGCTGTTCTGCTGCTGTTGTCAGGCGTATCATTAAGGAGGCAGAGTTATGAGAGTATTTAAGGCGTGTCTTTTGGTAATAAAGCGCAGAATGGTTACATTTGCCACCTATTTCGCTATATTTATCGGCCTGTCCATTCTGCTTTCACAGTTTTCTAAAGAGAGCTTTAACAGCGGATTTGAGGAGAGCCGTCCGGAATTTACCGTGATAAACAGGGACGGGGAAACCCCATACACGGAAAAAATGATGGATTTTCTGAAGGAACACGGAACCTATGTGCCCCTGGAGGATAGTATGGAGGCCCTCAAGGATGCCAGGTTCAACGACGCAGTCAGTTATATCCTCATTATACCGGAGGGATTCCAGGATGCCCTGCAGAAGGATAAACCCATAAAGCTCCTGGAAAATATGACACAGAATTCCGCGTCAGGCTATCAGATGAGTAGTTATGTCAACCAATATTGGGATTATATAAGAACATGGGAAAAAATAGGGGGGAACCCTGACAAAGAGAAGACAGCAGATAAAGTTCTGGAACTGCTGGGAACCGGCGCTAAGGTGGAAAAACGCCAGTATCTGAAAACGCAGCCCGTATCTGCCGGTTATCAGGCCCAGTATCAGGTGGCGCCGTATATTATACTTGTCATCTGTGTACTCTGCATCACATCTATTTTTCTCAGTTTCCAGCGCTCAGATATCAGGATGAGAAATATGTGCGGGCCTTTGAAACCATTCACACGGCTGTGGCAGATGGGGCTGGGATGTGCCAGCGTGGGGATCGTATTTTGGATACTGCTCACCATAGCCGGGTTTATCATATATTATGACTCGGTGAAGGAAATGGATATCAGAATAACCGCACTGATCCTTCTGAACAGCTTTGTCATGCTTCTGTTAGCCATGGCGATTTCTGTGCTGGCTGCGCTCTTTGTGAGAGATGCCAACACCCAGAACGCTGTTGCCAATATACTGGCGCTGGGCCTGTCATTTCTTGGAGGAGCCTTTGTGCCTACCAGCATTATGGGGGAAAGCGTGCTGAAGTTTGCAAAATGCCTGCCTGTGTACTGGTATGAAGAATGTCTGAACGAGATCAGCGGTCTTACCGGCTTCGGTATGGAGAACCTGATGCCTGTGTGGAAATGCATGGGGATATTGATGGGATTTACCGCAGCCATCCTCTGTATCACTTTAGCTGTCAATAAGCAGAAGAGCGGCGCTGAGGAGTCCTTTGGAAGCAACAAGACGGAAATAGAATTATAGCCTCTAAGCGGGCACTTTGAAACAGCCGGAGTTCAGCGATGAAGTCCGGCTGTTTAAAGGATACAGGCAGCCGCCAGAAGAAGGAGCAGCCCGCCCGCATTCAGGGAAAGGAACAGCAGCAGGTAGGATTTTAAATCAGCCTGTTCTGTTTTCAGATAAAATTTCAGGGATATAAGGCTTGCAAGGGAGGCAATGGGAGTTCCCAGGCCTCCCAGATTTGTCCCCAGAAGGAGGGCCTTCCAGTTCTCCGTGAAAGAGGACAACAGTACAGCAGCAGGCACATTGCTGATAACCTGGCTGGAAAGTACAGCAGTCAGCATCCCGTTTTTTTCCATCAATCCGGACAAAAAGGCACGCACTGCCTCCATCCTTCCCAGATTTCCGGAAAAGATAAAAAAGCAGATAAAAGTGGCAAGCAGAAAATAATCCACACTCCGAAACAGATCCCTGGAGAAAAGCAGCATACATGCAAGCACACACAGGGTCAGAACCTGATAAGACAGAACATGGAAGATGGTCAGCAGACACATAAGGAAAAGTACGGCAAAGACAGCCAGAAGCCGCGGCTGTTCCAGCGGTGAAGACTCCTTAAAATACACCCTTATGGGTTCCCTGCGCACAAAGCAGATGCAGAACAGAAGCAGCACCAGACTGATAGCGACAAAGGGGAGCATGGTAAGGAAAAAGCTGCCCATCCCCAGGTCATATCTGGAACAGAGGTAAAGATTCTGCGGATTACCGGGCGGAGTTGCCATACTTCCCAGATTGGCGGCAATGGTCTGCAGCACAATGACAGGTGAGGTATACCTGTCCTGTTTTATAATATGCAGCACCAGTATGGTGAACGGGACAAAGGTGAGGAGCGCCACATCGTTTGTGATCACCATGGAGCTGAAGAAGGGGAGCAGGACCAGAACCAGTGCAAGTCCCCGCATGTGGTTCTGTGCTCCCAGAAGCTTTTCCGCCATTATACGGAAAATACCGCATTTCTGAAAGCCTGCCGTCACTGCCATGAGACAGAACAGAAGGCAGAGGGTACGAAGGTCTATGTAACCTGCATAAGCTTTATCCGGCTTCACGGCAAGCATGGAGAGCAGGGCAAAAAGGAGAGAGATGCAGAATACAGTCTCTCCCCTGATGAGTTTTTGAAAATAAGATTTCATATTTCAGTTTACGCATTCTGTGCCTTGATGGATTCCAGAGCCAGTGCAAGCTGATCCGGGCAGGAAGTGCCGCGTCCGCCGCAGTCGGTTCCTTTCAGGCGTTCGATGACTTCGTTAACCTTCATTCCCTTTACAAGGCTGGCAATTCCCTTTGTATTGCCATTGCATCCTCCGTTGAATTTTACAGATGCGATGGTGTCTCCGTCCAGCTCGATCTCGATAGAACGTGAACATACGCCTCTTGTCTTATATACAGTCATGATATATTCCTCCATTCGTATTATCTGCGGATAATTATAGCAGATATGAGAGGAAAAGAAAATAGGGGATTTTTGCATTGTATTTTCGGCTGTTTTTGCCCGTTTTTGGCTACGGTTCCCGGATTTTTCGTAACAGTTCAGACAGGTCTGTGCATTTATCACACTGACCGCCAGCCCACCGCGAAGCGATTTTTAATGGCTGGATGCGCAATGGTTCGGCTTGTCTGAACTGTTATGGAATCTTAAGGTATACCTATAATTCTAAGATATTGAATTAAGATAGTAGGTAAAGCAGAAAGAAAATTTGTCCAGGAACTTAAGGGATACTAATAATTTTAAACTCTTGGATTGAATTATAGGTAAAGCAGAAGGAAAAATTGGTCAGAAACTTAGGAAATACCTATAATTCTAAAATGTTAGAGTTGAATAGTAGGTAAAACAGGAAGAAAAATTGTCAGAAACTTAGGAAATACCTATAATTCTAAAATGTTAGAGTTGAATAGTAGGTAAAACAGGAAGAAAAATTGGTCAGAAACTTAAGAAATGCCTATAATTTTAAAATGTTAGAGTTGAATAGTAGGTAAAGCAGGAAGAAAAATTGGTTAGAAACTTAAGAAATGCCTATAATTTTAAAATGTTAGAGTTGAATAGTAGGTAAAGCAGGAAGAAAAATTGGTTAGAAACTTAAGAAATGCCTATAATTCTAAAATGCTAGAAATGAATAGTAGGTAAAGCAGGAAGAGAATCTGATCAGAATCTCCAGAAATGTTTATAATTCTAAGATATTGGAACGGAATAGCAGGTAATCTTTCATAGGCCAAGTCAGACTTACTGGAAGTGCCGGGGCTTTCTGAATTTTTGCTGTATATCTGCGATAAGCGAGGCTATAGTTCGGCCTTCCGGCTGAATTGTAACGATTTTTCTAAAATAATAGAAAAAGGTTATAGAATCTTTATTGACTTTAAATGGTATATCATGTAAGCTTTTAAAAACAGCGGAAATGTTACCGCTTAAATTTACATATTTTCTTATAGCGCAGAATTTCTCTGCATCACGGCATCTCGCCGTTTATTCCCAATATTTATTTTAAAAAAGTTCGGACAGGAATCGGGGGTGGTATCCATGACGATATTTTTATGATTGCATGTTAATTATAAATTTGCTAAAATAAAGAGAGGATATGTATATGAGCGATGTTGCATATCAGAATAAAGATATTGTATCCAAGATACTTACAGATGGAATGAAAGAAAAATCTTTCGCGGTCTACGGTGTACCCATGTCAAGGATTAAGGACGTACTTCCGGTTAATCTGCCTGCAATTGAGGCAAACGAGATGGCCACAGACAACCTGTTTAGGCTGGAGGATGACAGCTATGCGGTTGTGGACTATGAAAGTTCTTTTTCAGAAAAGAGCAAGATAAAATATGTGTGTCATATTGCGAGAATCCTTAAAAAGTACGGAAGTATTATGAAGCTCAGAATGATAGTCCTATGCACATCCAGCACCTGCCGCATCAATACGGTACTGGATGCAGGATGCCTTCGCCTCAGCATTGAACCGGGATATCTGTCTTCTATCGAAACGGACAGGGTATTTGAAAATATCAGAAAACAGATAGAGGACGGGAAGAAGCTCAATGATACAGAAGTCATGCAGATGATTGTCCTTCCGCTGACGGTGAAGAATAGGGAAGAACAGAAGGAATTATTAGAAGAGGTGGTAAACCTGGCAAAGAATATAAAAGAGGAAGAGCAGCAGATGTTCGTCCTGTCAGGTGTCATTACCTTTGCTGATAAGATCATAGAACCGGATTTCGCAAGACGGGTAGAGGAGTGGATAAAGATGACGAAAGTAGGAAGATTATTTGAAGAGGAGAAACTGCAGGCTATGGCAGATGTAAGGCAGTCTATGGAAAAGACTATAGCAGAGAAAGATATGGCTCTGGCAGAAAAAGATATGGCTCTGGCGGTGGCAGAAAAAGAGAAGGCTATAGCTATTGCCGAAAAACAGCATGAGGCATTAAAATTGGCATCGGTCAGACTGCTGTTAAAAGGCAGTTCTCCTAAGGAAGTATCCAAAACAACAGGTCTGCCGTTAAAAGAAATTGAAGAGTTCTTGAAATGAGTGTGTAATACATACTGCATTATTAGAAGAGGTGGTAAACCTGGCAAAGAATATAAAAGAGGAAGAGCAGCAGATGTTCGTCCTGTCAGGTGTCATTACTTTTGCTAATAAGATCATAGAACCGGATTTCGCAAGAAGGGTAGAGGAGAGGATAAAGATGACGAAAGTAGGAAGATTATTTGAAGAGGAGAAACTGCAGGCTGTGGCAGATGTAAGGCAGTCTATGGAAAAGACTATAGCAGAGAAAGATATGGCTTTGGCGGTGGCAGAAAAAGAGAAGGCTATAGCTATCGCCGAAAAACAGCATGAGACATTAAGATTAGCATCGGTCAGACTGCTGTTAAAAGGCAGCTCCCCCGAGGAAGTATCCAAAACAACAGGGCTGCCGTTAAAAGAAATTGAAGAGTTCTTAAAATGAGTGTACAATACATACTACATTATAAAACTTCCTTGTCATAGCACATAAAATAAGGTAAAGGCGCTATAAATGTGTCTTTACCTTTTCTTATTTACGATGCATATAGGAGAGACTATTATCTATTTTGGACACAGGAGCAGTGCAGACAAGCTTGCTGAGGTAATCTCGGATATGCTTGGGATATATTATATATAGAAGAAACAGGTATGAATGAAAGATACGCTGACATCATCAGATTATTTCTGTATAGTTTTTCTGTGCAGTTCGCCAGAAGGTAAGTAATTGAGGAATATAATTGTTTTTTAAAATTATGTAAACTAATAATGGGGGCTTAATAAAATATTAAGAATATTAGAAATGGGCATTTTCGGCGTAAAATGCCCATTTTTTGCATGATATGTACATATAAATGATTGACAGAGACAAACCTTTAGTAATATGATGGGAATATAAAAAATATTGGCAAATTATGCCCGTAAAAGGAAAGGCTGAAAATAAAATGCTGCAAAAGAAAAAGAAGAATCAGGGATTTACCCTGGTGGAATTAATTGTAGTAATTGTAATTATTTTGATACTTGCCGCAGTGGCAGTGCCTTCCATTACACGTTACGTGCAGAAGTCCAAGATCGCCAAATGTGCGAATCAGAGACATGAACTGGCGACGCAGTTTCAGATTATGGGGACGGATGTACCGGAGCTGGCGCTTTGTACCTTAGAAGGTGAAGTTGAGAATATCTTAAAAAAAGATGTTCTGGATTATATGATTGAGAATGGGTATTGTTCTCAAGATATTACAGTTTGCCCGGTATATAATGAGAAATATGAACTGGAGATATCTGTAGAGAATGGCCAGCAGCATGTGGAGTTTGTTTGTCAATGTGTTGACAGTGTTAAAGGATATGTTTCTACATGCTCAAAATATTATAATGAAATCATCAAAAATGGAAATAAAAATCCTGATAGAAAGGATTTACTTTCTAAGGTGGCTGACGAGAAAGGATTTATGAAAGTCTCTGATTCTATAAAGAGTAGTACTTTATTTAAAGATAAACCTTTATACTGGAAACCTTATTTTCTGGCAGACGGTACAATGGCATTATATGGAACAACAAATTCTGAAGGAGAGAATGCCTGGTCTAACTGGAATGCGTACCTTATATATTATAATGGACAAGTTTACCAAAGTACTAAGAAGAATGGTACAAAACCGACTAATGGTAATATAGCAAGTATGAATGGTATTAAAAAAGAGACAATGGAAGAATACCTTAAAAATCACGATTTCGAGAAGGTAGAAAAATAGTATAGATTTTGAATATTGACAGTGTCCGATAAGTTATCCACACAATGTTTAATGGCGTCTAAACTGCAGTTTTGTCGACGCATAAACCATTGACAAAAGATAGTACAAACTTTAGAATTAAAAATAATGATATGATAGGGCAATAAAACGAGCGGAGGCGTGCAGACAAATGGGAGAGAGTATGATAGAAGAAAAATTACCGGTGTTAAAAGTGCACATGTTGGGAGGCTTCTCCATGGAATATGGCGGCAAGCCCATATCCTTCCGCAGGAATACAGCAACCAAGTCCATGAAGCTGCTTCAGATACTGCTCCACTGCGGTGATGAAGGAATAGCGAGAAGCAAACTGCTGGAAAACTTATATGGAAGAGAAGAACTGGCGGATGTAGCCAACAATTTAAGGGTGACTTCCCACCGCCTCAAGAAAATGCTGGTGGATGCAGGCCTTCCCGAATATGATTATATCCAGATAAAGTCAGGCATATACCGCTGGTCAGGCCCAATGGAAGTTGAAGTGGATGCCCTGGTATTTTCCAACCTTGTGGATTTAAGTGAAAAAGAAAACAACGAAGATAAAAAAATCCAGCTCTTAAAAGATGCGTGTGAAGTATACCACGGAGAATTCCTTCCGGGCCTGTCCGGTGAGGATTGGGTACTTCTTGAAAGCGTTCAGTATAAAAAGAAATACACACAGGCTTTGGGACAAATATGCGATACCCTCATGAAACAGCGTGAATATGAAACGGTACTGGATTTATGTGAAAAGGCAAGTGAGCTGTATCCTTTCGATGAATGGCAGTCTGTTCAGGTAGACTGTCTCATGGCTCTGAACAGATATAAAGAAGCAATTCAGCTCTATGAAGATACTGCGAAACTGTTTTTTGAAGAGCTGGGAATCAGTCCTTCAGAAAAAATGATGAACCAGTTTAAAGAAATGAGCGCCAAGATGAGCCACAAACCACAGGCACTCAATGAGATCAAGGGCGGCCTGAAAGAAGAAGAGGAAGAGGAAGGGGCATTTTACTGCAACCTGCCGAGTTTCCGGGATGGCTATCGTCTGGTAAGGCGAATCATTGAGCGGAGCGGCCAGTCAGTGTACCTTATGCTGTGCACAGTAACAGACGGAAAAGGACATCCAATGGAAAATAAAGAGAAATTGGCTGCTATGACCGATGAACTGTATGACGCGATCAAACATTGTCTGCGCAGGGGGGATTCCTTTACAAAATATAGTCCCACACAGTTTTTGATTCTGCTGGTGGGCACGAATCAGGAAAACTGTTCTATGATTTTTGACCGCATTTCCCGCTATTTTGCCAGAGAACATAAATCATGGGAACAATATCTGGAATACTATGTATCATCTATAGCTGATGTGGAGAATGATAATTCCAGAATAAGTTTCCGAAGCAACGGGTTCCACTGGGATTAACAGAAAAGACCCGGAAATGACTGGAGAGTGTGGACTATGAACAAAGAAGAGGGTTTAAATATAAATATATCGGCGCCTAACCTGATTAGTGTCTGTGTTGATACCAGTGACCGGGGCGAGTTTTCCGGGCGTCTATACCAGTGCTACAGCGAAGAGCCATGGTGTTTTGAAAATGTGGTGCAGCTGCTGCATCTCATGGATAAGCTCTATGACTGCATCAGCTACCCCCAGGCTTCCACAGAGAGCCGCAGTTTTATAAAAAGAGATAAAGAACCAATACTCAAATTACAGAAGAAAATACCTCAGGAAACTATTCTAAAGCAAAAAGGCAGTGTCGCAACCTTTGCCATATATGTCCAATACAGGCAGAATGCTACGTGGCAGGGTGATGTACTCTGGATGGAAAGAGGGATAAAACAGCATTTTTACAGTGCATTAGAGCTGATCAAACTCATAGACAGTGCACTTGGAGAATATGAAATCTGACACAATTGTGCCGCCGGTAATCCGGCGGTATTTTTTTGCCCTTTTTTCATAAACTTCACAGAATCTTCATAGAACCATTACACAAGAAGAAACATTGAAAAATATTTTGAAAAAAGTAATGGATGTAATGCTTTGCGTAATGCTCCTTTCAGTACAATAAGAACAAAGTTAAGCAAGAGTCGAAAAAATAACCCAAAGGAGGCGAGAATGTTGTGAGTGGCAAAACCATTAAGAAGGATAAAGGAACTTTTATAGTAAAGGTTCATGAATGTCAGAATGCCACATGGCAGGGCAGTGTCCTGTGGGTAGAAGAACAGCAGGAGCAATATTTTCGCAGTGCATTGGAGTTATTGAAACTGATAGACGGAGCAATATCTGAAATAGAAGAAAAAATAGTAGAAGGAGGAAGCCATGAAAAGTAATATAAAGAAAAGAGTGTTAGCAGTTGTACTTTGCATGGTCCTGATGCTGAGTACTGGCATATCTACTATGGCAGATGGTGAGGTAGCAGCAGGAACTCCCGCACCGGAGAGCGGAGCCAGTCAGGAGCCTGCAGCAGCAAGTGTTGAGGGAGAAGCAGTTGAAGGAGAAACAGTTGAAGGAGAACAGACACCTGCAGAACAATCTACGGAAACACAGGAAGAGACACCCACTGAACCCAGCGCAGCAGAAAGCAAAGACGAACCGGCTGCAGACATAAACAGCGTATCTGGTGTAACAGAGCTGGTCGGCAGTAATGGAATTCAGAATGAAGCATCTGAACAGGAAACAGAAACAGATTTGACAGAACAGGAACCTGAAGTTGAAATCGTATCAGAGGCAACAGAATTAAAACAAGAGTTCACAGATGAAGCAGGAAATGTTACACAGCGTGTAATTGCAAATATACCGGAAGGTGCATTTCAGGCAAACGCTTCTGAAATAACCATGGAAGTTAATTATCTGGACGAAGCTGCAGAAAATCACGTAAAAGAACTGATGACAGCAGCACTTCCGGAGAACGAAATCCTTGGTGATTACATACTTTATGATATTAAGTTTAAAGTAAACGGAGAAGTAACAGAACCTCAGAAAGCAATTGCTATTACATTTGAAGGCAGCGGACTTCATATCGAAGACACAAAGAAAGCAAATGTTTTCTACCTCGATCCGGCTGACCCGGAAGTGCAGGATGATAAGGATGAAATCGTAGAGATCACTCAGAAGAGTGAAATGATTGAAAACCTTCAGAATGCAGGACAGAGCATTGAGAATATTGATGAGTATGATCTGTCTGAGATTTCTGTAAAGGAAGATGGGACAGCAGATCAGATTCTGATGGAGGGAAGGATTTCTACAGTTTATGGTTGTTATGTAGAAGAATATCCGGAACCGGTGCAGACATTGACTTATGAAGATGATGATGTTGTGGTTAATGTAAATGCATATACAGAAGATGCGATACCGGCAGGTGCATCTTTAAAGGTTGTTCCGATTCGGTCAGATGTTAAAGAGACTGAAGAGCAGTATAAAGAAGTAGAAGAACAGCTCAATAAAAAGGCTGAGAATGAAGACTATGACATTGAGGGTTTTCTTGCATATGATATTACTTTTGTCAATGAAAATGACGCAGAGGTAGAACCAAATGGATTTGTAAAAGTCTCAATGGAATACAAGAAAGAAGCAATACCAGATGAAGTAACAACATCCGATGATGCGAATCTCGATGTAACAGTAATGCATCTTGAGGAAAATGAAAACGGAGATATTAAAGATGTAGTCGATATGATTGCTGATACTGACAAAGAGGCTTCGGTTGATGTAACTGAGAATGTAAAAGTTAAAAAAGCAGAATTTAAAACGGAAAGCTTTTCTGTATTCACGCTTACTTGGAAAAACAGTAATGGAGGAAAATCTAGAACAATTAGATTTAATTACGTTGATAATGAAAATAATCCAATTCCAGGAAAAGGTGGAAGAGAAATATTAAATTCCAGCAATGAACAGATTGATTTGGCATCAGATGAATATCAAGTTGTTATTGACGGCTATGATTATAAATATACAACCATAGTTCGCTATGATAATACACCGAGAGTTAGATATATACGGCGTTACTTCAACAATATACAGTACAAGAATGAAAAGGATGATTGGACTAAAATCGATGAGACATCAGATACAGTCTATGATATCTATTTTGTTTATGATAAGCAGGATTCTGGTGGTGGAGATGCTGAAGAAGAAACATTAGGAGCTCCAAATCATAGAAAATACATTCAATATAATGCAGATGAAAAAGATTATACATTAACGCTGGATGTAACAGGAAAAAAAGGAGATACAGTTGGAGCAGATGTGCTATTTGTATTAGATCGTTCTGCTAGTATGACAAATAATTATTCAACTAGATTAGCAAATCTGAAAAAAGCAGTAGTAGCAGCTACAGATAGTTTATTGACAAAAGATTCATCTAACAGGGTGGCAGCAGTATGGTTTAGCTATGATGATACTGAAGACTCTAGTTTGGATACAGGATGGTATGATTATAGTCAAAAGAAATCATTTACTGATAAGATTAACGGAGTTAATAATGCAGAAGGCGGAACGAACTGGCAGCTAGGTATGCGGAAGGCTAATAATAAAATGGGCCAGCGTCCTTCTGATAGCAAGAACAGAAAATATGTTATTTTCATTTCTGACGGACAGCCTACTCAAAGTTATAAGGGTGTTACTGGAAGCTATTATGCTAATACTACACAAGGAAATGGAACTGGCTATAGTGATGATTATTTTAATAAGGCTGTAGAGGAGGTTCAGGAGGTAGGTTCTAAACAAAACCTAGCAAATTCAACATTTTACTCCGTGTATTTAGACAATAGTTCAATTAGCGGAACCTCATATACTGTTGGAGAACGAATGAGGACATTCGCAAATAAAATTAACGGATACGGAGGGATTCAGGCTTCAGGTGAAGATGCAACGGTAAGTATTCAGAACACGTTGAATAAAATTACAAAAAATATCCTGACACCGGCATTTAAGAATGTAACGATTAAGGATACTTTGAGTAAATATGTAGATTTAACAGAAACCCCTAATTTTACCGTTACTTATAAAAAGGGCGATACAACGTCAGTACTTACAAAAGATAGGGATTACACCTTAACGCAAAATGGTAAGGAGATTACATTGAGTCTTCTAAACGGTGCGGAACTGGACGATGGTGCAACTTATAGTTTGAGTTTTGACATAAAACCAACACAAGAGGCAATAGATGCATACACTGAAAATGGTGGTTACCTACATACTGGAGATGAAGATACAGATGCAGATGGTAATAGCACCAGTTCTGGCAAGAAAGGGTTCTATTCAAATGATAGTGCAGTTGTAAAATATCAGGAAAATGATAATACACCAGCACAAGCTGATTATAAGAAACCGGTTGTCCAAATAGACGAAGGGACTATCGATATTCCGGAAGACCCCAATCCAATTGACGGAAGTATTACTAAGACGATGGGAGCAGTAGGGGAGAACGGGAAATATCCTATCACTTTGCAGGTTAAGACGAGATTAGAGGAAACATCTGAAGAAGCAAAAGTAGACGTAATAATGGTTATGGATGTGTCCGGTAGTATGAGCGGCGATAGGCTTAAGGATACTAAAGCGGCGGCAACTTCTTTTGTGGAAGGATTTGTTGGAGCAAGGGGAACAATCAGTGAAAATCATCGGGTTGGTATAGTAACCTTCAGCACAAATGCTTCAATGAAAACTTTTGGTAATGAGAATTATTATAGCGGAAATGTCGATGAAATAATTAGTGTCATTAACAATATATCAGCTAATGGAGGGACTAATACAGAAAGTGGATTTATAAAGGCTAAAGAGATGGCAGCGAAATCAGTAAATAAAAAATATGTTATTTTCTTAACTGATGGTGTGCCAACTTATAGTGAGAGTTCTACTTCTGGAGGCAGCACATGTACAGTAGGTGAATATAATGCAGCTGTTGATAAAGCCATTGCTTTAAGGGAATCTGTAGATGGCATTTATACCATAGGATTACTTAATGGAATGAAAGATGGATCAAAGGATATGGATGTTGCTCGTAGACTTTTGGCAAGCGCAGACAGCAAGCATTATCAGACTGGATATGAAGCATGTTATAAACCAAAAACAGGTAGGTATGTAGACGATAGTACAGTAATTAGCAGTGAAAGTCAAACGGGGACGGTCGATTGGGATACCTCTGTAGATTGCACATATTCAGATGGTTATTTTGAAGTAACATCATCAGATGATGCGACAACCAAACTAGAAGCTATTTGGAAACAATTAGCTACAATTATTAATAATAAAACTGCAGGTTCTACTGGTAGTGGTTGGGTTGTTACCGATAAAATGGCGGATTATACAAGCTTTTGTGAACTTGATGGCGCTGATATGAATGGTTTCAAAGTGACCTTGTCTGAAGACAAACTTTCTTTAACAGCTACAATAGAAAATAAGAAAATCACAGTAGCCGAATTTAATAAAGAAACGGAAACTCTTATTTGGTATCTGAATGATGCACTGGCAGAAAAATCTATAATGTATAAACATGGTGTAGATTATACGTATACTTTAAAATACTATGTAGATTTTGAAGACAGTGGCAAAACTGAATTTAGAAGAACTAATGATACAACATATGTCACAAAAAAAGAAGGTGGAAAACTTTATCCTCCTAAAATGCCATTTTTCATAAATGTGATTGGCGATAAGGTAGAGGAGAATAGTGCCAACGGTTTAAATGGAGCTAAATTTGCCGTATATAGAAATCCGGATAAGACGGGACTTATTAAAGATGAGATAACCTCTGGCGAAATGGGACATTTTGCATTCCAGATTGGTCAAAGTGATATGATTTTGACAGAAAACGGTGATGGCAGTGAATCATATACAGTGACGGTATATTTGGAAGAGACGGAAGCACCCTATGGATTTAATAGAGATGAAGTGCTTCATCCGCTCACAATTAATGTTTCAAGGGTCACTTATCAGGAAGACTCGGGAGTCCCAAGCGGTGATGTTCAAATTGAATATTCTGAGATTGAGAATGATTTATTGAGTGTCAGCAGTAATGGTAATTTAAAACTTGTTTATACCAATAAACCTAAAGCAAATTGGGGAATAATCAAACGTAGTTCAAACAATCCGGAACTTCTTTTGAAAGAGGCAGAGTTTGAATTATACAAAAAAACAGGAGATCTTATTGATAAACAGCCATCTTATAAAGGTGTATCAGATGAGAATGGTGTAATTTCTAAATGGGTCGATTTGAACAGCGATACTCAAAAAGAAATATTGGGAAGATTAATTCCCGCCGGTACCTATATTTTAAAAGAAACAAAAGCCCCAATAGGATACACAATTAGTGATGAAACTTGGGTAGTTGAAATATCTTCAGATAAGGTAGTTATTAAGTCTGGTGATAAGGAAATATCACAAATTCCTTTGGGAGACTTGGAGAATATTTCCGGCGTAGATAAAAATGGTGCATATTTCTATTTTGATAACGCTGTGTTGTACGAACTTCCATCAACTGGCGGTTCAGGAATCTTCTTGTATATGGTTGGCGGTGTACTGCTGATGATAGCAGCATCCCTGCTTCTATATAAAAATAAAAGTAGGGAGGTGCTGGAAAAGTAAGAATATGATTACATTTTTCAGCGGTCCCAGCACCGCAAAAGTGTGGAACGCATTTAAGATTTAAAGCAATAGAAATAATGGGTATGTCCCACAAAAAGAAAAGGAGAAAGAATTATGAAAAAAATGAGGAAAATTTTTGCCGTGTTATTATCACTGGCAATGGTGCTTGGAATGAGCATGACAACATTTGCAGACACAAAGGATAGTGCTGAGATTACAGTTACCAATGCTGAAAAAGCAACATTGACTTATTTACAGGTCATTAAACCAGATCAGACAACAACGACAGGATGGGCATTTTGTGATGAGGTTATTGCCAATGCTTATACAAAAGCTTTTGGTATAGATGACCCACAGGCGGTTATTAAGCAAATGACTGATAACCCAGATGGAAATACTGATGAAATCGGTAGAGCACTCAGTAATGTATATAGAGATAAAAGTGCAGAATTTGGAACAATGAATAATCCTCAGACCGTTAATTCTGCAGGTGTATATGCAATTCATGCATCAGAGGAAGGCTATACTTATAATAATATGGCAGCTTATATAGCATTTGCAGCTGTTGAAAATTATGAGTATCCTTCTTTAGAGGACAAAGAAATAGAAGCAAAGAAAACTCCAACAACGGTTGTAAAAGATAATAACGATAAAGATGATGTTGTGGCAATCGGTGATGTTGTAACGTATACTGTTAAAGCTAACGTACCGTTTATTAATCCTAATGATAGTGACAAGACATTCTTTGTATATGATAATATCACAGGAGCTACATATGATTTAAAAGATGCAACAGTAACCATGGGTGGTCAGGAAATTGATAATGAAATTATCTTAAACGATGATAAAAGCGGATTTAGTATTAACTTAAGCGATTTGATTAATGATTCTAACTCGAATGCAGGAAAAGAAATTGTTGTAACATATAAAGCTGTAGTTACAGGTGAAGTGGTAAACAATGAAGCTAAAGCTGGACACAAAGGTGGCAGTAACTATGGAAGTGATACAACAACGACTTATACTGGAACTATAGTATTAACAAAGTATAATGAAGATAGCTCCAAAGCTTTGGCTGGCGCAGGATTTAAGGTTACGAAAGATGATGTTGCAACTGCTTTAACATTTACAAAAGTATCGGATGGTGTTTATGTATATGATCCGGCAGGTACAGAAACAGAAGTATTTACGGGTGATGCTGGTACCTTAACAGTAAAAGGGCTGAATGTTGGAAAATATCATTTTGAAGAAACAACTGCTCCGAAAGGATATTCAATTAATGAAACTGGCGCAGATGCGACATTAGCAGTAAAGGGTGATACAGCAACAGCCGTTATTACAGCAGAGACAGATCTCAATGATACCAAACTTTCCTCCCTCCCATCCACAGGTGGAATCGGTACAACAATCTTCACAATCGGCGGATGCCTCATCATGATCGTAGCAGCAGGCCTGTTCTTCGCAAGCCGCAGAAAATCTGCAAAATAATTAATGATAATCAATTATAATTATCATCAACAATTCTAAGCAACAACTAAATGCCGGGGCGGTCGGCCCGCCCCGGCATTTTAGAAAAATACAACAATAAGGAGAGTCCGGATGAAAAAAAGATCGCACATAATCATTGTTTCCCTTCTGTTTTTAGCCGGTTTGTCCTTGCTGCTGTATCCCCTCGTATCCAATCAATGGAATAACTACAGACAGAGTAAACTGATCAGCAGTTATGAAGAAGTGGTAAATGAAAAAAACGCAGCAGGTGAAATCGACTACAAAGCCGAGGCAGACCGCGCGACAGCTTATAACAATGCCCTTCTTCCCAGTATCCTCCCAGACTCCTTTGCCGTAGCAGAAGCATCCGAGGAGGAAGATGACGAATATATGTCTTGTCTTAACCTCTCCGGTAATGGTATGATGGGATATGTAGAAATTCCTAAAATCAACGTGAAAATACCTGTATTTCACACCACGGATGATGAGGTGCTTCAGAAAGCAGCGGGCCATCTGGAAGGAAGTTCACTTCCCATTGGAGGTAAGAGCACACATTCTGTAATCTCTGCCCACAGAGGACTGCCAAGTGCAACATTGTTTACCGACCTGGACAAAATGAAAGAGGGGGATCACTTCCTTCTGTATATACTGGATGATATCCTCTGCTATGAAGTGGATAACGTTTCAGTGGTAGAACCCGAGGAGACCGATGGTCTGGCAGTGGAGGAAGGAGAAGATTTAGTTACCCTTCTTACCTGTACCCCTTACGGAGTGAACAGCCAGAGACTTCTTGTACGCGGACACCGTGTTCCTTATGAGGAGACAGAGATGGAAGAGACACCAACTTCCCTTCTGACCGGAGTAAGCATGCACACAAGCTATTTATTCTGGGTGATCGTAGGTCTGGCAGTGACAGCAGCCTTTGTTATATTCCTCTACCTCCGCGAGAAGAAATTAAGGAAAAAGCTTAATTCTGATGAAAAACAGGAGAATGAGGAGCTGACGGACAAATAAATGAAGAGAAAAATTTCAACCATTCTGTTCGGATTATTATTTCTGGCAGGGTTTGGCATCCTGGTTTATCCAACCGTTTCCAACCAATGGAACACATACCGCCAGAGCAAGCTTATAAGCAGCTATGAAGAAGTGATCGGCGATATGACGCCCGAAGATTTTACAAAAGAATGGGACGCCGCAAGAGCCTTTGATGAAAGTCTGACAGAGAATAACCTGTACGGTGATGTATTCGGCGAAGACAAAGAAGAACTGCAGAACACAGAATACTGGAAAGTTCTTAACGTTAACAAGGACGGCGTGATGGGATACCTTTCCATCCCCAAGATCAACATAAAGGTAGCCATCTACCATGGCACCGGAGATGACGTTCTCCAGACAGGAGTAGGGCATCTCAACGGAACCAAATTACCGATCGGAGGCGAGAGTACACACAGTGTACTGGCAGCCCACAGAGGTCTTCCGAGCGCCAGGCTTTTTACGGATATTGACCAGTTAAAACGCGGAGATTTATTTTACATCCACGTGCTGGATGATACATTAGCTTATGAGGTCGACCAGATCCTCACCATGATAGACAAGGACGACAGGGAAACCCTGGACGGCGCAATGGCCATTGAAGAGGGCCAGGACTATGTAACATTGTTTACTTGCACTCCATACGGCGTCAACTCCCACAGACTTTTAGTCCGCGGGCATCGGGTACCGTATACCGGAGAGGAAGAGATAGAGAGCACACCGGTTCAGTCCATGCTGAAAGCAGTACAGAATTATTACATGTTATATCTGATACTTGGATTGTCGGTGACATTACTGGTGATACTTTTAATGAAATTCCTGTTCAAGCCACGGAAAAAAAATAAGAAGTCATAAAGTGGTCAATAGGGAATGAGTTTTCAGAGGAGGGTAAAATGTGAAGATGAAAAAGACAATAAAAAAAGGAAGTGCATTGGCTCTGGCTCTGGCATTGATGCTTTCCGCAACGATTCTGCCTAAGGTTTATGCAGCCTTTGGTATTGATACAGAGAAAAGCTGTTCCCTGACCTTTGAACTGGACGGACAGTATGAAGAGCTGAACAGTCTGACCATTCCCATTCATTTATACAGAGTGGCAGATGTAGAGGAAAATGGTGAATACAAAGTATTGGCCGGATATGAAGATTTGGATCTTGCATCCATAAGCAATAAGACAACAGCCGAAGACTGGGAGAAGCTTGGAGGAAAAGCATCCGAACTGGTAGAAAAGCTTGCAGCCGCCCCGACTGCTGAGGTACAGATGCAGAAACCTGAGGGCAGCGATAAATCCAAAGGCGTTGCCGGAGACCTCTCCACAGGTATGTATCTGGTTGTTGCGGAATCTGTACAGTCACCGGAGTATACATATGATTTTACCCCGTATCTGATCTCCCTGCCGAACAACTATTACAGCGAGACAGAGGATGACACCTGGGTATATGATGTGACCACCGGATTAAAACCGGCACAGACAGAGCGCTATGGGGATTTAGTCATTGAAAAGACCCTTACTGCATATAACGCCACTTTAGGCGGAGCAGATTTCATTTTCCGGGTAGAAGCAGAGAGGGATTATGAAGTGGTATACAGCAACGTGGTATCCATCTCCTTTGACGCACCGGGAACAAAAAGTGTAAAGATAGAACATATTCCGGCTGGTGCTTCTGTTACGGTAACAGAGGTATACAGCGGAGCAAGTTATGAACTGACTTCCGACGGGACACAGCAGACAGTGATCACTGCAGATGAATCGGTTGGTGTTTCATTTGAAAATACCTATGACCATCGAAACAACGGCGGCAGCAGTGTAGTCAACCGGTTTACTTACAATGAAGGTGACTGGGATTGGGAACAGCAGAAAGATAGTACAGGTGAGCAGGAGTAAAGGAGGATGGAGCGATGAAGAAGAAATTCAATAAGAAAAGCCTTTGTCTGGCAGCAGCAGCTCTTGCCCTCACCGCAGGTATATCCGTGAACAGCGCCATGGCGTACTTCACCACCTATACAACGGCAGCAGGTGATGTGACCATCAGTCTTGGTTCCACCGTGACGATTCCGGAAGAGAAGGTCAGCGACTGGACAAAGCATATTGTGATCAAAAATACAGGAGATTATGAGTGCTATGTCCGTGTGAAAGTATTTGCAGGAGAAAAATATCAGGACGGACTTGTATATCAGGGCAGCCAGAAGTGGTCCCCCGGAGAAGAAGATTACTACTATTACAGTGATATTGTTCCGGCAGGCGGTGAAACGGAGGAACTCCAGGTTAAGATTGATTCCAAAGACAGTGAGGAGGAATTTAATATTATCGTGGCCCAGGAGTGTACCCCGGTATTATATGACGATGAAGGCAAACCCTATGCAGACTGGAATGCAAAACAAGAGGAGGTTGGTGAATAATGAAAAAGAAGAAAAAATCCTTTTCTGTGAAACCAGTTATCCTTCTCTCAGCAGCAGCCCTGTTATTGCTGGGCAGTACAGTCGGAAGTGCACGTGCGGCACTTACCTATTACAGTGAAAACTATTCTGTGCAGATGAGCACATCAAACATTGGTGTAAGCCTCATAGAAAATGGTGACAAAATCAGCTACAGGGACTATAATGAAAACGATGAGTGGAATGAGAGCACAGGAACTCTTTTATCCGATCTGAAGAAAGAGAAGCTGGTACTGGGCAAGACATATGATGAGAAGCTCAGCGTTACGAACAGCGGCTCCATAGACAGCTATGTGAGGGTTATCCTCTATAAGAGCTGGTCAAAAGGCGAAGGAGAAAATGCAGTCAAAGACACAACGCTTTCCCCCGCACTGATTGACCTGAACCTGACCGGCAACGGCTGGACCGAAGATAAAAATGCATCCACAAAAGAACGTACGGTTCTGTACTATAACAGCATTCTTCCGGCAGGAGAAACCACTCCCGAGTTCGCAGACACACTGCGGATTGACCCGGCGCTTGGCAAGAAGGTCACAGAACATGAGACAATTGATGAAAATGGTTACAAGACCATCACCACGGTTTACGATTATGACGGTTACAGTTTCCAGGTGGAAGCCGAAGTGGATGCTGTTCAGACACATAATGCACAGGATGCCATCAAGAGTGCCTGGGGTGTAGACGTAGATGTTGCAGCAAACGGAGATATCAGCTTACGATAGGAGGTACAGAATATGAAAAAGAAAATTTTGTGCCTTATCATGGCAGCAGTCATGACCGTAGGCACCGCGGCAACCGCATATGCAGAAGATTTTAAAAGTGATAAAGACTGGCAGGTTGATTTTGACGGAGACAAGATGAACAGTAATTTCAGTTCTAAGGAAATGGCTGAGGAGATTTATGGAATCCTCCCCGGCGATACCATGGAACTGCAGGTTAAGATAAAGAATTCCGGAGAGGAACAAACCGACTGGTATATGTCCAATGAAGTTCTGAAAAGTCTGGAAGAGGGAAGCAAAGCAGAAGGCGGAGCTTACACATATGTTTTGACCTATTATGATCCATCCGGTGCGGAGGCAGTCCTCTATGACAGCGAAACCGTAGGCGGCGAGGGCACGTCCTATGTTGGAAAAGGTCTGGAACAAGCCACGGATTCCCTGGATGATTTCTTCTATCTGGATAGGCTGGATGCAGGAAAAGCCGGTTCTGTTCACCTGAAGGTTATCTTAGACGGTGAGACACAGGGCAATGGCTATCAGGATACACTGGCTCGTCTGCAGATGAATTTCGCAGTAGAGAAAGTAGCTCCTTCCACGGTAACCGTAAAAGGTAAAGACACTGTGGTAAGAAAGACCGTTACAGGCGAATCCAATACAGTGAAGAAGACGATCACCCGTCCTAAGACAGGAGATACCACAAATATCCTCCTTTTCAGTACAGCGGCATTAGTCAGCGGATTGGTACTGCTGCTTCTGGGAATCGCAGCCATGAAAAAACGCCATGAGAAAGGGGAGCTGAAGTCATGAAGAAGTTGAAAATGATTCTGACATCTTTGCTTACTGTCTGCATGCTCTTTGGCTCATCTGTGATCAGCGTTTTTGCGGCAGATGGAGAATACACCTATACAGCAACCTTCTATGCAGGCAATCAGGGTACATTTTCCGGGATTGACGGATTATCTGTAGTAAGTACAGGGACACCGGTGATTGATGCACAGGGTGACAGGGTTGTGGTAAGCGGCCTGAAATTAGGTGATAAAGTATCCTTTGATGTACAGAACGGTGATGTTGCACTGGGAGATTCCAGTAAATATTATGTAAAAGGTGTCCGGATAAGCGGACGTGACAATAATTCCCTTGAGACCTCCGGATTTTATGTAAATGGTGACAGAGATTTTGTTGTCGCTTACGGAATTCAGGGCGACATGGTTGGTTATACTGTTAATTATCATGATGAAGAAGGAAACGAACTGGCACCGAGCCGTACTTATTACGGCAATGTGGGAGACAAACCGGTAGTGGCTTACCTGTATGTGGAAGGTTATACACCGCAGGCTCTGGCACTGACCAAGACACTCTCCTCCAATGAAGCACAGAACGTATTTACTTTCGTATATACACCTGTTACAACAGAGACAGTAACCATACCCGGCGAGACAACAACCGTCACAACCGTTATACCCGGAACCACCACAACAGAGACAACTGTTGTAGAGACTCCGGCAGCAGGTACTCCGGCAGGCACAACAGGAACCACCGGAACGGAGGGAACAGCCGGTACAGAAGGCACCGCAGGTGAAGCCGGAACAGCCGGTACTGAGGGAACCGAAGGTACGGCAGGAGCCGGAACAGACGAGGGAACTCAGGTTATAGAGCCGAATGAAGTGCCGCAGGGCAACCAGGAAGTTGTCGATTTAGATGAGGATGAAACACCTCTGGCTGACAATCCGGAAGAGACCAAAGAGAAAGTAAAGAAGGGCCTTCCCCTTGCAGCAGGCATCGCGATCGGAGTCGGAGCAGTTGCAGCTCTTTCCGCATTAGCAGTATTTCTGATTAGACGACGCAGATGAAAGGATAACTTGTTTTGAGCAGAAAGAAGAAAAAGGATAGGAAAAGCCCAGTGTCTGCAATTTGCAGTGCACTGGGCACTGTTTTATTAGTAAGTCTGGTGCTTGTCTGTCTTCCCATTACAGCAACCAGGCTTTTTGGCTATGATGCATATTCCGTGGTAAGCGGAAGCATGGAGCCGGCAATCCCCACAGGAAGCCTGGTGTATGTACAGGAGACAGCACCGGAGGACATGAAGGAAGATGATGTGATCGCGTTCTATGGCGCAAAGGATTCCAATGCCATTATCACCCACAGGGTAGTGGAGAACAAAGTGGTCATGGGTGAATTTATCACCAAAGGAGATGCCAACAAGACGGAGGATATG
This sequence comes from Blautia caccae, assembly GCF_040095955.1. Lineage (NCBI taxonomy): Bacteria > Bacillati > Bacillota > Clostridia > Lachnospirales > Lachnospiraceae > Blautia > Blautia caccae. The sequence goes on along the minus strand of NZ_JBBMFP010000008.1, from coordinate 13,774 downwards.
AACGCAGTCCCCTACAGCAACTTTATAGGGAAAGTGGTATATACCATCCCTGTTTTGGGAAGGGTCGCTCAAGCCCTGACAAGTACAATGGGAAAGATCATTGCAGGCGGTGTGATTGCGGCAGCACTGGTTTTGGAAATCATAGCATCTGTTATCCGCAGACGCGAATCATAACGGTTTCCGTGGTGTTTTTTGTCCTGTCTGTTATTTTATACCATTACAAAAAACTCCTTTATGAAAATATGATTCAAATAAAGTAATGCGTGTAATGCTTTTGGTAATGCCGCTTAAAGTATAATACGAATAACAGAAGCAGAGACCTGAATGGTTATCGATATTAACACGGTGATCCATTTATACAGCTTGTAACAATACCCAACGGACGAGATAAAACTATAGTGAGGGCTAAAATGGCAAAAGAAGCAGAAACCTTTGTAATTAAAATAGACGGCAGCAGAGATGCCACATGGCAGGGTGAAGTTACATGGGCAGAAGAAAAGAGTGAAAAGCACTTTCGCAGTGCACTTGAATTAATAAAATATATAGACGGAGCCTTAATACAGGCAGCGTCAGATAAGAAATAGTCATAGTGACAGGGGAAAGGGGTGCATTATGGGACATAAAAGATTAGAAAAGAAAATCTTGCTTCTCATATTATGCATAGCGATTGCCCTTGGAAATATTACTATTGCTCATGCAGGACAGGACGCGCTCTCGGCTGATCCTGTAAATCGGCAGACGGAAGAGGCAGCCCCTTTGAAAGACCGGGAGCAGACCGGTCAGGCAGAAGAAGACAGCACCCGAACAGTCATCATCAATGGGGAAGAGGTTCCATTGAGTGAAGGGGAGAATATAACGAAAAATGACAATACAGGCCTGATTTATGTAGGCCTTTTTGCAGGCATCCTGGTCCTTGCTGGTGCCAGGGAATATGTAGTCAGAAAACGTATCAAGTAATTTTGTTAAAATACCTCCTTTATAAAACAAGTACAAAAGCCGCAGGATGAAGAAAATTCTTTGTCCCGCGGCTTTTGTGCCGCTGTCACCCAATTAACAGTAGTCAAACCCTTCAAAAAGTTGTAATATGAAAGCATCAAATAATCTATTAAAGAAGGGATACATAATACACCATGAACCACAAACAAAAAAGCGCCCCCCAGCGCCTTCTCTGGTCCCAGTTCGACGCCCTGCAGATGGGCTCCGGATGGGATGAGGAGGACATTAAGAAACCTCAGATCCTTCTGGAGGATGTCTTTGGTGACAGCCATCCCGGCAGTACCCATCTGTCGGGCCTCATGGAGCAGGCAAAATACGGAGTCTTCGAGAAAGGCGGCTATCCGGCCCAGTATCACACCACAGATATCTGTGACGGATGTGCCCAGGGTCATGACGGGATGAACTACATCCTGGCATCCCGCGAAGCGATCTGTGATATGATAGAAGTACACGGTTCCGTGTACCCATGGGACGGCATGATCCTCTCCGCCTCCTGTGACAAGTCCATTCCCGCCCAGTTAAAGGCAGCAGCCCGCCTGGACATGCCCACCATCTTTATTCCCGGCGGCAGCATGCGCCCGGGACCGGATATGACCACATCGCTGGTTGCGGGGGATATTTCTCTGCGCCAAAAGCGTGAGGGCGCAGTGACAGAGCAGGAGATCAGGGACTATAAGCTCACAGGCTGTCCGTCCTGCGGTGCCTGTACTTTCCTGGGGACTGCCAGTACCATGCAGTGTATGGCAGAAGCCCTGGGCATGTCACTTCCGGGAACTGCTGTTATGCCGGCCACCATGCGGGATATTTTTGCTTATTCCAGAAAAGCGGGCCGTATGATCATGGAACTGGTTGAGCGTGAGATCACAGCGGGCAGTATCATGACAAGGGAAGCATTTGAAAATGCCATCATCATTCACAGTGCCATAGGCGGCTCCACCAATGCGACCATCCATCTTCCCTCCATTGCAAGGGAGCTGGGAATCATATTGGAACCGGAACTTTTTGATGACCTGAACCACAAAGTACCGCATATCGGCAACATCAACCCAAGCGGACAGCACCTGACGGAATCCTTCTGGTTTGCCGGAGGAATCCCCATGGTTCAGCTTTATTTAAAGGACATGCTGCATCTGGACGTCATGACCGTTACCGGCAGAACCCTGGGCGAAAATCTGGAGGAGCTGGAGAGGGACAATTTCTTTGCCCGCAACCTGGGCTATCTGCATAATTACGGCCTGGAACGTGACCAGGTCATCTTCCCTGTGGAGAAAGCGGAGGAAAAGGGTTCCATAGCTATTTTAAAAGGCAATCTGGCACCGGAAGGCGCAGTTATCAAATACTCCGCCTGTGTGGAATCCATGCGGGAGCACAAAGGCCCTGCGAAGGTCTACAACCGTGAGGAGGACGCTTACCAGGCCGTCGTAGATGGTGAGGTAGACCCGGGCGATATCCTTGTTATCCGCTATGAAGGTCCGAGAGGGACCGGCATGCCGGAAATGCTCATGACCACAGAGGCCATTGTCTGTGATGAGCATCTGAACGGCACGGTTGCCCTGGTGACAGACGGACGTTTTTCAGGGGCAACGAGAGGTGCCGCCATCGGCCACGTCTCCCCGGAAGCGGCAGCAGGAGGCCCGCTGGCCTTTATTGAGACGGGGGATATTCTGGAGTACAGTGTACAGAACAGAAGTCTCGAAGTAGTCGGAATTCAGGGACAGGAACTCTCCGGGGAAGAGATCGAGGCTGTTCTGAAAAAACGTTCCGAATCCGGCATTCTGCCCCGTCCGAAGAGAAAGGGTTTGTTTGGCCGTTATACAAGCCACGCTATGTCTGCCATGAAGGGCGCAGGATACGAAGAGATATAATAACGCGGCAGACCGCAACAGGATTAATCAGATAAAAGAGAGGACATAATTAATTTATGAATGCAAAATGGATCACGCCGGCAGTGACGGCATTGGATGAAAACGGACATATTGACATAGAAGCCAACAAAAGAATCTATGAACATCTGATACAGGGAGGTATTGACGGAATTCTCATCTTCGGCAGCATCGGTGAGTTTTTTGCCCTGCCCATGGAGGAAAAGCGGAATATGGTGCGTGAGGCTGTGGCGTACATTGCACACAGGGTAACCGTCTATATAGGAACCTGCAGTATGGAATTTGAGGAATGCGTGGAGTTTTCTAATTTTGCTCTGGAAGCAGGGGCAGACGGAGTTATGGTGATCTCTCCGTATTACTTTAATCTGCCGGACAGTGCAGTGGAAAACTTTTATGACAGCCTTGCCGACCGTGTGAACGGACCTGTTCTTCTGTATAATTTTCCGGACAGGACAGGATATGATCTGAAGCCCCAGGTGGTACTGAACCTGGTACGCAGACATAAAAACATCGTTGGGATCAAAGATACCGTGGGAACCATGGGACACACCCGTGCGCTCATACAGACAGTGAAGAAGGAATTTCCTGAGTTTTTAATATATTCCGGATTTGATGAATTTTTTGCCCATAACGTACTGAGCGGTGGTGACGGGTGTATTGCAGGCCTGTCAAACTTTGCCCCTGCTGTTGCTTCCGGCTTCGCAAAAGCAGCAAGGGAGAACGATTTGGAGGCACTTCAGGTTTATCAGCAGAAAATAGATGGACTGATGGCCATCTATGATGTGGCAGAACAGTTCATACCCATTATAAAAAAGGCAATGGTACTCTGCGGCGTGGATATGAATCCCGGCTGCACAGCGCCTCTGCTGGCCGCTGATGCGTCTGAAACAGAACGGATAGAGGAAATCCTGAGGAACGCCTCAATCCTTTGAAAATGGGGCATATAGAGGCTTACAGAGGGGTCGGATAAACGCCGGCATATATAATATCGACAGAAAGGAACTTAGCAATGAAACATATAGGAATCATAGGCGCCATGGAGGAGGAAGTGGCGATCCTGAAAGAGAAGATGACAGATGTAACAGTGGAGAAAAAAGCCTCCATGGAGTTTTACAGCGGCAGATTAAACGGTAAGGAGGCAGTGATCGTACGCTCCGGAATTGGCAAGGTAAACGCGGGAATCTGTACCCAGATCCTGGCGGATGACTTCCATGTGGATGCCGTCATCAACACCGGCGTGGCAGGCTCCCTGCGGGCGGAGATCAACATCGGTGATATTGTCCTCTCCACAGACACCCTGCAGCACGATATGGATGCCAGGGAGTTCGGCTATCCCATCGGCCAGGTGCCCAGAATGGATACGCTGGCATTCCCGGCAGATGAGACGCTGCGCAGCCTGGCAGCGGAGGTATGCCGTCAGGTCAATCCCGATATCCAGGTATTTGAGGGCCGTGTAGTGAGCGGTGACCAGTTCGTAGCCAAAAAAGAGGTGAAAGACCAGATCATAGAGAACACAGACGGATACTGCACAGAGATGGAAGGCGCGGCCATCGGACAGGCGGCATATCTCAATCAAATCCCCTATCTGGTGATAAGAGCCATCTCCGACAAGGCTGACGACAGCGCCCATATGGACTATCCCGCCTTTGAAAGAGAGGCGATCCGCCACACGGTAAATCTGGTGGAGAGCATGGTTAAGAGGCTGTAGAAAGGCGCCTTTTGTCACCATTTGACGCACGATTTTTGTTTTCAAAACGCCCGGGTTGCTATATAATGAATGCCATAAAGAGCGTGCTTTCTGCGCGCCGAAATAGTGAGGAGGATTTACTGTGCACTTATTTTATTATGGCACCTGGCTGATGGGGTTACTGAGCCTTTTCAGCGTACTGGCAATCTACGGGAGCAACAGAAGAGTAATCCGGGACCTGAAAAATGTTCCGGCGGTAAAAGACAAATGGCTGCAGCAGTTTCTGCTGGAATATCAGAGAAACGTAAAAGACGATTCAGCGATACATAACCCCGCTGTGTATCTCACAAGGCGGATGAGAGGACGAAAGATAGGACCGATAACCCTTCGGCAGATGAAAGGGGTATCCTGGTGTACTTTTGTCCTCTCTTTTTTAGCCGCGGGAGCAGGGGCGCTGTGGATCAGAAGGACAGGCCTTGAGCGGATCTCTTTTCCGGTCATCACCAGAGACTTTCCGGCTATGGGGCTTCTGGCGGGCAGCGCGGCGGTTATGGGTATCGCACTTCTTCTGCTGCGCATGGTGATATCCATGGGGTTCCAGGAGGAGGTCATTGAGACAAACCTGTTGGATTATATGGAAAACCAGAGAGGCGACAGCCAGAAGGTAGTTCAGATAGAACCTGTCCGTCAGAATACCGGATCTAAGGCAGCCAAGGCAGGAAAGACAGGCAGAAGGGCAAGGGTAAAGGCAAAAGAGCAGGAACAGCTTCAGCAGGAACAGCGGCTGAGAGCCCAGAAGGAACGGGCCATGTCAGACCGCAGGGGTCAGGACAAAGATCCGAGGGCCGAGAAGGTGGAAGAGCGCATCCGGGAAGCGGCAGCCACGGATGAACGGTACAGCCATCTCCTGAACAAAGAGGAGGAGGCTATCGTCAAAGATGTGATAAAGGAATTTCTAACTTGATAAACCTCCCATCATTTGCTAAACTATATTTGTTGAGTGACAACGTTCAAGTTGAGTTGGACATGCTGTCCTGATAAGTGTCAGGTCAGCTTCAGGCAAACGACAGGAAAAAGGAGAAGAGAGCAATGGGAAACAAAGTTACATTTGATTATTCAAAAGCCGCTGACGTTATCCGCGAAGAAGAAGTAACAGCAATGCAAAAAATGGTGGAAGCGGCCAAAGAGACCCTGGTATCCAGAAACGGCCTTGGAAATGACTTCCTGGGATGGATCGACCTTCCGGTAGATTATGACAAAGAAGAGTTCGGCCGCATCAAGAAAGCAGCGGAGAAGATTAAAAATGATTCCGATGTTCTGCTTGTGATCGGTATCGGCGGTTCCTACCTGGGAGCGAGAGCTGCCATCGATTTCCTGAACCATCCATTTTATAACAATCTTACAAAAGAAGCCCGTAAAGCTCCGGAGATCTACTATGTAGGCAACAACATCAGCGGCGCATATGTAAAAGGCCTTGCTGAGGTGATCGGAGACAGAGACTTCTCCATTAATGTCATTTCAAAATCCGGCACAACAACAGAGCCGGCAATCGCTTTCCGTGTGTTCAAAGAGATGGCAGAGAACAAATACGGAAAAGAAGAGGCAGCAAAAAGGATCTATGCTACAACAGATAAAGCCAAGGGCGCATTAAAGACCCTGGCAGCAGAGGAAGGATATGAGACCTTCGTAGTTCCGGATGACGTGGGAGGACGTTTCTCCGTGCTGACAGCCGTTGGACTTCTGCCTATCGCAGTGAGCGGCGTTTCCATTGATAAGCTCATGGAAGGTGCAGCATCCGGAAGAGAACTGGCACTGAATACTCCGTATGCGGAAAATGACGCGCTGCAGTATGCGGCAGTCCGCAACATTCTTCATAGAAAAGGCAAATCCGTTGAGATTCTGGCTGACTATGAGCCTACCCTGCACTATGTTGCAGAGTGGTGGAAACAGTTATATGGTGAGAGCGAAGGTAAGGATCAGAAGGGCATCTACCCGGCATCCGTGGACTTTACCACAGACCTGCACTCCCTGGGACAGTTTATCCAGGATGGCTCCAGAATCATGTTCGAGACTGTTCTTGCCATCGAAGAGCCCAAAGAAGACCTTGCCATCAAAGAGGCAGAGAATGACTTAGACGGCCTGAACTATCTGGCCGGAAAAGGCATGGACTTCGTAAACAAGAGCGCCATGAACGGAACAATCCTTGCCCATACAGACGGTAATACCCCGAACCTGATGGTTAAAATCCCGAGACAGGACGAGTTTTACCTTGGACAGTTGTTCTATTTCTTTGAATTTGCCTGCGGTATCAGCGGTTACCTGTCAGGTGTGAACCCCTTCAATCAGCCGGGTGTTGAGAGCTACAAGAAGAACATGTTCGCACTCCTTGGAAAACCGGGATACGAGGACAGAAGAGAAGAGTTACTGAAAAGACTGTAAGGAAAGAAAGGCCCGCCCGGGAACTTCCGGGCGGGCTGTTTTTCTCATCCCTCTTCAATGACCTGTATTTCCAGATAATCAAAATCCAGCACTTCGATAAAATTATCCTGGTTGAAGCGCGCCTTTGCATGCTTCTGGAAATCCTTGATATTCACATCCAGCCACAGGGGCTTTTCCAAATCGAACTCATAACAGATGGCGTCCAGACAGTGAAATACTTTCTTGGTGCGGTTCATGTCTGTCTCATCACATATGACGGTGCTCTTGACCACATGTGTGTCTTTATAAATGGTTCCCATCAATCGAAACATAGTAAAATTCCTTTCCCTTGCACTTGTCTAATTCGTATTATTATAAAAAAGAATGGAGGATATGTAAAGCGATCCTGAAATAATTACTGTTATTTTAGAAAATACCAGAAGTTTCCATTTTGTTAATGCTGTATGGCTGTGAAACGTTCATTATCTGTATATTTGAAAGGAAATCTTTAAGTTTTTCTTAATTTTCCGGAATTTGCGTTCGTTTTTTACGGTAAATGTCGAAACAATGGTATAATAAATCTACAGCAGTGACGCCACGTCCTGAGATGATTCAGGGCACAGGTATCCCGGACGGATGCCGGTGCTGGATGCAAAATAATGACAAGAGGTGTTAACATGTTCAGGATACTTGTTTGTGATGATGACAGAGAGATTGTGCATGCCATAGAGCTTTATCTTTCGGAGGAGGGGTATGAGGTACTGTGTGCCTATGATGGAATGGAGGCTGCGGAAGTGGTGCGCAGGGAGAATGTACACCTGCTGATCGTGGATATCATGATGCCGAAAATGGACGGCATACAGGCAATCACACAGATTCGCAGATTTTCAACGATTCCCATCATCTGCCTGACAGCCAAAACAGAGGATGAGGATAAGATAGCCGGGCTCAACGCCGGAGCGGATGATTATATGGAGAAGCCATTCAATCCCCTGGAGCTGATCGCACGGGTAAAGTCCCAGCTCAGACGCTATACAGAACTGGGAAATATGCCGAAAGGGCAGGACAAACACATTTATTTTTCCGGGGGACTGGTGGTGGATGACGATACCAAAGAGGTGACCCTGGATGGTAAGGGAGTGCGGTTTACTCCCATTGAATATAATATTCTTCTGTTTCTTTTAAAAAATAAGGGGAAAGTATTTTCTATTGAGCAGATCTATCGTAATATATGGAATGAGGAAGCCATCGGCGCTGACAACACGGTGGCAGTACATATCCGCCATATCCGGGAGAAGATCGAACTGAATCCGAAGAACCCGAGGTATCTGAAAGTAGTCTGGGGAGTGGGATACAAAATTGAAAATATTTAGAGGCAGAAAAGAGAAAAAACCCGGCAGGAATAGGCGTCCGTTCTGTTATCCAGGGACCCTGATCCTGCATTTTTTATTTGCAGTGATCGTGATGATCTACATTATCATTGCCGACTATTATCAGGTATGGCAGGATCCCGGCTGGCTTGCGGGGGAGACACCTCCTTACTACAAGACCAGGGATTATGCCCAGAATGTAAAGAATGAGATGTCAGAGCTTATTGACTATATACGCCTCAGAATGAATTTTGAGACAGACGGGAAGTATGACCCTGACAAGCAGGTAGACATTCTGGAATATGCCGAGCAGGGAATCATAAGCGGCAGCAACACTAACGGTTTGGCGTACACCCTGCAGCAGCTCTATGACTGGAGTGAGCAGAAGGAGAGCTACAAGTGGTGGAAATCCTATATCCGGGAAAATGAGAAGAATCTGTACAGTGTAAGTGAGCTGAAGGAGATCAAGGGAACCCTGGATGAACTGTATACGCCTCAGGGCTATGACAGCATTCTGGAGTTTGTCATGTCGGAGCAGAACCTGAGGCGTGCAAGCGAAGTACACTGTGCCTCCGAACTGGCTGTGTGCCTGTTAAAAATTGACGCTGAGATGCCTCAGTATGTAAAGGACAAGGAGAGATTCAAAGCGGAGAACACCAATATTAAGTACAGGTTTGAGAATGTGGAGACCGGCTTGGTGTACACTAACTGCACCTTGGAAGAAGAGAAGCAGAATTCCGCCAGACTTCTGTTCCAGGGAGATACTTTTTTCTTGGATACAGATGTACCTCTGTCCTATGAGATGAAATATGACATCATAAAAAAGCTCAACGAGGATATTTCGGATACGGAAAATATCACCCTTTCCGTCTGGATTGACAGGACATTTGCAGCAAAGGATTATCTGTGGGGCGGCAGCCAGTTTTATCACAAATGGTCCTGGTTCATCCGTACCTTTCCGAAAGGCCTGATCTTTTCCGCTGCCGTTTTCTTCATTTCCCTTCTGGCACTCTGTGTGATGACAGTGAAAAGGGCAGGGCAGGAAAGGCGGCTGAGCAGGTATTTTGACAAGATCTCCATAGAATTTCTGCTGGTACCCATGGGTCTGCTTCTGTGTCTGGCAGCAGTGATCGTAAAACGCAGCATGGAGGAGATCCTTCCGCCTCCCCGGGCAACAGGCAATGTGGTGATGCTCTTATTTATTTATGTGTTTCTTTTGGTGGGAGTCCTGAGTATTGTGCGCAGGGGGAAAATGGGGACTCTCGGCAGGGGCAGCATAGTATCCCAGATTATCGGCAATTACAGGGCCGGCATCCGGGGCGGTAAGAAGGCGGCCTTTGCGCTGGCGGGATTTGTCCTCTATGTGGTGCTGAGCTTTCTCTTGTGCCGCGGAGGGACAGTGGGAGCTGTAATACTTGTCTTTATGAACCTCTACGCAGGAGGTCATATTCTGAGGGAGATAAGCGCAAGGGTGCAGATGCTGGACGGTGTGCGGAAGATTTCCGATGAGGATTTTACCTATAAAATACCAACAGAGAATTTAAACCGGATAAACGCGGAGATAGCGGACAACATCAACCGGATCGGCGACAATCTGGAAAAAGCCGTCCAGGAGAGTGTGCGCAATGAGCGCAGAAAGACGGATCTGATCGCCAATGTCTCCCACGACTTAAAGACACCCCTCACATCCATCATCAGTTACATCGGCCTTCTGAAGCGGGAGGAGATACAAAATCCCAAGATCGAGGAGTATGTGGATGTGCTGGACAAGAAGACAGAGCGTCTGAAGATCCTAATGGAGGACCTGGTTGAAGTCTCCAAGATCAACTCCGGCAATTTCCATATCCAGCCCGAGCAGATAGACTTCCGGGAATTCCAGCAGCAGGTACAGGGGGAATTCTTTGAGCAGCTCCGAAGCCGCGGGCTGCAGACCGTGAACAGTATGCCTGAGGAGCATGTGTATATCTGCGCCGACGGCAGGGCTTTGTGGCGAGTCATGGATAACCTGTACGGCAATATTGTCAAATACGCCTTTCCGGGAAGCCGGGTATATGCGGACATGAAGGCAGATGAAAAGAAAGTCACCTTTTCCCTGAAGAATATATCCAGCCAGCCCCTGAACATCGATGCGGATGAGCTGACCGAACGGTTCATCCAGGGGGATGAGTCCAGGAGCACAGAGGGCAGCGGCTTGGGACTTTCCATTGCCAAGAACCTGGTAGAGCTTATGAACGGGAGGTTCGAGATCTATCTGGACGGAGACCTGTTCAAGACAACCATCATATTTCCCGTGAAACCCGCGAACTGCAGGTAAAATATGGAGAAATGATATCCATTGTGCAAGTTGTATATTGAAGAAAAGAAAATTCGGTAAATTGCCAATAGGGTGTATTTTCTTAGAGATGATAACAAAGACTTTATTTAATCTTTGTTTAATTGAACCATGGTAAAAAACCGGGTGTCAGTGTTATACTTGTAACAGTTAATCAAAGCAAAGAGACGCGTAACAATTAGGAGGAAATGAAAATGGCAAGCTTATCATTACAGCATATTAACAAAACATATCCAAACGGATTCGAAGCAGTAAAAGATTTTAACCTTGAAATCGCAGATAAAGAATTCATCATCTTCGTAGGTCCTTCAGGTTGTGGTAAATCTACTACACTTCGTATGATCGCAGGTCTGGAAGAAATTTCAGGCGGTACATTAAAAATCGGTGACAAGGTTGTAAATGATGTAGAACCTAAAGACAGAGATATTGCAATGGTATTCCAGAACTACGCTCTGTATCCGCATATGACCGTATATGATAACATGGCATTCGGTCTGAAACTGAGAAAAGTTCCGAAAGACCAGATTGATAAAATGGTTAAAGAAGCAGCTAAGATCCTTGACCTGGAGAAACTGTTAGACCGTAAACCGAAAGCTCTTTCCGGTGGTCAGAGACAGCGTGTTGCTATGGGACGTGCTATCGTGCGTGAACCTAAAGTATTCCTGATGGACGAACCTCTGTCAAACCTGGATGCTAAACTTCGTGTACAGATGCGTACTGAGATCTCCAAACTGCATGAGAGATTAGGTGCAACCATTATCTACGTAACACATGACCAGACAGAGGCTATGACACTTGGTACAAGAATCGTTGTTATGAAAGACGGTATCGTACAGCAGGTTGATACACCTCAGAACTTATACAACGCTCCGAAGAACCTGTTCGTAGCAGGATTCATCGGTTCTCCTCAGATGAACATGATGGATGCAGTATGCCACGTAAAAGGCAATGAAGTTGAACTGGAAATCGGCGGAACTACAATCGCTTTACCTGCTTCCAAGAGAAAACCGCTCATCGACGGCGGCTATGACGGAAAGACAGTTGTTATGGGTATTCGTCCTGAGCACGTATACGATGATGAAGCTCGTATTCAGGCATTCCCGGGCAGCGTAATCGAAGGTAAGATCACTGTTTACGAATTACTTGGTGCTGAGGTTTACTTATACTTTGACACAGAAGGATTCCCGATGACAGCAAGAGTTAATCCGCGTACAACAGCCAGAACAGGCGATGTTGTTAAATTCTCACTGGATCTGGAAAAGATTCACGTATTCGACAAAGAAACAGAACAGGTTATCACAAACTAATTGTTATGAAAAGATACAGACTGCCGCGGATTTATCTGCGGCAGTTTTTATATAGGAAAAGCTGCCAGCCTAGAGCGTGTTTGAAAATTGCTTTCGCCAAGCTGTACGTCACAGATTGTCGGAATGAATTTTCAAACAGGCTCTAGTGTACGAAAATAAAAAATTGAAATTTTGTCGAAAATACGTTATAGTAATTGATATATTAGTATTTTTGATAAGTGTGCAGAAGGAGAATAACTATGATTTCAAGCCAGGTGATACAGAAGACATTAGAAGAATTGAGAACCATAACGAGGATAGATCTCTGTGTTATGGATGTGGATGGAAAGGTAAACTCTACTACATTTCCGGTTGAGAATGAAGATTTCGGTGATGTGTCCGGCTTTGTGGAATCAATGGCGGACAGCCAGGTAATGAAAGGCTACCATTTCTTCAAGATTTATGACGGGCAGTCTGTGGAGTTTATTCTGATCGCAAAAGGCGGCAATGAGGATGCCTATATGATTGGCCGCGTGGCTGTTGCGGAGATTCAGAATCTGATCGTGGCTTACAAAGAGCGTTTTGATAAGTCAAATTTTATCCAGAATCTGATCCTCGACAATCTGCTTCTGGTAGATGTATACAACCGTGCAAAAAAACTGCATATCCCGGTGGAAGCCAGGAGAGTAGTGCTTCTGGTCGAGACCAAAAATGAGAAGGATCAGGATGCCATTGAGATTCTGAAAAACCTGTTTGTGTCCAGAACAAACGATTTCATCACAGCGATTGATGAGAAAAATATCATCATTGTTCGGAATCTGGAAGAGACTGACAATTACGAATCCATTGAGAGCATTGCCAAGATGATCGTGGATATGCTCAATGCTGAGGCTATGTCCCAGGTGCGCGTGTCCTACGGCAATATCATCAATGAGATCAAGGATGTATCACGTTCTTATAAAGAAGCGAAGATGGCTCTTGACGTAGGTAAAATATTCTATGTGGAGAAGACCATTGTGGGATACAACAATCTGGGAATCGGCCGTCTGATCTACCAGCTTCCCATGCCTCTGTGTGAAATGTTCATGAAAGAGGTATTCGGAGGCAAGCTGCCGGAATCCCTGGATGATGAGACTCTGAACACCATCAACAAATTCTTTGACAATAATCTGAACATTTCAGAGACATCCCGCCAGCTCTTCCTGCACAGGAATACACTGGTGTACAGACTGGAGAAGATCCAGAAGAGCACAGGACTTGATATCAGGGTGTTTGACGACGCACTGACATTCAAGATCGCGCTGATGGTTTCCAGCTATATGGAGTTTATGAAAAAACAGGATTAACGATTCAGCCGGGCCCCGCACTTACTGCCCGGACCTGATATAAGAGAGCTGCCGCGTGCCGCGCAAGTACGTTCTCTGCAGCAGTCATTTTGTCTATACAGGCCCATGACTGCAGCAGGGAGCAGATCTTGTGGCATCCGGCAGCTTTTTTGCTGTTGTGAAGGAAAGTACAGGTAAATTGGAAGAAACCTTTGGTTTTAGTATGTATATTAAGTAAGTGAGCCTTGGTTTTGGCTACACTTTACAGATAAAATGCAGGGAATCTTTGGTATTAGTCTGTAAATTAAGTAAGCGTGCCGTGGTTTTTGTCACACTTTACAGATAAAAAGCAGGGAACCTTTGGTTTTAATACGTAAACTAAGCAAGTGAGCCTTGGTTCTGGTCACACTTTACAGATAAAAAGCAGGGAACCTTTGGCTTTAATACGTAAACTAAGCAAGTGAGCCGTGGTTCTGG
>NZ_JBBMFP010000007.1:0-246698 GCF_040095955.1 Blautia caccae | reverse complement strand
TCAAATAAAGCTGAAATGCATTTCTGCAATTCATTCAAAAAACTTCATTTTTAGATTTGACTTTTAATAGTTAGTCTGTCAAAATTATACCGTATTTCAGCAGAGAATCCTATCCACTGAGGGTAGAATACAGGTGGAAAATAATAGAATTGCCCGTAACTGCACTTGCGCACAGACAGTGCTGTTTATGTGCGGACCGGACTGAAGAGTTATGAACCGTCTGAATTCAAAAATTAATATCGAAGCGTCCGGTCAATCAGGTCTATAACTTAAATTCCAGAAACAATTCATCCTGATACGCTTTATCGCTGACTGCTCTCTCAATTTCCTCCCCACGGGAATTGGCTATCAACAGTTGAATCAGCCTGTTTACTCGATTTTCACCATATTCCAGCCCGGCCTTTCTGCCCGCCTCTAAACCAGCCTTTCTGCCTGCCTCCAATCCGGCCTCCCAATTGCTCTGCATGAGATAATTGTGATCCCGCAGTGCCTTCTCGCGGGCTTCATATTCCAGTCTTTTCTCTTCATCTGCGCTGATATTTTTCAAAGTTTCGTATGCCTTTTCGATATACTTGTCTTTTTCCGCCATCTCTTCAAAATCCTCCTGCCTCTCGGCATTCATGAATTTTGCCCAGTTCAGAAGCTCTGTTTCAGGATACTCATGGTTTTTGAGTTTCGGCAGCTCCAGGATATGCACCTCCAGCTTGTCTGTATAAAGTCGGTGGTTTGTGTCTTCCCTCATATGAAAGCAGGAATAAAATGCCTCGTCCCGGCCAAACAAAATAAAATCCAGAATCCCGATGTGTACGCATTTCTCCAGCCTTTCATAACTCTCGCCCTTTTCCAGCTGGTCTGTGAACATTTTTGAGAGATAGAACATGGAGCGCTCCGGCCACAACAAAAACGGGCTGACCTGAATTTCTATGTCAATCTGCGTCCCATCCTTTAACCGTACACGTACATCCAAAATTCCCAGCTTATCTTCCTCATATCTGGTTCTCAGATGTGTCGGCAGCAGCGTGGTCTCCTCCACCTCCTCCGGCGGTATGTGCAGAACAGCTGCTATGAATCCCTTTCGTACCTCTGCATCCTCCATCAGTTCCTTAAAACAGAAATCTACCTTTGGCTTCATGATGAATCTGATGTTTGTATATCTTTCCATCCCTACTCCTCTCCGTAACTGAAAGATGAAAAGATATCGGTTATCTATACGCATAGTATAACCTTTACAGGCGGATACCTCAACCTCTTTCAAACACATTTTCTGTCAGACGAATATTATGGTTACTGTTCACATGCCACTGTCCCGCGAGATATTTTCAGGCCCAAGGCATGAAAATCTCAAAACTTCCGAAGCGATATGAGGCAGACTGTTGTTCTGAAATGCCTGCCTGTTCTCTCCAGGCACAAAAACAAACACCTGCTGCCTTTTCTTTGATGAATAAAACGGCACAGTTTCCCTGCAAAAATCAAATTAATAAATTTCATTTCATAAAATGGGGTATTCAATCCCTGAACAGGGATAATATGAAAATGCATTCATAAAATACATCTTTTTGAAGATAAAAACACTCTATCACGTTTTCACAGCTATGTCAATCAAAACTCCGATACAAAATTTTCAAAAAATACATTTTTGCTGTTCACTCCCAATATCAGTTAACCCAATCTATCATTTAACGATACAGATGCAGATGACAGCCACAGAATTTCTATATTTTACAAATAGCCAAGAAGAATAACTACAGATTTCTCCTGATTTACAGATAATTTAAAAGATACCCTTAGCTTTCGTATGTAATCAGTAAGGGTCCGGCCATGTTTTCTGCTTGTTTTACCCATAATTTAAAAGTTATCTTGGGCTTTCGTATGTAATTAGTAAGGAGGCGGCCATGTTTTCTGCTTGTTTTACCCATAATTCAAAAGTTATCTTGGGCTTTCGTATGTAATCAGTAAAAAGGCGGCCATGTTTTCTGCTTGTTTTACCCATAATTCAAAAGTTATCTTGGGCTTTCGTATGTAATTAGTAAGGAGGCAGCCATGTTTTCTGCTTGTTTTACCCATAAAATACAGTGTATAATACCTGCAGCACCTGTATGGATTGGCAGAATCAGCACCCCTCCAAACAATATTCCATAAGAAAACACGCAGCCAGGTTGTCCCCAAAAAACAAATAAGACCATCCCAGCCGCGTGCCATTCTCCTGCACACTCTAAACCTCTATTTCTCTCTCATACTTTCAATACCGCAATTCAAATATTCTTGCGCTCACTCTCTCAGGCAGCTCTACAGTCAGCGTGCCTGCCTCTTTATTCCAGTGAAATCCGCACTCTGCGCTTTGTGGATAGGCGCATACCGCCTCCACTTCTTTTCCTTTCAGATGCTTCACAGGGATTTCCTGTACCGGAGACTGGCTGTCTCTTCTCCACACAGCCAGGAAATCCTTCCCTTCCGCTTCCAGTCCCAGGCTCACCCATGGGTCATTGTAGGAGGACAGACCCAGCGGCCAGTAAGGCAGTGCCTTTTTGGTCAGATGGCGGATCGTCTTATAATAAGAAATCGCCTCCTTCACATATCCGAACCGCTCCGGGCTGAGATTCACTAAATGTCCGCTCTGGTGGATACGCAGAAGCAGTGCGTTCACCATGTTAAAGATAACCTCCTCACAGTCCCCGTCCGTCAGAGGATAAGACCAGACAGCAGCCTGCTCCGGCGTCACTGCGGAGGGCGCGTTGGCTGTGATCGTAGCGTACCTTACATAGTCCTCCTGGTCACTGGTGGACTGGATGCTGTAACGGGACAGCATGGCGTAATCCATGCGGAGGCCGCCGGAGGAACAGTTTTCTATGATCAGATCCGGGTACTTCTCAAAAATGCCGTCCAGCCATTCCAAATATGCCCGGTTATGGCCCAGAAGTCCGTCTCCATAGCTGTCGGCATCCAGTTCCGTGCCGATTCCCGGCTCTATATTGTAATCCATCTTGATATATCCGACACCGTACTCATTTACCACCCGGTCTATCACCTCTGTGGCATGGGCACGCACCTGGGGATTACGGAAATCAAGCTGGTAACGGCTTCTGTCATAGACGCGTTTTCCATGGCGCATGAAATACCAGTCATCCGGTACCTTATCTGCCTTCGGGCATTTGATTCCCATGACTTCCAGCTCCAGCCATACACCGGGAATCATCCCTTTCGACCGTATGTAATCTGTCACTTCTTTGATCCCGCCCGGGAAACGCTCCCCGGACGGCAGCCATTCACCCACGCCGTCCCACCAGTAGCCTGCAGAGTACCAGCCTGCATCAATGCAGAAATACTCACATCCTGCCTCTGCTGCCTTGTCGATCAGCGGGATCTCCTTCTCTGTTGTGGGATCTCCGAACAGGCAGTTCATATAATCATTAAAAATAACCTTTAGATTCTCATTGTCATCATTCACCCTGCGGATCGCCCGGCGGTACCTGGTCAGTTCTCCCATGGCCTCATCAAATCCGCCTGCAGCTGCTCCCACAGCCGCCGGAACCGTCACAAAGGTCTCTCCCGGCTGAAGGTTCTTCCACCAATGGTTGTGATGCTCTGTAGGACCGCTCAGCTTCAAATACACGTGCCCGTCCTGGTCACTGATTTCCCAATACCAGGAGCCATTATGCTCAATCTGCCAGAACAGAGAACTTTCTGTCTCCTGATTCTCCAGATATCCCATGGGAATATACTCCTTAGCCGACCAGTTCCCTGTATTTCCTATGCCGACAGTCTTGGAAGAACGGTGCATAGGATGCGGCTGCGTAGAGGAAAGTCCCAGTTCATGCAGGTTGTAGGATGCCCAGTCCAGCTCCTTCTGCCATGCGTTGTGAGGGATCCTAAGCTCCAGCTTCTCATCAAACTCACGCATTCCCTCCTTCTCGATACCATTCAGCGCAAAGGAGGATACATACTCCAGTCCCTGCGGCTCTGTTCCCCGGTTCTTCACCTCAGTCCAGACACGTACCACGGAAATCCCGTCATAGAACTGATAATGGCTGGTAACATCAAGGCCGGTAATGTCATCTTCTGTCACTACCTCCAGTTTCCTTCCCAGTTCGTTACGGAAATCTCTGAATTCTCTGTATTTCATCCTGTATCCCGGGGAAGTCTGGATATACTTATGACCATGCCGTTCTCCCACACGGTCCTGGCCCGTAACCAGGATCTCCACCGGATAAAAGGACTGGGTCCCCGTCTCTGAGGTCAGCGTCTTCTCATCAAAGGGCAGTGCGGAAAAGTGCAGCAGTTTGATCTCTCCGGCATCTGTCACCTCCCACAGCATATGGATCTTGTTCTCATATAATTCGATTCTCTTCATTTTTTTCCTCCCGTCAGCCCTTCACTGAACCGCTCATTAATCCTGCCAGGAAATACCTCTGCAGGAACAGGAAAATAAAGGTGACAGGAATCACGGCAACCACGGAACCGGCCATGAGGCCGCCCCAGTCAACCGTGTTTACCCCTTTAAACAGCATGATGGCAGGTGTCAGTGTCCGGTATTTGTCGGTGGAGATAAATATGTATCCGAACATGAACTCATTCCATGCATTGATAAAAGCGTAAAGTCCTGTGGACACCAGGCTTGGCAGAGATAAGGGCAATATGATCTTAAAAATAGTCTGCGCCTTATTGCACCCGTCAATCTCCGCAGCCTCCTCAAGCGCTAAAGGCACAGTATCGAAAAAGCTGCTCATCATAAAGGTGCACAAGGGTATTACAAAAGTGGTATAAGCCAGAATCAGAGAAGTATAGGACTCCAGAATCTGCATTTTCTGCATGATCAGATACAGGGGCACTAAAAGCAGCACACCGGGAATCATCTGTGAGAGCATCATTGCCAGATTGGAGGTCTTCACCAGTTTCATCTTATAATACCGGCTCAGGGCGTATCCTGCCATGACAGCTATGATCATAGAGAGAACACATGCCACAATAGAAACAAAAAAGCTATTTTTAATATACTGCAAAAATCCCACATCCACCAGTACCCTTTTAAAATTTTCCAGAGTCGGGGCATGGATCAAAAGTGACGGCGTTGCCGTACGTATCTCTGTCTTAGGCTTCAGCGCTGACAGAAGCATCCACAAAAAGGGGAAAATACAGATGGCTGAAAAAAACACCAGGGATACATAGGTGACAATCTTGCTGATAACACGGTTTCTTTTATTTAACATCTCTTATCTCCTCCTTTCTTACGCCATATCATCGCTGAGACTGGAACGCTTCCTGTAATAGAAAATGAACAGCACCACCATAACCGTAAACATCATGGTAGAAAGCGCCGAAGCAGCACCAACGTCAAACTTCTTCATAGAGTAGCGGTAGATCATAAGCGGCAGGGTCTCCGTCGCATAGTTTGGACCGCCCTCTGTCATAACCCAGATAAAGTCAAAGTTGATGGCAGTCCAGATAATATGTATGAACACGATCACAAGGGAAACGCTGCGCAGCTGCGGGAGCGTAACCTTGAAGAAACGTTTGAACACGCCGGCTCCGTCAATAGCAGCCGCCTCGGACAGATCTCCCGGGATGGACTGCATGGCTGACAAAAAGGAGATGGTGTAGTACGGAAAACTTCTCCATATATTTACAAAAATAACGGTTGCCATGGCGTATTTGGAATCACCGAGAAAATTGATGGGCTGGCTGATTATATGCATGTTAGTCAGCGCATAGTTGATGATACCGAACTCCGGGTTCAGCATCCAGTCCCAGGTCATGCCTGCAACGATAATGGGTACAAGCCACGGTATAAAGATACAGGTCCTGAATATGGCCCTGCCCTTAAACTTCTGGTTCAGCAGCACTGCTGTCACCATGCCCACCAGGTATTCACCCAGTACAGAGAAAATGGTCCAGTACGCAGTGTTCTTCACTGCCTGTCCAAAATGCTCATCTGCCAGAACCTTCTGGAAGTTGGCCATCCCGGCAAAACCGGTCATGGACTTGTTGATCAGATGCACATGGTAAAACGCGTCATGGATTACTTTCCCCAGGGGATACGCGATCAAAAGAGCCAGGAAAACAAGCGCGGGAAGCAGCATGATGACCGCTGTCCGCCATTTCCGCTGGTCTCTGGTAAGCTTCTTAAATTTATTCAACTCTAATCCCTCCTATACGAATTAACCGGGTCCAGGACTCTTCCTGTGACTCTGTCTGTAACGAAACAGGAGCCCGGCAAGCCGGACTCCTGCGCCGAAACGCTTACGCTTGCTGCCTAAACATTCCGGCATTCTGTTCTTATTCGCTTAATTCACCGGAATCGGATAAGGAAGCATTGACTGCGTCACATAACCATTCTGCTGTTGCTTCCGGAGTTTCGCCTTCCTGAAGCACTTTCGCCATGGCGTCCTGCATAGCCTGTGTGATTCCTCCCAGGGTTACCGGAGGGAAGGTGATTCCTGTATCGGATAATGCCTGGAAATCCTTGCTCCATTTGCTGTCTGTGGACACATCAGAGCGCGGGGAACGGTCTGCAAATCCTGCTTCCTGCCATTCTTTACTGCAGAATGCAGTTGCCAGTTCAAACGCGTCATCCTTATTCTTGCTGTCAGCCATGATGAACAGCGGTTTACATTCCATGTAAGTAGCCTCGTGTCCGTCTGACGGATAAGGGATCGCGGATACTGCCACATCATCCATGGTATCCGGGTTGGAGGATTCACGTTCTGCCAGCCAGTTTCCTGATACATATGTGGAGGTGATTCCTGTTGCAAAGTTCTCGTCTGTCTCTTCCCAGCCCCAGTTCTTGCAGTTCGGGTCAATGATTCCCTGATCTACAAGGTCTTTATAGAACTGGAATACTTTTGTTGCCTTTTCAAGCTCATCCTTGTTGTCTTTCCAGGTGTTCTTATATTTGCCATCATCCTGTGCAGAAGCAATCTCCAGATCATACTGTGCCAGGTATACCAGCAGCTCCTGTGCGGAGCGGACGCCTGTGCAGGCCAGCTCTGTCAGGTATTTTCCGTTTTTCTCTTTATAATCTGTCTGTGCCAGCAGATCTTCCCATGTTTTCGGAACTTCAATGCCTGCTGCTGTGATATCCTTTTCATGTGTCAGGTAAGCACGCACAGTCATCTCATAGGGAATGCCCACGATCTTGTCGTCAATGGTCATGGCTTTCACCACGGCCTCGGACAGGGCGTCTTTATCTTCCCACTCATTAAAACGGTCTGTCAGGTCCTCAACGATTCCCATGTTGTAAAACTCACCGACATACTCCGGAAGTCCCCAGATCAGGTCCGGTACGTTGCCGCCTGCTGCCGCTGTCAGAATTTTTTCATGAAGCATGTCATATGTGAAGTTTGTCTGATTTACTTTAACTCCGGTCTCTTCCTCAAACTTCTTGATCTGCTCCGTACCCGCGATCTGTGTATCCGCGCCGTCTGTCCAGCAGGTCCAAAGTTCCACAACTCTCTCCTCGTTCTTGCTGTCTCCTTTGGAGGCTGATTCTCCCTCTGAGCTGCCGGAACCGCCGCCGCATGCTGCCAGTGACATGGCCATTGTGAGACACATTAACGCTGCTACTACCTTTTTCTTCATGATATTTCCCTCTTTCCTTCATCTGATTTTTTTCCGTACCATTTGTACTGACGAAAGAGTATCATACTTTCAAAACACGGACAATGAAATCGGGCACTCTCCTAAAAAACCCCACGGAATAATATTAAAAACACCACCCTTTTTCATCTGCTGCCACTGCTCTTATACACATTCCCCGCGTTAAATATACAGCCCCGGCGAAACAGCTCTTTTATATTTTTCTGCGCTTTTTATAAGCGGATGGACTGTCCCCGAAAACTTCCCTGAATTTGTCCGTAAATGTGCGTACATCGTGATAACCTACAGCCTCTGCCAGCTCATAGGTCTTCATATCCGAAGCCATGAGCAGCTTCATAGCCTCCCTCATGCGCACCTCTACCAGATAATTCTTGAAGTTCTGTCCCGTCTCCTTCTTAAAAAACGTGCTGAAATAATACGGGTTCATATATACCATCTTCGCCATGCTCCCAAGGCCGATATCCTCCGCGTAATGCTCCTGGATATAGTTTTTCACCAGTGTGATGGTCTCCCGCTCACTGTCAGTGCCGTTAAATGCATTCTCCCCTATGAGTTTTCCCAGATAAGTGCACACCAGCTTCTTCAGCTCCCGGAAAGTACTCTGGGCCCGTATTTTGGCGGTAAACCTGTCGTACTCCTCCCTGAAATCCTCTGTGAGCACCCGGTACTCCTGCAGATCACGAAACAGATCCATAGCCATGGCGATACACCGGTTCTCAGCGGCATATCTGTTTCCGTAATGAAGATTCTCAATGATGTCCAGAATCCTGGTAAGTGCTGCCGTCCACTCTTCCCTCCGGTTTAAGATCTGGTCAAGCAGTTCCTTATAGCAAGTATTGTAATCCTCAAAGGAAGAACAAAACTCTCTGGATATCTCCTGATACCAGACCACATCCTCCTCGCAGAAATAGTAAAGCTCACAGGAAAACTTTGCCGTCTTATACGCGTATTTCAGGTCAGATGCCTGCTCTACCCTTTTCCCCACGCCGGTTATGAGCCATATTTTATATTCCCCGTAAATGTGTTCCCTGATGCGTCTGATCTCTTCTCTCACCCAGGCATCGTCCCGGTCTTTTTCCATGAGGAGAATCACATTACTGCTGTTTGGTTCCCGCTTGATGACAAACCCGCTCCTATTCTCCCTCAGATGCTCCTGTATCCTCTTGAAAATGGAGAAGCGCAGCAGCTCTCTCATATTCTGGTCCGTCACCTTCCGGTTCAGTTCAGGGGAAATGGCAAAGCACACGCCGATGAACTGCTTTCCCTCTGTCTCTATCCCCATCTCCTGAAAATGGCCGTACAGATCCCTGCACTCATACTCAGAGTTGATCTTCTTGAACACCGTCTGCATATCATCCTTCTCTTCCTCCCAGTATTCCATGGGACTGTCCGTGCGCAGCATTTTTTCAGCCCGCAGAATGGACTGTTCCAGCTCCTCCTGCCCCACCGGCTTCAGAAGGTAGTCCACCGCCTCATAGCTGATCGCCTTTTTCACATAGTCAAATTCCTGATAGCCGCTTAAAAATATGACCTTTATCTTCCAGCCGTTCTCCCTGATCTGCCGAATCACATCAAGACCGGTCTTCCTGGGCATGGCAACATCGGAAATAATAATATCCGGTTTCAGCTCCTCTGTCTTTTTCAGAAGTTCCTCGCCGTTGGCAGCCTCCCCGATCACCTCCGCGTTCAGGCGCTCCCAGTTCATCATTTTTTTCAGTCCTCTGATGATCACCGGCTCATCGTCTGCAATTATGATTTTAAACATTTTCTCCTCCTGGATTTTCCTTTGCCGGTTCTGTCCCGTCTATGATGGGAAGCCGGTATTTTACCATAGTTCCTATATTCTCAAAACTGCTGATCTCCAGTCCGTATGTGTCGCCGAACATGAGTTTGATGCGGTCATACACATTCTTAAGACCGAGGCTGGCGCGTTTGCTCTTCGGATGCTTGACTGTCTCCGGGCTTTCCAGACGTTCCTGCACGGTCTTCAGGCGCTCCGGCTCCATACCCACGCCGTTGTCCATAACTGTGATCTCCAGGCAGCCATCCTCCTCCCTGGCATTTACGGCTATGACACCTGTGCCGCTTTTTGGCTTGAGTCCGTATTTTACCGCGTTCTCCACTACAGGCTGGATGATGAGCTGGGGGACTTCCAGGCCCAGAAGATTTTCCTCAATGTTGATCTCCAGCTCAAAACGGTTTTCATACCGGATGCGGATGATCTTAAAATAATTGCGTATACTGTCAATCTCCGCCTGAAGGGTGACCATGTCTCTGGCATTGCCTATGAGGTATTTGAGCTGTCCGGACAGACTGTCTATCATCTCCGCTGTCACATTGTCATCATTGGTGATGGCCGTCATGCGGATGACATCCAGGGTATTGTAGAGATAATGGGGCTGTATCTGCGTTTTCAGGGCCTCAATCTCTGCATCCCGCTGCCGGATTTCCGCTATATAGACCTGCTGGATATGATTCTGCAGGTTTTCCGTCATTTGATTCAGACCTTTTGCAAGAAATCCCACTTCGTCGTTGGACTTGATCGTCACCCTCGTATCCAGATTCCCGTCCTGGATCTGTTCCATGGCATCCTTCAGTGTGCGGATGGGCTTATTCATCATCTTGGAATAAAAGAAATAGATGATCATGAGAAGGATAACGCTGAACCCTATAATGATCAAAATGTTCGTCTGTATCTCCTGATAACTGTTCTCCAGATTAAATGCCGGAATCTCTTCTGCCACCAACCAGTCCGTACCGGGTATCAGCCTGTAAATAAAATAGTTTCCGTCCGCTTTTATGTACTGCTTGTCCTCCTCCATCTCAGGCAGATAATCCTCCAGCTTTCCGATGCCTGCCCCGATATTCTCCTTCTCCTGGCTGTAGACAAATACTTTTTCCTTTCTGTCTATCACATACATCCTGCAGCCGTCCTCCAGGTCCGTCTCATTGATGATGCCGTCAAAATAATCCGCGCTCACATCAATATACAGAGTTCCCAGCTCCTGTTCGTCCGCGGACTGTATGGTCCTTGTGTTCATAATATTTCTTGTCACTGTAAAATCGCTGACATCTGAGTAATAGCTGGTATCATGGGTGGGCAGAAGGCGCATCTGTTTGTGGCCTTCCAGGAAGTTCTCCTCATGAAAACGCCCCATTTCCTCCTCTTTCACCATAACCTCAGGCGGACGCATGACAGAATACTGGTCCCCACCCGGAGTGATGAAAAACACATGGTCAATATGCTGATTCATATATAAAATATCCCTGAGCACGTCACTCATCAGTGCCTCCCTGCGGGCCTGGGTGATGGTGTCATCCTCCATCAGCTCGTAGAGATAGTCATACTCCGTGATATTATAGTTATAGAGATATTTGGTGGTCTCCTCCATCTCCTGAAACAGATCTGCGGCATTCTTCCCCACATAGAGGGCACTGCGGTACATATTGGAGAGAAGTGTCTGCCTGAGAGAATCCATGTACGCACTGTAAATGGAGATACCCATGATCAGCAGCGGCACGATACCGATCAAAATCAATGCTGCCACCGATTTTACAAAAAGGCTCTGGTAATGCTGTCTCTTTCTTTTTATCATGACTTCCTCCCTAAACCTCCCGCCACGTTGTCCCAATACTCATCCAGCTTCTCCGCCGCAGTATCCACGCTCATGGTTTTCGTCGCCACGGAAAAGAAAACATCGTACATGCTGCGTTTGAAATGCTCCGGTGTGTCCTCATTTCCCAGATATACATCGCTTTTATCCGCATAGCGGTAATCCACAAGAAAACTCTGCTGTACCTTTGGAGCGGGATACAGGATCTTTTCCCTGGTGGCAGGGATGGCGTAAACGGTCTGCAGCACTTTTCTGTAGTTCTCTTTCCTGTAGCAGAACTCTAAAAACCTCATGGCGGCCCGGTTTTTTTCGGCATTCTCCCCACAGGTATCCGAGACTGCCCATTGGGCGCCTTTTTCGCTGACTACCACAGGGTCACCTGCTTCATCCCCCAGGAAAAACCACCCCAGGCGGAATTTACAGGGGTCCTCCTCCAACTCTTCGCCCAGTGTGTCCTTGCCGGATTCCACAGCCAGAGGATAGGCCTCCCATATTTTAGAGACCATGGAGGGTTCTGTGAGGACCATGGCGGCATCCTGGTTGATCAGGGCCTGGATCACCTGGTTCTCATTCATATTTACGGAGTCCTCCAGCATATATTCCCCGTTCATCATATCCTGATAGTCTGCCAGCATGTTCCTGACATTTTCATCCTGAAAGGATACCAGGCCCTCATTTCTCTTTCTCTGCCAGTCCGGGTCCGCCTTTGCAAGGTCCACCTGGAAGAAATAATTCAGCCAGTATTTTCCCGTCTCCGTCGGATTTCCCCCGGCTGCCAGGGGCGCGGTTCCGTTCTGCTTCAGGACTCTGCAGACCTCCAGAAACTCCCCGTATGTCCTGGGTACTTCAAGCCCCAGTTCCTTGAAGATCACCTGATTATAGATAATCCCGAAGGAGGTCTTGTAAAAGGGCACCGCATATATATTTCCGTCAATCGCAAAGGGCTGTTCCACCAGCTTTCCCACCTCCTGGGAGATAGCACCGAGTTTCCCTGCCTCAGCAAAGGTATAAGGGTCCTGGATCTCAAAAATATCCGGGAACTCCCCGGCAGCCTCCTTTGCCTTCAGCGTCTCTGAATAGATTCCGCTTCCGGAATGCTCGCTGAGCACCCGGATGTCCTGATTTTCCTCCATAAACTTTTCACACAGCTCCTCCATTACGGATATCCTCCTGGCATCCTCCCCGGAATAAAATACGGCAAGCTCTGTCTTCTTCTCCGTCTCCTGTTCCTTTGACGGCACCAGCCCTTCGCCCTTCTCTACCCTGCCTCCGCATCCTGCAAGAGACAGAACAGCTGTCAAAAGGATAAACCATCCCTGCTTTTTCCTCATTCTGATCACCTCTGTATTTTTCACTATTACCCACGGTATCATAACAATGATTTCTTGTAAAGCGGGCAAAAGAAAAGCGTGAAACCATTTTACCGGTTTCACGCTTTCTCTGTCTTTCTGTTTCCCGTAAAGAGAACCGTGATCAGCACCCCTGCGCAGATCAGCAGGCCCCCCACCACAAAATTCCAGGTGATCACCTCATGGAGAAAGAAAATTCCCAGCACTGCAGAGGTCAGTGGCTGCAGCGGATAGAACATGGAGCATACGCTTGCGTCCAGAAGCTTCAGGCTCATATTCCACAGCGTATGGGCCACTGCTGTCCCGACGATGCCCAGATAGATGCAGGACAGAACCGCTTTTGCAGTAAAGGTACTGGGTATGCTCTCCGCCTCCAAAACAGCCGCCGGAATGTTTAAAAGAAGGGCAACTCCCATTCCGTACAGCGCGATCTGTACCGGATCATATCCCCCTGAGATCCTTCGGATAGCTACCGATGCCCCGGACCATAAAAGCACGGAGCACACAGAGGCCAGCACCCCTGCCGCGCTGATATTTCCGCTTCCCGCTCCCAATATTATGTAAACTCCAACGAGAGAAATAATAATGCTTGCCACATCCTTTTTATGTATCTTCTCTCCCAGAAATATCATAGCCAGAATGGAAATGGAGATGGGATTCATGGCATTGATCAGAGATGCCAGGGAGGCGTCCAGAAGATTTGTTCCCATGACCTGGCAGCCTATGGAGACAAAGTATCCCAGGGCGCCCACGATCAGAATATATTTCCGGTCCTCTTTTTTCACCTTTATTCTGGTTCCCCGCAGCTTCAAAAGTACGGTAAGTGCCGCCACGGAAACCACATATCGGATGAGAAGCAGCATAAACGGTGCCATGACATCAAGGGCGAACTTACTCACCACATAAATGCTCCCCCATATAAAAAACGTGATAAACAGGTAAATGTAACCAATCTTCTTTTTCATTTCTGTCTCCTTTATACTGTGTCATTGCTGCTGTGAGGGGCGCAGACCATTAGAAATCATCTAAAACATACTGATTCCTGCCCTGTCTCTTCGCTTTATACAGAGCCTGGTCCGCCCGTTTCATCACTCCCTTGTAATCCTTATCGCCTGCGTCATGTCCGTGGGTATCGTTGATTCCTTTAAAATGATCTATGTCCAGGAACATGAAGACCCGGTAGCTGCCGCCGTCTTTTTTCTTAAATTCCCTGCGTATGGTCTCTGTCAGGGCATCTCTCCTCGCCGCTCCGCACAATAGGCACGCCGATCACAATACTGTCCCCCGAGTTTACTGTTTTTCACCAACATGTATCACTATTATAGCTTTTTAAAGCGTAAGATTCAACAGGATTCCCGGGGCACAGGCACGAAAAAGTACCGGCGGAAGCTGTGATGATTCTCCGGAACTGTCATTAAGAAATGAGAAGAACCGGATATTGCTGTCATCCCGGCAGCATATCCAGTTCTTCCATGTAAATGCAGTGAGGAATACCGTTTGTCCTGACCAGCTCCCTGCAGAGCTCCAGATCCATCCATATGACTTCCTCCACCTCTTCTTTCTGAAGCGTCATCTGTTCCGGCTCTATATCTTTCCACATACAATAGATATTGCTGACCTGGTTATCCACAAAATCCCTGCCGTAAAACACATCCCTGTGGAATATCCTTCTCCTGCCGCAGCAGACCAACTCCTCCGCAGACGCATCCACACCCAGTTCCTCCTTCAGTTCCCTGAGCGCAGAGGGAACAAAGTCCACACCTGCAGGAATATGTCCGGCACTTGAGATATCGTAGCATCCCGGATGGGAATCCTTGTTCCTGCTCCGTTTCTGGAGAAGTACCTCTGTCCTGTCACCGCGCCTGCGAAGAAGCCACACATGGGCCGTGCGGTGCAGAATCCCCTCCGCGTGGGCAGTCTCCCTGTCTACGGTCTTACCTGTGGGTCTGCCTGATTCGTCTATGATATCAAATATTTCCATTTTACTGTTCCTCCTGAAAAAACGCAGAAGCCGCCGTATCTGTTCCCGCGGCTTTCTGCGTTTTCTTGCATTTCTGTTACTCGCTCTATATTCTGTATCTTAAAAAATCCTGTAAACCTTCGTCTCATATCCCTTCAGCAGAACACTTCCCTGTACCTCATCCTTTGTGTCCATATCCATGACTGCTTCCTTCAGAACCACCTTCTGCGGCTCTTTGTCATAATTCAGGATAAACAGATACCGCTTCCCGTCCTTCACCCGCATGGCGATCTCACAGGCCTCTGATACCTCAGCCAGATCCTGATAAGGCTGCAGCACGCCTGTATAGGCCAGAAACGCTTTCACATTATCCCTGGTAAATGTCCCTCCAAAGTGCAGGACTTTTCCTTTACCACATAACGTCTCCGCCAGAGCCGGGCGTCCCTCATAATAGTTGGAACTGTATTTTGCCAAAATATCGGCGTCAGGTCCCGCAGCTGCCAAAATATCGTTAAACAGGCCAGTTTCCACCTGTCTGCCTTCCCACTCCATAGACACTGCTTCATCTGCCGGGCCCACAAAGGTATATTCCTTTACATCCGTCTGTGTCAGAGAAGAGAGAAGTCCCGGCATTGGCTGCATTACACATTTGCCTGTCTCATCCTTCTGTCCAGTCCTGCATCCCAGGATCAGGCAGCCGCCTGCTTCCACATAGGTTCTCAGCACTTCTGCCCTTTTCTCTGTGAGGATCAGGGGATGGGGATAGAACAGCACCGGATACTTTAACAGTTCCTCAGCATCTGTATCCTCCAGAAGATAGACCATATCCATGGGAGTATGGTTTAACTGTGCGGCTGTGAAGATTTCCTTTTCACTCTTCTTAGCCAGTCTCATATGCCACACATCCAACTGGGAATCCCAGATGTTGTCATAGTCCCGCACAAGTCCAAAGGCGGCCTGGTAGTCAGCTCCTGCCATCTCACTGATGGCCTCCGTACGTTTCCAGATCCTGTATACTTCGGACAGTTTGCGGTTGTCCCTGTTGTCATAGTCCAGAATCCCATGCCAGTAGATCTCGGTTCCCATAACAGCTGTCCTCCAGCGGAAGAAACTCACATAATCAGCGCCGTGGGCAATACTCTGCATGGCCCAGAGCATCATCTGACCCGGTTTCGGGGCCGGGGCCTCCATACGGGTATTCCATCCGTTTGCCCCTGACTGCTGCTCCATAATACCGAAATGCGGACAGATGGATCGGACCTCTGTGAGATTCCGGCTCCATTTCCTGTCATTCAAGTCGTCTGAATGGATGGGGTCCTCACACAGACAGTACGCGAAATTAGGATAGGAATCATAGGTGTACACATCCAGACATTCGTCCATCATCCTGTGGTTGTCCAGATTTCCGAACATGCCGTTTGTGGTGATAAAATCCTGAGGTTTTTTATATTTTCTGATAATGTCACTCTGTATTTTGCAGAACTGTATGGCACTGGCGGATACAAATCTGGTGTAATCCAGGACCTGATGGGGATTGGTGGAATCGTGCACTGTGGGTCTGGGCACATAGATCTCTTCCCATTTTGTATACGTCTGATTCCAAAATACGGTTCCCCAGGCTTCATTCAACGCATCCAGTGTCTGATATTTTTCCTTCAAAAATTCCCTGAAGGCTGCTGTGTCACTCTCTGAATAGAAGACATCCACCTCACAGTTGATCTCATTGTCTATCTGCCATCCCACAATACAGGGGCGCTGTCCGTAGTGCTGTACCGCCTTCTCCACAATAATGGAACAGAACTTCCGGTAAACAGGTGAGTTATAGTTATAATGTCTCCGCATACCATGCCGGAATGGAGTCCCGTCCAGACGGCAGTTCAGCACCTCCGGATACTTTTCCGTCAGCCAGACCGGCGGCGTGGCTGTGGGAGTGCCGAATATCACCTTCATACCCTCCTCCTCCGCCACATCGAGAAAAGAATCGAAAAAATCAAAGGTATATTCCCCTTCTCTCGGCTCCAGCTTGTTCCATGCAAACTCCGCGATCCGGACAGTAAAGATACCGTTTTCCTTCATACGCCGGAGGTCTTCCCTCCACAGCTTTTTGTCCCAGTGCTCCGGGTAATAACAGGTGCCCAGGGATAGGGCGGGCCAATTGAAATTCTGTGTTTTCCTCATTTAGTTTCCTCCTCCTGCAGACAGTCCAGACTCTGCCCGCGGTAACCGCTACTTCCTGCTCTTAATATAGCAAATATTACTGATCAGAAAACTGCTGTGTTTCTTCACATAATTAACATACTCCTGCCTGTTGATATAATACTCCTTCCCCCAGGAGGAAACCCGCATCCAGGTATCATCCATCCCCGTCACGGTGACGAAATGCGCCTTTATCTGGCAGGAAGGGGAATACTCTCCCTCTGGGGAACGGTGGTACATATTCAGCCTGTGTTTTCCCCACACAAAGGGGAAATTAGGTCCTACCAGCAAAATGACAGGAATATCATGGGCCAGCATTGCGCTGATCCTCACCCACAGATTTCTGGGCAGCACGCCGAAGGCTGCCCTGAGCCTGATCCTCTCATGCCTGAAATACCTGTTAAGCCCCAGCACCAGCATCCACCCTGCCATGCCGAAATGAGGAATGACCGGCAGGTATTTCTTCCTAAAGTAGTTAACATAACTCATATATTCCGGCAGTTCAAGAATTCCGTTTTCCAAATAGGCTTCCTGAAATAATTCCGTCCGGCAGATATCTTTATGTAAACTTAAATACAGCAATAAATCTGTCCCGCCTATGACACCGCATCCGCATTTTCTCATAACAGCAGAATCTGACCACGCCTGGTTTCCTCCAAATGACAGGACGCCGTCCTTTTCTATCACTGGATATGGATTATGTAAACTGCTTCTCTGCATACTTATGTCAACCTTTCTCTTTTATTTTATACTGTATCTGCTTCACAGGACTTCTGCTTCCAGTTCATCGGAAACAGTGACTTTTCCGCCCATTTTGCACTGTACCGTTTTTCCTTCCCGGCGGATCACTGTTGCTTCGATCTGACCATCCGGCTGTCTCAGTACATACACGTAAGTGCCGTCCTCTTTTCTGTCCGCCAGATACACCGCACATGCCATACTTCCGCTGCCGCAGCTGGATTCCCACACAAGGGAATCTGTCTCCACTACATATACCACAGGCGTCATCCGGTAGCATTTCTCCATGCCGTCACCGCTGGGTTCCAGGAACATGATGCCGTATGCATCGCATGTCTCACACGCCCTGGCTGCCTTCAGCACTTCCTGTACGAAGGCATCACTCCTTCTCGGCCCCTTCACGATCATATGGCTGATGCCGTCAAAGCAGACCATGGGACAGGTTCCCAGGTCAGGCACAGAAAGATTTACGATTTTTCGCGGCAGCGGCATGGTCGTGCGGCTGGTACCGGCTTCAAGGTCCACCTCAACATCCAGGGGGGATTCCGAACCGCTCACATCCACCTGCACAAGCTGCGGATGGTTCTCGTCCACAAGACTCTTCAGATATCCGAAACTTCTTGTGGCATTTCCGCAGAACTCACCGCCCATCATCTGCATATGCTGGGTTCCGTCCTCCTTTTCCTCCACAAATCCAACCTGCTCCGCCTTATACTTCTTCTGCTCCAGAAGCTGGTTGGCTGCTTCCGCGTACTGACTCCTTTCCAGTGGTGTCATGACAAAAATTGTGATATTCCCTGCTGGGTCCGCTACACGTATCTTTACCTTCATAAGTTCCTCCAGTCTTACCCCATACAAAATTTTTCTGCCTCTATCATACCACAAAATGGTTACTGTTCACAGTAAATTCAGCACGTATTTTTATGTGCTGTTACATATTAATCCGTAAAAAATAAATAAAACTATTTTCTCTTATCGACTTTCCCGAAAAACTGTGTTATATATGTATATAGGGCATAAGGTGTGAAATCTTATGTGCTTTTTTTCGATATAAATAAACATGCTTTCTGCATGAATTTTGACGTTATAAACAGGGGGGAAACATCATGGGTACAAAACAAACCGGTCAGAATCAGATCACCGAGGGAGTCATCTGGAAACAGATTCTCCTGTTTTTCTTTCCCATTATGCTGGGCACATTGTTCCAGCAGCTTTATAACACAGCGGATGCCATTGTGGTAGGCCGGTTCGTGGGCAAGGAAGCCCTGGCCTGCGTGGGCGGTTCTTCCGGGCAGCTCATCAACCTGGTCGTGGGCTTTTTCGTGGGCCTTTCCTCCGGTGCCACGGTCATCATTGCCAGATATTACGGCGCCAGAAATAAAAAGGACTTAAATGCCACGCTCCACACAGCGGCAGCCCTGTCCATTGTGGGAAGTATCATCATCACTGTGCTGGGGCTGATTCTTACCCCCTTCATGCTGCGGCTGATGCACACACCGGAAAATGTAATGGCAGGTTCCGCGTCTTATCTGCGCATTTATTTCGGCGGCATCGTCTTTGTATTTATTTACAATGTGGGGTCTGCGATCCTGAGAGCAGTGGGGGATTCCAAACGTCCCCTGTACTATCTGATCGTGTGCTGCTTTATCAATATATTTCTGGATATCCTGCTGGTAGTGGGATTGGATCTGGGGGTTGAGGGAGCTGCCATCGCCACGCTGATCGCCCAGGCCGTAAGTGCCATCCTTGTAGTGCGCGCCCTGATGCAGCCGGGAGAAATGTATCTGCTGGAAGCAAGGAATATCCGTTTCCACAGATTTCTGCTCAAATCCATAGTCACCATCGGGCTTCCTGCCGGAATCCAGTCTGTCATGTATAACATTTCAAATATTATCATACAGACCTCGCTGAACAATCTGGGAACCGATACCATGGCAGCCTACACGGCATTCGGCAAAATGGATGCTATCTACTGGATGATATCCGGCGCCTTTTCCATCGCCATCACCACCTTCGTGGGGCAGAACTATGGGGCCGGAAAATATTCCCGTATGAAGAGAAGCGTGTTTGTCTGCCTGTTCATGGACTTTATCGCTTCCATACTGGTAAGTGCCCTGTTTCTGCTGTTTGGCAGCTATATCTTCCGCATGTTCACCCAGGACCCGGAGGTTATCAAAGTGGGAATGAAGATCATCCAGGTGATCGCGCCAAGTTATGTGCTTTTTATCTTCATAGAGATCCTGTCCAGTGCCCTCCGCGGCATCGGAGATGTGCTGATTCCCATGATCATGACATGCGGCGGTGTGTGTCTGCTGAGGATTTTCTGGATTTTCGCGGTTGTGCCGCATATTCCGGGGATTCAGAGTATACTTATGAGTTATCCGATTTCCTGGGCATTGACGGCTGTGCTGTTTATCATTTATTATTTTGTAAAACAGAAGAAATTTTACCGCTCGCTTCCGGGCGAGGAAGTTTAAAAAACCGCGGGGCAGTCTCCGTTATGGAACATACCCCGCGGTATCTTTATGCTTATGCATGTGCTATGTCTGTAAATTCTGATATCTCACGGTTAATCGTGCACAGGTCATCCACATTCATCTCATGGACATCCTTATGCCCTGTGATACGGGCAAATGTTTTCAGTTCTTCCCTGCTGCAGTTTAAAAAGTTCGCCGTTCTTTTGGCTGCCGCGTCCACCTTCAGACGCTTTCTGAGTTCCGGGTCCTGGGTAGCCGCGCCTACGGGACACTGGCCCGAGCCGCAGATACGGTACTGCTGACAGGCTGCCGCTATCAGAGCCGCAGATGCAACAGCAACGGCATCCGCACCCATGGCAATAGCTTTTGCGAAATCCGAGGACACCCGCAGACCGCCTGTAATGACAAGGTCAATCTCCGCACCTATGCTGTCCAGATATTTTCTGGCTCTGTGGAGCGCATAAATAGTCGGCACGCTGGTGGAATCCCGCACCAGTTTTGGGCTTGCTCCCGTGGCACCGCCCCTGCCGTCAATGGTAATAAAATCAGGCGCTGCAAACACACAGTATTCCAGATCCTTTTCGATCCTGCCTGCCGCAATCTTGATCCCTATGGGACGCCCGCCGGAGGCCATTCTGAGCTGGTCTACCAGTTCCTTTAAATCCTCTTTTGTATTGACATCGGGGAATTTGGACGGACTGATCACATCCTGTCCGAGGGGTTTGTTTCTGATGGCTGCAATCTCAGGTGTCACCTTTTCTCCAGGCAAATGGCCGCCCATTCCCGGCTTTGTACCCTGCCCGATTTTAATTTCGATGGCATCCGCTGTGGAAAGATTTTCAGGTGTAACACTGTAACGGTTGGGGACGTATTCAAATATGTACTTGTACGCAGCCGCTTTTTCCTCCGGAAGGATTCCTCCCTCCCCGCTGCACATGGCGGTTTTTGCCATAGCACTGCCCTTTGCAAGAGCTGTCTTCATCTCCTTTGACATAGCGCCGAATGACATATGTGATATGTAGACCGGCATGTCCAGGACCATTGGTTTCTCAGCATGTTTTCCTATCACCGTAGTGGTGCTGACCGGGTCGTGCTCCATAAGAGGCGGCGGATTGAGCTGGGCACCCAGTATCAGGATGTCATCCCAATTGGGCATTTTCATCTGTGTGCCCATGGCCTCTATGATCGGCTTTCCTGTGACCGCCATCTGATGGATCTCTGCCATATAGCGGCAGGAGGGATCACGGCGCACATACTCCGGCGGATAATCAAGCGCATTTTCCGTTCCCGGCTCTTCCGGCGCCGGTGCCTTCTTCTCTTCCTCCTCTATACGCACAAATACGGAAGCCGGCTGTTTACATACAGGACACTGTTTTAGGTCCTCAAACTTTTTACTTTCTGTCTCTTCAAAAATATACCCGCATACACTACATTTGTATTTTGCCACACTTACATCCTCCTTTGTACCTGCGGCTCTGCAGGAAGGACCTGCAGTCCGCACTGCCTGCTGAATAGTTACCTTTATCTTACCACAGCATTTCAAAGAATTCTACTCATTCTCTCCTGCCGCCGTTTTTTGTGCGTCCTTTCGGCTGCCTCCCGGTACAAATTCAGAATTTTCCTCATCTT
The DNA here is from genome assembly GCF_040095955.1 of Blautia caccae. Lineage (NCBI taxonomy): Bacteria > Bacillati > Bacillota > Clostridia > Lachnospirales > Lachnospiraceae > Blautia > Blautia caccae. The sequence continues at coordinate 225,145 of NZ_JBBMFP010000007.1, read as the reverse complement.
TCATGCCGTTATAGATGATCTCACCGTCAATTATGGTATAAAGGGTCTTCGTGAAAACCCCCATGGGATTTCCCGTAAATATGGCAATATCTGCGTCTTTTCCGGCCTCCAGACTTCCCACACGCTGCTCTACGCGGCATATTTTGGCGGGATTGATGGTAATGGCCTTCAGCCCTTCCTCCATGGGAAGCCCCTCCTTCACCGCCAGCCCGGCACACAGGGGCAGATATTGGATCAGCGCCACAGGGTGGTCTGTGGTCACTGCAATGAGCACCCCTGCCTCTGCCAGGATCTTATTGGTCTTGAAATTCATATTCTGCACTTCCAGTTTGGAGCGCGAGGTTAAATCCGTGCCCACGATCACCGGGAACCCGGATGCCTTTACCTCATCCACGATCAGATGTGCCTCTGTGCCGTGGTCTATGGTTATATCTATATTAAATTCCTTTGCAATGCGGATGGCGGTCAGTATGTCGTCCGCCCTGTGCGCATGGACCTTCATAGGGATCACACGCTGGAGCACAGGCATCCACGGTTCCTTCTCAAAGTCCTCCCTGTCAAGCCGGCCCCGTTCCTTGTCCTTCTGGTATTGTACTGCCTCCAAAAGCGTTCTGCGCAGAAGGGCTGCCTCTCCCATTCTGGTAGCCGGACAATTTCCCTGCTCCCCGTAAGTAGTTTTTGGATTTTCCCCCAGTGCTGCTTTCATGGCTGCCGGGTTCAGTATCGCCATATTGTCCACACATCTGCCCTGGGTCTTCATAAACACAAACTGGCCGCCCACTACATTGGAGCTTCCCGGCCCGGTCATCACAGAGGTGATCCCTGCCTTGATCGCGTCATGAAATGCCGGGTCCATGGCATTAACGGCATCAATCGCCCGCAGTGCCGGCGTCACCGGGTTTGTCAGTTCATTGCAGTCATCCCCGATGGCACCCCATTTTTCCTCAGAGATTCCGATATGGGCATGTGCCTCGATCAGCCCCGGCAGCACCCAGGCACCATCCACATCCAGAACCTCTTCCCCCTTCTGCCTTTTATCCAGTGAGGACATGGTTCCCACCTCTGTGATCACCTTGCCCTCTGTTCTTATATATCCGCAGTCTACCGGTTTTCCGGTCATGGTAAATATTTTCCCATTAATTATCAGCATAAAATTCCCTCCTTTGCAGATACCTGACTTCTTTAGTATCCGCAGAGGAGGGCTTTCATATTCTTCTGTTGTTTCATTACTTTTATCTTATTTGCGGGCTTGAAGGCACATGCACCTGCTGTACATTTTCAAGCTTTTTCAAAATATAATACATCGGCTTATATAAGACCAGACAGACCACCACATTGCCGATGCAGTGCAGCACATCGAAATGCAGCCCTGAGATCCAATAGGCCAGACCGCCGCCCACACCGCCTGATACAAAATACGGCAGCGCACACAGAAATCCAAAGGCCAGCCCATAGGCGCCGGCGATTATACTCCAGACCAACGGCGATTCACTCTTAACTACAAGTACGATCAATGCCAGAATGCTCCACACATACAGATAGTTGAACCACCAGATCCCGAACCCGTAGAAGACGCCTTCCAGCAGGGCAAACGCGTAGATAATAAAGAAAACCTTCTTTCTGTACACCTGTGTATACAGAATCACCAGCAATGTCACCACTTCAATATTGGGAAGAAAAGCCATACACACCTGTCCCAGAAACAAAATGGCTGTCAGCATTGCCATAATAACAAGAGACCTTGTTTTCATTGGTATTTCGCATCCTTTCAATCAATACCCCTCAGTCAGGGTCAGTTCAAAAGTATCCCCGTCCTCTATGGGCGTCTGGTCCGCTGATGTATTCACCTGTTCTCCGCCCTTTGTCAGGCACCACCACTGCTGTTTGGAATCGTCTGCTTTCTCACCGTCCACAGATGTCATGAAAAGCCCGTACTGGCCTTCCTCACCTTCCACCAGATTCTCAGCCTGGATCACCGCTCCAAGATATGCCTCGTCAGTCGCATAACTGAACTCCTTCTCACTGCCGTCTCCGTGTACTACTTTTACTGTGACGGTTTTGTCACCCTCCGCTCCTTTCGGCATGAAATTTTTGTAAACCAGGAGCAGGACTGCGCATACGACGACCAGCGCTATGGCTCCTATGATTACTTTTTTGCTGTTGTTCTTTTTCATGTTGTTCTCCTTCCTTCGCACGTAAAAAACAGACCCGCTTCCGTCCGCCGGTCTGTTTCCGAATCAATATATGAATCTATAGAGAATCCGGAATGCATGGCTTTGTTCGGAAGCTTCATTCCATCCGGCACCAGGTATTCTGGCTCATGAGATTTGCATCCCACATACAGTGACCACATCGCTCAGGATTTACACCTGATTCCCCTAATGACAGATTCTGTCTTTTTATTTTACGACCAATATTCAGCTTTTAGGCCGCTTTAGTTAAATCAATCTTAACACATAAGCTTATCAGGTGTCAAACTTCTTTATACCAGCATTTTGTACGGAATATGGAAAGAATATTGTCAAAAAGGCGGAGACATTCTCGTTCTCCGCCTACAGCTATTCACAGATATATTTCCTGCATTTCCTTTTATGCCTCTTTCATACACAGATGTACGGATGCCCTCTTAAAAGCCAGCGGCAGCGCCAGGATATTCGGCTTTCCTCCCACATATTTCTTCATAGCATCCTCCAGTGCCTCCTCGAACGTGGCCCTGGTCTTTAATCCCATACCTCTGGCTATTCCGGGTTCCTGTGCGCCGACTATGTATATGGCGGAGGTATTCATCTCCGCGATATGGCCGCAGCTCATCATGGAAAAACCATGATAAGGATGGAACGCACCGGCATAACGGTATTTTCTGATGTATTCTTCATTTGTAGCAAAATACTCTCCGTACTTATCCATATCCGGCAGTATATTCATATAATCATGCTGGAACATTTCATAAAGTTCCCGAAGGTATGGCCAGCGCTCATCGTGGAAATAACCGTTACATATAGAAGAGCATATAATCACACAATTGTCACTCATCACCCTCTTATGACGGATGACCTGAGCGGATAAAGCCTGCATCATCTGGATTGGATTCGTCCCCATACCATCCCCGTAATGGAAATCCTGAGGCATGCCGAATACCATTACATCATATTTCTTTTCTGCCCAGGGTACATATGTCCTCTTGTCAGCTGTCTGCCATGAAATAAGCTGCATTTCTTTTGCGTAACCGCTGCTGATCTCTATCTGACGGGAAATAGAATCCAGAACAGCATCACAACAGAAAAACTTCTTACCCATACATTTTTCCATGTACATGCCTATTTCATCAAATTTTTTTCTCATCAGTGAATGGTTATTGACCGGAGTAAAATCGTTTCCGTGCATCACATCCGGTATATGATGTGTCGCAATACTCCTCCAGTGTGTAATACCCGTTGCGCAGTGTTTATATCCACCGGAGTAACCGCCATAAGGATTTCCCTGAGTATGTCCGATCAAAACAGCTATATCAGAATCATAGACATACTTATTCATCAGGACTCGGTCTCCCCTCTCTGTGCAGCCAAGATCCACCAAATGTTCATAATCTTCGCTGTCATGACTGATAATCTGATGAGAATGAAAAAACTCATGAAATAGTTCATCACCAAGGATCTGCTGCATTTCCCTTTTGCTGGTCCGCGGATGCAGTCCATTGGAAAATATCAAAAGGATATCCTTTTTCTCCACCCCAGCCTTATATAACTCTTCAAGAATCAGTTTAACCGCCAGTTTTCGGTGTGAGGTTGGCTGACATCCCCCTTTTACGATATCCGGAATTGTTATTGTGACTTTGCTGCCCTTACCGGCCAATTCTGACAGAGGCGGCATTCCCACAGGATGTAATATGGATTCTCTTGTTTTGTTTATCAGCTGATTTCTTGGGATACATGGGGGATCAGATACTGTTATACCCGGAATAAAAACATCTGTCCGTTCATCCGGCAGTTCTGCCGCCATGGTGCCCGTACCATATTCAAAATCCAATTTCATCTTATTTACCCTCCCCCAGATATTTTTCAACGATAGAGGCAAATCCGTCCGGATAAAATCCGATATCCCCGCTGAATTTTGTAAGTCCGATAAGGCCTCCATCCACACATGGTATTTCTGCCAGCATACGGGCATTTTCCTCTTTCAGACCACCTCCGTATATCACAGGACAGCCATCTGTCCGAGATTTAATAAATGAGGCGATTTTAGTTATATAATCTGAATCCGGCACTGGTTTTCCCGGTCCAATTGCCCAAAGTGGTTCATATGCAACGGAAATACCTGATAAGTCCACACCATTAAGCCCCACATCCAGCTGTTCCCCTATAACATCCTGCCATCTGTTCTGTTCTGCTTCTGTTTCCCCGACACAATACAGGACAGAAAGACCTGCTTTAACTGCACAGACAACCTCTTCATTTAAGATTCTGTTCACAGCCTCTGAATCAGTAATACCCGCATGGGCCAGAACCCCGGCTTTATCCATCCGTTCCTCACAGTGACCTATCAGAACATATTCACATCCCATAGATTTTACACTCTTGGCTGTCCTGTTCGTAGTAAATGCCCCAAAGTTTCCGCCTTTCTCCGTATCTTCCCTATAAATCCCCTGTACCCCGACTTTCCAACCATCCTCTGCTGCCTTTGCGTCTGCTGCCTGAAGCAGATAAGCCTCGGGATAGAAAACAGCAAATTCTGCCTGAGCGGAATATTGGTTCATCGTTTCCCGTATCTGGCCTGTCAGATAACTTCCCCACAAGCTGACTGGTGCCAATGTATTAATTCCATCCATTTCTTTTGGTATATCAAACCGTTTCAAATTTGCAAAAATATACTTCATTCTGTGAAGTCCCCCAATCATTTTATCTCTGTACCATTCCATGTCCATAATCATCTCTTGTAAAAGATGCGTTAGCGCCATGTTTTCTGTCATAATGCCTGTCAGCGACAATACGCTTCAGAGGCTGTGCATTTTTATCTATACACAGCATGTGGACTGCCATTTTGCTTATCTCCTCCAATACAACCGATTTGTGTACAGCATCCCACACATCACTGCCCCACGTAAACGGTCCATGTCCCGGTGTCAACGCAGCCGGAATGTCCTCAGGGGAAATTTTATTCTCCTTGAAAAACTCAACGATTGTCATTCCAGTATTCCACTCATACTTATTGACAACCTCATCATCACTTAATTCCCTGACACAGGGAATATCACCGGCAAAATAATCTGCATGCGTGGTCCCAAAACAGACCAATGAACGCCGAAGCTGAGCCAGAACTGTCGCATATGTGGAGTGTGTATGGACAATAGCACTGACACCCTCAAAATTCTCATATATTGCTCTGTGAATATCCAGATCTACTGATGGTTCCCACGATTTCCCCAGCAATTTTCCATCCAGAGTGACAACACTGACATTCTCAGTGGTCAGCTCCTCATAAGGTACCCCCACAGGCTTTATAACAATAATCCCTCTTTCCCTGTCTACCGCACTTACATTTCCCCAGGAATACTTGACTAATTCCCGGCGGGGCAATTCTTTATTTGCCTCCACCACCATTTGTTTCAACTGTTCTAACTCCATACCCTTATCTCCCTGATTATCGATTCCTAACTGCCTGCCGAAACGTCTCGTAATTTTTCTCTATTGACTTTCCCTTCTGAAACAGTGTAAAATATCCTCCTACTACAACATCACATCCGGCATCTATACACTTCTTTGCTATTTCAATGTCTATACCGCCATCCACCTCGATCAGTAACTTAAATCCGTCTGCCAAAGCTCTTAACTCTTTAATTCTCTGATATGTAAATTCCATAAAACGCTGCCCGGAAAACCCCGGCTCCACTGACATAAGTGTGACCGCATCCAGATAAGGAATCAAATCCCTTAGAAATTGGACTGGTGTTGCCGGATTTAGCGCTGCCGCTGCCTTCATCCCCTGCTTTTTTATCTGCTGGCACAGCCGAAAGGGATTTTGGGTACATTCATAATGAAAGCAATAATACTCCACTCCAAGTTCTGCAAATAAATCCACATATTCCTCAGGCCTGGCAGCCATCAGATGTAAATAAAACGGGCTTTTACCCACTGTTGTCATCTGCCTTAGAAAATCTGTGCCAAATGCAAAATTAGGTACAAAATTCCCATCCATAACGTCTATATGAAACCAGTCAATTCCCAGCTTATCCAGTAGCTCCATACTTTCCCTCATTTTGAACAAGTCCGCGCACAGCATTGTAGGCGCTATATGGTACATTATCATTCCCCCTCAAAATCCATGATCGTCTTCATATTGATACCTTTATTTTTCAATGCCTGTTCCATCATTTCCTGCACCTGGGAAAACCGATACCTTTTTGATATAAACCCGTCCAAATAAACCCTGCCTTCCTCTATCAAGTCCCTGGCTCTTATAAAGTCCTCCTCCCGATACGTGATACACCCTTTCACTGTAAGTTCGTTTCTCTGTATTTTTGCAATGTCTGCCTGCACCGGAACACTGTAATTCCCTACGATAACTACAGTGGTTGTCTTTCCCGCCAGCTCCAGAATCTGTGTAAAAACTGCCGGTACTGCTGCACAGTCAATGATGACATCCGGAAATTCCTCAAAACATTGCCGGGCTGCCTGTACCAAAGTAAGATTCGATGTATCAATGGCAAAATCAATCCCTGACTTCTCTGCCATTCTGATCTTTTCACGGCTGATATCGCAGATTGCAGTCTTTTTTGCCCCGGCCAGCATACATGCCTGGGCCGTAAAATTTCCAATTGTACCGCCCCCTACGACTAAAACTTCCTTTCCTTCCACATCGCCCTGATAAGCCGCGTGTACTCCCACAGCAAAAGGTTCGATAAAAATAACTTTATCCAGATCCGCATCCTGTTCCAGAGGGTAAACATACTCCCTGCTTATCACAAAATAATCTGCACCAAGACCATCAGACTGAACACCTAACGAATTAAAATTCATGCAGGCATTTTTCTTTCCTTTTCTGCAGGAATAACACATGTTGCAGCTCAGAATGGGGCGGATTGTGACCAGACTGCCCGGTTCTAGGTCGTTCACGTCTTCCCCTGTCTCTTCCACTATGGCAATTCCCTCATGAAACGGCACAACAGGAAATTCCATATACCGATTTTTTCCGGCAAATACCTGAATATCCGTTCCGCATACACCAATCCGTCTCATTTTCAGTAAAACCTGCCCCCTGCCGCATACAGGCTTATCAGCCTGTCGGACCACGGCTTTCATAGGACTTTCAAATACTATTTTTCTCATGATTTCCCTTCTTTTCTCCTGATCACACGGTGTGCAGCCGCAACAATATTTTCAATAGTAAGTCCATAATGTTCTGCCAGCTCTTTGGGTGTACCTGAACATCCGAACATATCCTGTATTCCGACCATCTCTACAGGTACGGGATAGTTTTTGGAAAGCACTTCACTGACTGCTCCGCCTAATCCTCCCAGTATATTGTGATCCTCTGCAGTCACTGCGCATCCCGTTTTCCTAACGGAATCCAAAAGCAGCTCCGCATCAACTGGTTTGACAGATGCCATATCAATGACATCCGCACAGATACCGTTTTTCTCCATTTCCTTTGCAGCTTCCAGTGCTCTGCTTACCAAATCTCCTGCAGCTACGATAGTTAAATCCTGTCCCTCACGCAGCAGCGTTCCTTTCCCGATGCTTGCCCTGCAATCTTTTTTTTCAGTGTATATTTCCGGAGAATCCAGCCTGCCAAATCGGAGATAAACAGGTCCCTTATGGTTGATTGCCTCCTCCACACATTTTTTTGTCTCTATGGTATCTGCCGGATAGAGTATAGTCATATTAGGCACTGCTCTCATAAGAGCCAGGTCTTCCACACACTGATGGGAACCCCCATCCGCACCGATCAACACTCCTCCATGTGTAGCTGCAATCTTAACATTCAGATTTGGATAGGCTATACTGTTTCTGATCTGATCATATGCCCTGCCCGCTGCAAAGGCAGCAAAAGTGCTTGCAAATACCACAGCTCCGCTGGCCGCGTACCCCGCTGCATATCCCATCATATTACATTCAGCAATACCCATATCTGTAAACCGGTCAGGATATTTTTTCGCAAAATGTATTGTCTGGGTTGCCTTGGATAAATCTGCATCAAAAACAAAGAATTCATATTTTTCCGCTAATTCAGTCAGCGCAGCACCATATGCTTCTCTTGTTGAACTCATACGCACGCCTCCCCCAATTCTTTCATTGCCTGTTCAAACTGTTCGTCATTAATAGCTGCTCCATGCCACCCTGCCTGATTCTCCATAAAAGATACCCCCTTACCTTTTGTTGTTTTTCCTATTATAAAAGCAGGCTGGTCTCTCACCTGTCTGACACGGTCCAGAGTTTCTATCAACCCTTTGACATTGTGACCGTCTGTCTCCTCTACATGCCATCCGAATGCCTGCAGCTTTTCTTTTACAGGATATATGGACATAACCTCATCTACCCTCCCGTCAATCTGCAGATTATTGTTATCCAAAAACACTACCAGATTATCCAGTTTAAAATGACCGGCACTCATAAACGCCTCCCATACCTGTCCTTCCTGCATTTCTCCGTCCCCTATTATGCAGTAAACCCTGTAATCTTTTCCTGTCTTTTTTGCATAATGAGCCATACCGCATGCTGCAGATATACCCTGGCCCAGGGAACCTGTGGACATATCAACTCCCGGTACCTTTTTCATATCCGGATGTCCCTGCAGCATACTGCCCATTTTTCTAAGTGTGGTCAAAGCACTCTTTTCGAAATATCCCCGTTCTGCCAATGCGGCATAGTAAGCCGGTGCCGCGTGTCCCTTTGACAAAACAAAACGATCACGATTCATTTCTTCCGGCTTGTCCGGACTGATATTCATCTCATAAAAATACAGCACTGCTATGATCTCAACCATAGACAAAGCCCCGCCAGGATGCCCGGAACCTGCACTGTGCAGACTGATAATCGTATTCCTCCGTATCTGCTGTGCATGTCTGATGATTTCTTCTACACTATTCTGCTGTCTCATTCTCACACCTCCTCATAATTCAATATCCGGCAGGCCAAGAGCGGACTGCCCTCCGTCTACAAACAAGGTCTGACCCGTCACATAACTGGCTTCATCTGAAGCGAGGAACACCACAGGTTCTGCAATCTCACTGACATCTGCCAGCCTCTTCATGGGAACCGCTGCCAGTATCTGTTTCTCACTGACGATTCCCATATTCATCCCGTCTAATAACAGCTGAGTTAAAATCCACCCGGGGGCAACCGCATTCACCCGAATATGATATTTGGCCCACTCAGAAGCCAGAACAGCAGTCAAACCGTTAATGCCCGCCTTGCTGATACAGTACGGTGCTCTTCCGGGCAGGGTCTCAGTAGAAGTTCCCGATGATATATTTACAATGGCACCGCCTTTGTCCTTCATGATATTCGCTGCTTCCTGGGCACAGAAAAAAGCTCCTTTTAAGTTGATGTTCATAAGCAGGTCCCACTTCTCTTCCTCAAATTCAAGGGAAGGCATACGAATCTGCACCCCTGCGTTATTAACCAAAATATCCAGAACCTTCTGTTCCTTTCCGAATCTTTCAAAACAGGAAGCAATACTTTTTCTGTCACTCACATCCAGCATATAAGCTCCGGTGTTAATACCGTACTTCTCATGCAGCGCTTTTGCTGCTTCCTCTGCATTTTGGATTTTGATATCACCAATAAAAACATCCGCACCTTCTTTTGCAAAACACTCAGCAACCGCATATCCAATTCCCTGTGCGCCTCCGGTCACCAGCACTTTTTTATCCCTCAGATTTTTCATGTATATTCCTTCGCCTCTCTCTGCACCCGCTAAACACGTCTTACCACCACTTAATCTCTTCTGTTATCTTTTTCCTGATCTCAACAAATTTCTCATCTGCAATATCCCTTGGTCTCGGAAGCTCTACTACCACTTCATCTTTTACCCTTGCGGGTTTATTCGACAGGATCAGTATTTTTTCCGCCAGATATACTGCCTCTTCCAAGTTGTGGGTGATAAACAGGACCGTACTGCCTGTTGCCTTCCAGAGTTTGATCACCTCATCTTCCAGGAAATATCTCATTTTAATATCCATCTGCCCATACGGCTCATCCATCAGCAGTAAATCAGGGTTCATAGCAAATGCCCTGCCAATCACAACCCTCTGCTCCATACTCACTGACATCTCGTGAGGATATGCTTTGCGAAACTTTTCCAATCCAAGTAAGCCAATGATTTTGTCAGACTGCGCTTTTATTTCACGGGCCGGCCTCTTTTTGACCTTCAGCCCATATTCAATATTTTCCTCTGCGGTCAGCCACGGAAAAGCTGAAGGTTCCTGAAACACAAAGGATATATTATGTTTCTGAGGATCAGCCGGCTCACCGTCTATGTAAATTTCTCCGGACGTGGGCTCTGTAAGCTTCGTTAAAAGTCTTAAGAATGTTGTCTTTCCGCAGCCTGTAGGACCCACGATACATACAAACTCTCCTTTTTTTATCTGGAAGGAAACCTTATCAAGAACTCTTAAATCCCCAAAACACTTTGTCAGGTTTTCTACCCTTACCTTTACCTCTTCTCCCATATGTGCATCCTGCCTTCTTTTATAATGCCAAATCCATATTTTTCTCTATTGTTTCCCTCATTCTGAGAAACTCTGTATCTACATAGTCTCTTGGCCGCTGAAGAGCCTCCAGGGTATAAATTTCTTTCACTGAGGCAGGGCACTCACTGAGCAGGATGATTCTGTCTCCCAGATATACAGCCTCCTCAATATTATTTGTGACAAAGATCACCGTGCGCTTCTCCTTTTCCCAGATTCTGAGCACTTCCTCCTCCATCTGATACCGTGTCTGCGCATCCAGCGCCCCAAATGGCTCATCCATCAATAAAATATCGGGATCGCTGCAGTAAGCCCTGGCAATTCCCACCCTCTGTTTCATCCCTCCTGACAACTGACGCGGATAGGAATTTTCAAATCCCTTTAACCCAACCAGCTCGATCAAATACTGTGCCTGCTCTCTTCGTCTCGCTTTATTTACACCTTTCAGCTCCTGGGAAAATTCCACATTCTGCATGACTGTCTTCCAGGGAAATACTGCTGTCTTCTGGAAAACAAAACCAACCTTTTTTTCATCATTGCTGGGGAACTTCACTTCCCCAGCTGTAGGCTTCTCCAGGCCGCTTATTATGTTCAGCAGTACGCTTTTCCCACATTGACCGGGACCCAGTATGACAAGAAATTCATTTTCATAGACATCAATGGAAATATTATTCACTGCCTCGAAGATTTCCTTTCTGGCATAAAAAGACTTTGATATATTTTTTAATGTCAGTTTTACCCGTTTTTCTTTTCCATCCACGGACATAACCACCTTTCCATCAATGTAAAGACCGCACTTAAAATCGCTCCCACCAGACCAATCAGTATCATTCCGCACAGGACAAGAGCAACATCATAGCTCTCATTCCCCCTTGTGATCAGGAATCCGAGACCTGATTTACTGGCTATCATTTCTGCTGCCACAACCACCATCCAACCGCTGCTCAGCGCGATCTTTACTCCTGCCATGATAGCCGGAAGCGCTGCCGGCATAACCACGTGGCACAGCATTTGAAAGGTATTGGCATTATAAACACGGCCTACATTCAAATACATAGGATCCACCATGCTTACACCGGTCGCTGTATTCAATACTACCGGAAAAAACGCGCCTATAAATACCAGCAGAACCTTCGAAAATTCACCGACTCCAAACCATAAGATCACCAATGGTATCCAGGCAATTGGAGGAATGGGACGCAGCGCCGTCAATATAGGGCCTAAAACAGCGTTCATCTTTTTGCTCCATCCCATGATCAGGCCTATGCCTATTCCTGAGGCAACCGCCAGAACAAGAGCAGTCAAAACCCTCTTCAAACTGATTAATATGTGTCCTATGATTGTTGTTTTGCTGATTGGCGTTTCTGCCATCTTTAAAAATCTTTCCCAGGTTGCTTGGGGCGTTGGAAAGAAATCAGGCTTACTGTTGGAAACGATTACCCAGAGAACCACCAATGCAATAAGGGATATGCATGTCAGGCAAATATCTTTTAACTTACGTCTCTCCATTATTTGGCCCTCCATCTGATTACCCTGTTTTCCAATTTATTCAGGACAGCTGTGAGAACTGCTCCTATAACACCAATTGTAAGCATACCGACAATGATTATGTCGGATCTTCCAAGAGCTCTGCCCTGCTGGATCATATAGCCTAAGCCGGCTGTCGCGGAAAGCATTTCTGCTGCAACCAAAGTGGACCACGCATTCCCAAGAGCCACCCTGATACCAGTGAATGCAAGAGGCATGGCTGAAGGCGTGCAGACTGTGATAAATATTTTCCATCTGCTTGCCCCGCATGTTTTCGCCACGTCGATAAGCACAGAATTTGTAAGCTTTACACCTGTATAAGAATTGATCACACAGGGAACAAAAGCAGCCAGAAATATGATAAAACATTTTGCCGTCGTTCCTATTCCCAGCCAGATAACAGATAATGGAATCCAGGCAATAGGGGGAATGGGACGTATAATTTCAAAAATGGGGTTTACCAGCTTGTCAAATGTATGATAATACCCAAGGAGGAGCCCTAAAGGCACTCCTATAACAGCTGCTGCCACATAACCTATCAGCGCCAGCTTTAAACTCTCCCAGATATGTACACCCAGGACCGCTCCATCAGGATTGGGCTGCGTGAGTTTGTCCACAAATGCCATGAAAGCCTCCGATGGAGAACATACAAACTGAGAATTTACCCAGGACAGCCGCACTGCTGCCTCCCAAATTCCCAAAAACACAATGACACTGGCTGCTGAAATCAGAAACAGCTGTATTTTCTCTTTTGCCCTCTTTTTCTCTTCAATCTGAACAGAACTCACTATTTTTTCAGATTCTTTCATAATCCTTACCTCATAAGCAGTTTAATCCAGTGTAACGTTTGCCATAAAAGTTCCGTCAACTGCCTTATTATCAATCATGGCCTGTTTGTCTTTCTCTGTTAATTTACCTTGTGATATCATAAAGTCAGCAAACTTCAGTAAATCCTCCTGAGCTGCGATATTTCCATCACTATCTTGCGCAAAAGCCTTTTTATTTTCCTCCAAAGATGGGAAAGTACGGGTCTCGATATCTCTTTTAGCTGCCGACTCCGTCATGGAAATCCCCTCTTCTTCCTCAAAATCATACAAAAGTTGGGCACTGCCTTCCGGATCTTTTCTCAATTCTTCCACTGACTGCAAATAACATTTAAGCCATTCCTGCACCACTTCAGGTCTGTTTTTAACTGCATCCTCCGTAGCAACAATCAGAGTAGGCATCTTTAATCCCAGATGGCCTGCATCCGCCACTTTTATCCATCCTTCAACATCTTCTGCCTGGTATCCAAACGGCGACCACAAGCATACGACATCTGCTTCTCCGGCCTTAAATGCAGCATATGATTGTGCTACTGCTGTATCAATTATCTCTACATCATTCATGGTAAGCCCCAAATGTTCAAGCGTTGCTATCAGGGTCATATGGCACGTGGTTCCGGTCTGGCAGAGAATTTTCTTACCTTTCCAGTCCTCTGCAGTTCCCCTCACTCCCATCTCATCTGCATCTTTGCCAGCCAGTTCACTATCTTTTCTCACCCAGATATCCAGTGCCTGAGTGTCATCACAGGAGTAGCCAAGAACCTTCATATTATAGGCAGGACATCCAAGCACTGCCCCGCCGATACCTGTTGTCCCGACTTCCCATGCACCGGATGCAATCGCCTCGTTCTGTACAGGGCCTCCTGCATACATATCAATGGTATAATCAAACTCATCATAGAGTCCATTATCCTCCGCATAGATACTGGGCAGCGCATGCAGATACGGGTGATGACTGATCTTAAGCGGTATCTTATCTTCGCTTTTGCTCTCATTTCCCGCAGTCTCCAAATTCTTTTTCTGCTCTTTGCCGCTGCCGCATGCAGCCAACGTTACACCCAAAATTCCTGTCACTAACAATACTGCTAATTTTTTCTTCATGTTTTTCCTCCCAATATGATTTAATTCACGCTCCATTTGTTACTATCTACAATTTATCTTGTATTTTCTTCGGATTCAACGCCTATTTACACAAACGTTTTTCCTTTTTTCGCTATTTTCACTGTCAATTTATTCATAAACCTTATATTTTCCCTTATCTTTTTTATTCTTCTTTGACTGTCGTTATCTTACGCAAACGTTTGTATTTTTTTGCATTTTATTATTTTATTTTTTTAATATAATGAAAATATGAATACTAACGTATCCGAAAATTAGATCCTGCGAAATACATGCCGCAGTTCTCTAAAATAAATCTTCAGTATGACCAGGACAAGGAGGGAATTCTATGATTTTAAAAGATATCGCAAAAGAAGCAGGTGTCTCCATCTCAACTGTCTCCCGAGTTATCAACGGAAAGGAACAAGGAGCCGCCAGTAAAGAAACACGTGATAAAATCTGGTCCATTGTACGGAAAAATGGCTATACCCCTAACATCCTGGCACAGAATCTGAAACGCAGGACATCTATTACGGATTCCAAAGAAAATCCGCTGTTCTATATAGACTGCCTTCAGGCCCGTACCCCCAATCTAAATACAGATCCTTTTTTCTCCGAACTGGAGCGTGCACTGGAACAAGAGGCTTTTGATTATAATTATATTGTCAAACATACATACCGACCTATGGACCTGAAGTCTCTGGATTCTATGATACAGGCAGATGGACGGAATATATGCGGTCTTGTTATACTGGGAAGATACATGTTCACAAAAGAACAATTAAAGATCCTGAAAGAAGTATATAAAAACATTATTTATGTGGGACTCAATGCCATACCGCTAAAATGTGACCAAGTTATATGCGACGGATACAAAGCAGGCATCAGTGCAGTGGAACATTTAATAGAACTGGGGCACAAAAAAATCGCCTATATTGGAGAACAGGCGAATGAATGCCGTTTTCTGGCCTATAAGGATGCTTTATCCATGCATAATTTAAATTTTACGATCCATAATACTGCCAACGTGATACAATCCACAGACGGTGGATACAAAGGCGCTCAGAAGTTAATAAACAGCAGCTCTGATTTTACAGCTGTTTTCTGTGCAAATGATCTGACTGCCATTGGCGCCATCAAAGCCTTTCATGAGAATAAAAAACAGGTCAGCAAAGATATTTCTGTCATAAGCGTGGATGATATCGATTTGGCTCAATACGTAACACCCATGCTTACCACTGTACATATCCCCATCGAAGAATTAGGCAGACAGACTGCACGCATATTAATCGACCGCATAAACGGCAGACATACTCTTCCAATGAAAGTAGAACTACCGTTTTTCATAGCTAAACGTGACAGTTGTTCCAAATACCGTTCTGCAAACAGATAGACATGTACCGAATCCCTGCCTATCTGCCCTGCTCTTTTGGGGATATCTACGACAGTATGGATTTTCTGTATCGGCTTATAATATAACAACACAGGAGGAAATCAAATGACACTGAAGGATATTGCAAAGGAAGCCGGGGTTTCCATCTCCACAGTCTCAAGAGTCATAAACAATAAAGGAAGCAATGCTGCCAGCAAACATACCCAGGACAAAATCTGGTCTATCGTCCGAAAAAACGGATACATCCCAAACGCGGCTGCCCGGACATTAAAGAACGGCAGCCCCGTCCCGGAGGAATCCGAACCGTCTTACACGATTGACTGTATTTACGGTGAACATTCCAGAACAGATATCAGCCCACTTTACCAGGAATTAGAGCGGGCAATTGAACAGATCGCCATTCGACAAAAATGTACTGTACGCCGCTCTTTTTTTCTGGAAGAATTTTCCTTTCCCCCAAATCCCCCAACAACGCAAAAAAACAATGCTGACGGTGCTGTGTTATTCGGAAAACGATGCCTGACGCAGCGGCAGTTTGAACTTCTTGAAACCACCTACCGAAACCTTGTATACGTCGGCATCAATCCTCTGGATTTAAAATGCGACCAGGTTATATGTAATGGTTATCATGCGTCTGTTACTGCTGTACAATATCTTCACCGTCTGAAGCATAATAAAATCGGATATCTCGGGGCACAAAAAGACACTTCCTGTTTTCAGGGATACAAACAGGCACTGAGAGAACTTGGCCTGCCCTTTCACATAACCAATACGGTCAATGTCAAGGAGACAATGGAGGGGGGCTATCACGGAGCAAGGCTGCTTCTGGAACGGGAGGCTGACATCACCGCAGTTGTATGCGCTGATGATCTGACAGCTATAGGTGCAATGCAGTATTACCGGGAATGCAGAAGGAGAATCCCAAAAGATATCTCAGTCATAGGAATCGGCGATATTCCCCATGCCCAGCGCACTATACCCATGCTCACTACAGTCCATGTTCCCGTCGGAGAGCTGGGTAATATTGCCATGAAGGTTTTACTGGACCGGATTCAGGGCGGACATAAACTGAATCTGAAAGTGGAACTGCCCCATTATATAGCTGAGAGGAATAGCTGCGCCAGATATACCAGGTAATTTTATAAATAGCTGAAATTGTATCCAGATAGTTTAATATTTACTTAAGAATGACAAACTTTGGCAAATACAAGTGCAATGTATCATTCCATATGATATACTTAAATAATACTTGATGAGGAAATATCTTCATCAGGTGTTTTTTGCATAAAAAGAAAAGTTATAAATCAAATATAAAAAAATATATACTATAGCCATAGTTATTGTCTGCATGAAAGGAGACTATTATGGAAGAGAAGGATGCCGGTCAGGCAGAGCATCTTACACTGAATCAGGAAAATGTTCGATGTTATGTTGGTGTAGGGGCTTCCGCAGGGGGTGTGGAGGCATTACAGGAACTATTTCAGCATATGCCGCCGGACACCGGCGCATCTTTTATTATTGTACAGCATCTTTCGCCGGACGCAGTCAGCCTGATGGATAAAATTTTGCAGAAATCCTCCAGTCTGCCGGTGCAGTTGGCCGAGGAAGGCGCAGTTCCCCAGCCCAATCACATCTACTTAAATCACCCGGGAAAAACATTGACCATGAAAGAAGGAAAGTTTCACCTGGAATCTGCTCATGACCGAAACCAGCTCTATCTGCCCATTAATCTGCTGTTCCAGTCCCTGGCCTCGGTAAGCGATGTGCATGCCGCGGCCATTATCCTGTCAGGAAGCGGTTCTGACGGAGCGATTGGAATCGGCTCTATCAAGGAAAACGGGGGACTTGTCATAGTTCAGAAACCCACAGAGGCCCAGTATGCATCCATGCCCCAGAGTGCCATTTCAACAGGTATGGTGGACCTGATTCTAAACGTGACGCAGATAGGCTCATCCCTGAGAGAATACCTGAAAAATCCTCATATACTGTCCATGCACCAGGAAGAACCGGATCACATGGAGCTGGCAGAGGATTATTCCTGCATTCTCAATGCTATCAGCCAGTATTCGGATATTGATTTTACGATCTATAAAACAAATACCATTTACCGAAGGATTGAACGCCGCATCGCACTCAATAATTTCCATGGAGTGGAGGAATATCTGGACTATCTCCTCTCAACAGAGGAAGAACGTGCCCAGCTTCACCGGGATCTGCTTATTGGCGTAACTTCCTTCTTCCGGGATGAGGAAGCATTCCGCCATCTGGGTGAGAATGTGGTCATTCCCCTCCTTAAGAAAAAGAAGTCCATCCGCCTGTGGAGTATCGCATGTTCTACCGGTGAAGAAGTATATTCCCTGGCAATACTGCTCTGCGAATGTATGGAATACCTGCATTTTACTGCGGATGTGAAAATATTTGCCACAGATGTGGATCAAAATGCCATCACTACCGCCCAGAAGGGCATTTACTCGGAAAGTCTTCTGGAAAATCTGAATCAGGCAATATTAGACCGCTACTTTGAACACACAAGCGGCGGATACCTGGCAGGCGAAAAGATCAGGAAAATGATCGTCTTTGCCAAACATAATATTTTCAGGGATGCCCCTTTCTCAAAATTGGATCTGATCGTCTGCCGTAATATGTTCATCTATGTGAAACCGGAAATGCAGCAGAAGGCACTGGCCTCCTTCTATCAGCTCTTAGTTGATGACGGCTATCTGTTTTTAGGCAGCAGCGAATCCGTTGGGGATATGGGAGATGCTTATAATCTGCTGGATAAAAAGTGGAAGATATATTCTAAAAATAAACAGTATTCCAAAAAAGATATTTCCATGTATCCGGCTTTGAACATGTTTGGGAATTTTTCTCCCCACCAGACAGAACGTATCCAGAAGGCTAATCCCCTGCAGAAACAACTGCACTCTACCAATATCTCTGAAAAGCTGCTGTTCGCCATGGCCGGGCCATCCGTTCTGCTCAATCATGAGTTTAAGGTACTGCAGGTCATTCAGGGCGGCGGGCACTATATGAGGATGCAGGACGGACAATTTGACGGAGGCCTCAGCTCCTTTTTTTCTCCCAGCCTGGCTGCCTTTCTCAATCGTCTGCTTCTGGATTCCAGAAAGATATCCGACGGTATCGTTGAAAAACGGGCTACCGGCCTGGCAGACTACCCCGAGGAAGTTTTGTGTGTGAAAGTTCGCTTTTTCAACCTTACCGAAGGGGAATACTACCTGATACAAATCAAATCCGAAGAAAAGGCAGAGTCAGAAGCTGCTGATTCCCCCATGGATTTAAGAGAATTAAAGGACAGCCGTATTCAGATCCTGGAAAATGCGCTGAATGAAAGCAACTGGAATTTGAAACTGGCCGTAGAGGAATCGGAATCCCGCAACGAAGAGCTGCAGGCCACCAATGAAGAACTTCTGGCATCCAATGAGGAACTTCAAAGCACCAATGAGGAAATGCAGTCCGTCAACGAGGAGCTTTACACCATCAATGCTGAGTACCAGAACAAGATTGTGGAACTGACCACTGCCAATGCGGACTTTGATAACCTTTTACTGAACGCGGATGTGGGTGCCCTGTATGTGGATGAAAATATGCACATCCGAAAAATAACGCCCCATTGGTGCATCTGCTGAGCACCTATCTGTCATGAGCAGACTCAAAAAGGGCTGCCTGTTTTCAGACGCCCTTTTTTAAGTTCTCTTTACTCTCTTCGCTTCCTGTCCTTGAACTTACAGAAAACAATAGCCACCACCGTGCTGAGCAGCGTAGCCACAATCCCCGGCCCCACAATGCCGGCAGGGTTTGTACTTCCGTACTGGCTCCGGTATGCTATGATATTTACCGGGATCAGCTGCAGGGAAGAAATATTCAAAATTAAAAAAGTACACATCTCATTGCTGGCTGTCCCCCTGGGCAGTATCCGCAGTTTTCCCCGGGAATTTATGCCTGCCTCCTGTCCGTTCTCCTGCCTCCGTTCCTCTTCCAATTCTGCCAGCTTTTCCATAGCCTTCAGGCCAAATGGGGTTGCCCCCCATCCAAGCCCCAGAAAATTGGCGATGATATTGGCGGATATATACTCCATGGCAGGATGATCCCTGGGCAGATTCGGGAATAAAAAACGCAGCAGCGGCTGCATTTTCTCTGTCATCTTCTCTATCATGCCGGAGGATCTGGCAATCTCCATGACCCCCATCCACATGGCAACGATTCCCGCCATGGTAATGCAGAGCACCACCGCCTCCTTGGCAGATGATAGAGCCGCATCCGTGATCTCTCCCATGCGTCCCGTCATGGCACCGTATGTAATTCCTATGAGCATCATGGCTCCCCAGAGAATATTCAGCATTTACACGCCTCACAGGCTTTTTCTCTACTATATGCTTTGTAGGTTTCATTTATTCTGAATAGCCGGACACAGGCGCTTGACTTTCCCTGTGTATCTGCTACAATGGCAAAAAGCGCACGTAAAACAGCGTTTTGCAGCAGACTGCTAATACCCGTTGAAAGGGGGATTCTTATGTCATATACGATTGCACTGGCTCAATGTACCTCTCTGCCGGACATATCCCAAAACCTGGTAACTGCCGAAAAATTTATAGCTGAAGCGCAGAAAGAGGGGGCATCTCTCATTGTTTTCCCTGAATACTTTATGTATCCCTGCACAGGAGATACCGCATCTTATACAGCGCATGCCCAGCCGGTTGACGGTCCGTTTGTTCTCTGTATGAAAGAGCTTGCAGTAAAATATAACATTTGGCTTCTTTTCGGAATGAATGAAAAATCCTCTGATGTGCATGAAAAGAAATGCTACAATACATTGGTCATTCTGGACAGTGGCGGCATAATACGCGGTACTTATCAAAAAACACATTTGTTCGATGCATTTGACTGGCAGGAATCCGGCCACACACTTGCAGGCAATTCACTTTTTTTACCAATAGCAACGCCTTTCGGCAGGCTTGGACTCGGCACCTGCTATGATCTTCGTTTTCCGGAAGTAGCCCTGCATGCGGCATTACAGGGTGCTGAACTCCTTATCTATCCTTCTGCCTGGGTGGATGGCCCTCTGAAAGCATTGCAGTGGAAAACTCTCATATCAGCAAGAGCCATAGAAAACGGTATAACCGTTATAGGATGCAGCCAATACGCAAAGGATACTTTCATTGGACAAAGTTTTGCCTGTGACCCTTTCGGCAATACACTGGCAGAGGGAGGGCCGCAAAATGAGCTCCTCCTTGTTCCTGTTACTCCCGGCCTGACCAGGGATGCCCATTCCCGGATACCATCGCTTGTAAACAGGCGCACTGACTTATATTAAATTAACATCAGACAGGCGTATACGGCAAATCCCTCAAACTGCTTTGGAATCATCGTATTATGTGCCATACTGGCAGCTCGGAACCTTCATTATACTGCTCCCCTACCCCGTAACTATCTCTCATCAATATTTTTACACTTTTTATATAAACTGATTATTTTCTGTTATTTTTTGTTTTTATCCAATATTTTATATCTATATTTGACTTAACAAAAAAAACAGGATATAATTTGAGCAGCTTATCACTTCTGCACTCCCGAAAAGAAAGGTGGCATTTTAATGAAATCCACAATTATTGCCTGCAAAACCTTGGAAGAAGAACTGCTCTATGTTATGGAATCCCTGTCAATGCATCCACCTGTTGTGTGGCTGGAATCCGGCCTGCACAATAATCCAGCCCACCTGCACGAACGCTTACAGGAAGAGTTAGACAAAATCACCGGGCAGGAACTGGTGATCATGGCATTTGGATTTTGCGGTAACTCTGTTCTTCATTTAAAGACCGGAAATTATACACTGATACTGCCAAGAGTAGATGACTGTATATCACTGCTTCTGGGATCCGTGTCTGTAAAAGCTGCGCTGAATCACACAAATCCAACTTATTTTCTTTCAAAAGGATGGATGAAAGGTGAGCGGAATATCTGGGTGGAATATCAATATACAGTTAAAAAATATGGGATTGAAACAGGCCGTGAAATTTTTCATGCCATGTTTGGCCACTACAGCACTCTGGGCCTTCTCGATACAAAAATCTGTCCTTTGGATTCACTCATGGAAGAAACAGAAAAAATAGCCCGGACTCTTGACTTATCGCCAAAAATCATACCGGCCTCGACCCGTTATCTGTCACAACTCTTATCAGGCCCCTGGCCTGCCGAACAGTTTTTGCAGGTTCCTGCAGACTCAGAAATTGCAATTGAGGATCTATATACTTATTAACCCCCTGTGTTTATATTGAGTTGTATATACCGGTATGATATACCCGATGGCAGAATGTGGCTGCACTGCCCGCGTACATCATATGGAGGGAGGAAATTTAATTGGAAGATAATATAAACACTTGAAATTCAAAAGATGCCTATTCACAGGACCCCATCGAAACTGCTGTAATCTGCAAGTCTTCTATGAAAGCAAAAAGCTATGGAAAAAAATAATAATACCTTTGGAGAGCCTCTATACATTACGATAGCAGGATCCTTGCGCAGGAAAATTATGGGTGGTGAATTTAATCCCGGGGATTTACTTCCTTCTGAAAATGTATTATCTACCCAATATCATACCAGCCGCGAGACGGTGCGAAAAAGTTTAAATATACTGGAAAAAGAAGGTTCATTTATTCCAGAGCCGGAAAGGGTTCTTATATATCGTCTCCTCAGCACAATGTATTCTCTATGTCTTTTTCCGAAGATGATTCCGGAAACCAAACGAAATACAGAAATATCACAGTGATAGAACCCTCAGAAGAAATCAGAAATGCTTTAGAACTGAATTCGTCTGATAAAGTAATTGAAATCAGCCGAGTCATTTCCAGGAATGGAATCCGGAGATGAAAAAACAGCACATACACTGCAGTGTGAACTATCCGATCCACTGCTTGTAATATACAGGTATTTCATAGACCAGGATGGACGTTGTATTGGATTCGGCAAAAAATATATGCGGCAGAATTACGGCAGGCTAAAAGCCAGTTCCGGTTATTTTGAACCCTGTTAAATTTATTAAAACGGCAGCAGATTTTTCCTGCAAAATCTGCTGCCGTTTCCCTTTATCCCTGCACCCAGGAACTATACTCTTTAATCTTCTTCAATATATCATCCCCCTGCTCTCCCTTGGCAGGCGTCGGCTGATAGTTATTATATCCATCCTCAGAGGAAATCCTGCACGGAATGATATTCTTCACATTGTCCTGCTGCAGCGCTCCATCCTTTATGGTAAATGTCTGCTGGAAGATCATGGTGTTCATGTCAGACGGATAGGCATTACCGCCAAAGCAGAAATTGCCCAGACTGTACACAATATTCTTCCCCTGATATTCTTCTATCCCCTCCAGCACATGGGGATGATGTCCCAGGACCAGATCCGCCCCGTTGTCTATGGCTGCGTGTGCCAGCTCAATCTGTGTGGAGTCCGGTTCATATGCCTTCTCTGAACCCCAGTGAAAGCTGGCGATAATGATCTGCGCTCCCTGTTCTTTCAGGGATTCCAGGTTGGCCATCATGGAATCCTTGATTCCAAGGCCTTCCCTCAGGACATAGGTGCCCAGCAGCCCCACCTTTACGCCCTTTATCTCCATCACAGCAGTCCTGTCATATCCAAATGTGGTGATTCCCTCATCCTCCAGGGCCTTGATGGTATCTATATAACTCTGCTCACCATAATCCTTACTGTGGTTGTTTGCCATATTCGCAGCTTCCACACTGCCCGCAGTGAGTATCTTTGCATAGGCGGGATCCGCTTTAAATGCAAACTGTTTGTCCTCGCGTTCCTCACTGGTTGTGAGAGTTCCCTCAAAATTCACAATGGTCAGATCATCCTGCGAAAAAATTGGCTGAACATTCTGAAAGAAATAAGCCGGATCTCCCACTTCCTCATATTTAGCCGGAAGGCTGTCACTCCAGTCAAAGAACTCATCGGTTCCCAGTGTGCAGTCTCCCGCTGCGCTGACTGTGATCGTTACGGGTTCCTCTGCCTTTTTCTCTTCCCCGCCTGCACCCGACTTCTTATCCGCATCCCCGGTACTGTCTTTTTTCTCCGCTTTGTCCTGGGCTGCCGTTTTGTCCTGAACTGTCTCCTTATCCTGACCAGCCTCTGACCTGGCTGTCTCGGTCTTTGCGTTTGTCTCCTTTTCTCCGGAACCGGCAGACATGCCTCTGCTCACAGCCAGAATGACTAGAAGCACCAGGACCAGAGCCAGATCCATTCCGAAAATAAGCTTGATCCGCCTTACTTTCCGCTCCCTTTCCCTCTTTCTTCGTTCCTGTTCTTTTTTTCTGTAATGGTACGCCATTTATGATCCCCTTCTCTTTCGGACAGTATTGCACTGCCCGGTACCTCTACTCCTCTTCCAAAAGAGCCTGGTAAAT
This sequence comes from Blautia caccae, assembly GCF_040095955.1. NCBI lineage: Bacteria > Bacillati > Bacillota > Clostridia > Lachnospirales > Lachnospiraceae > Blautia > Blautia caccae. The sequence continues at coordinate 201,201 of NZ_JBBMFP010000007.1, read as the reverse complement.
GTCACGTTTGCTGACTCCTCTGTCCTTTGCGACTCTCTTCATCGCCTCTTTCCTGTCGGCTCCCTGGTTTACATAATACTCCATATGTTCCTTTAACGGCATCTCACTCCAGCGCTGCTGTTCCTCAGCTTCCATCTCACTCCGGCTTCTTCCTTCCAAAACCAGCACACATTCTCCTTTGGGGGCATTGGTCTCATAATAGGTGACCGCCTCCGATAATGTAGTCCTGAATATGGTCTCATGCTTTTTCGTCAGCTCCCTGCACACGGAGATTCTGCGCTCGCCAAGAGCTTCCAACAGCTCCTGGAGTGTCCTTACAAGCCGGTGAGGCGCCTCGTATAATACAATGGTCCTGGTCTCATTTTTCAGCTCCTCCAGAACCTTTCTCTTCTCCTTTTTGTCTGAGGGAAGAAAAGCTTCAAAGGCAAACCGCCTTGTGGGAAGTCCCGACAGGGTCAGTGCTGTGATGCACGCAGCCGCTCCCGGAAGGGCGGTCACCGTAATCCCCGCATCCCAGCACATGGCTACCAGCTCCTCGCCGGGGTCTGAGATCCCGGGTGTTCCCGCATCTGTGACCAGTGCAATATTTTTCCCTGCCTGCATCTGTTCCACCAGATATCTTCCCTTATCTATCTTATTATATTCATGATAACTGGTCATGGGCGTCTTAATGTCAAAATGGTTCAGCAGCTTGATACTGTTTCTGGTATCCTCTGCCGCGATCAGATCCGCCTCTTTTAAAATACGCACCACCCGGTAGGTCATATCCTCGAGATTGCCGATAGGTGTGGCGCACAAATACAATTTTCCGCTCATGTTTCCTCTTCTCCCGCAGCCGTTTCCTGCCGCTTCCGTCCATAGATCTCCAGTATCTCATCCGTATAGACTCCCGGTCTGTCATAGACGATCAGCGGCTTTTCCACAGTAATCCTGGAATTTCCGCCTCTCATACCCTCTATGAGCACAAGATTGGGTTCCTTGTCCACATAGGGATAGACAAGGCGCATCCTTTTTGGTTCAATCCTGTATTTTACCATGGTTGACATAATTTCTGCTAGACGAAATGGCCTGTGTACCATGTAGAATCTCCCTTTCGGCACCAGAACAGAGGCTGCCTGGGAGATCACATCCTCCAGTGTACAGAGGGTTTCGTGGCGGGCAATGGTCTTTGCCGTGTTTTCCCCTACGAGACCATGACTTCCGATCATATAAGGCGGGTTGGTGGTGACCACGTCAAAAGAGGATGCTCCGAAAGTCTTCGCCGCCTCCCTGATGTCACCCGTTTCGATGGAAATATCTGCATCCAGTCCGTTGTAAGCCACGCTCCGTCTGGCCAGCGCCGCGCTCTCCTCCTGGATCTCCAGTCCCGTAAAATGCCCCTGCGGGTACCTGGCTTTCAGCAAAATAGGGACGATGCCAGTCCCCGTCCCCATATCCAATGCATTCTCACCCGGTTTTACCCTGGCAAACCAGGCGAGAAGCACTGCGTCTATTCCGAAACAAAACTGTTTTGGATTCTGAATCAGCATGTAGCCGTTCTGAAGGTCATCCAGACGTTCATTTTCCATAATCAGAGATTTCATTTCTCCAGTTCCTTTAATGCTTTTAATTCTTCATCAGACAGTTTTATCTTTTCTTTTTTCTGCCGCGGTTTGAATTTTAGATCCTCCACAGCGTATTCCCTGATTTCCTTCTCGTCATCCACATCTACAATGACTTTGACAAGCTGGCGCAGCACATTTACACTCTGCACTTCGCCTCTGAGCCCCTCCGGTGTGTTCACTCTGTCTCCTACAACCGGCAGTTTCCGGTTCAGCTCCTCGTATGTCTCTTCCTCATTTTTCAGACAGCACATAAGCCTTCCGCAGACTCCTGAAATCTTGGTGGGATTCAGAGAGAGATTCTGCTCCTTGGCCATTTTGATGGAAACAGGTGCAAATTCAGACAGATAAGTATGACAGCACAGGGCACGCCCGCAGATTCCGATGCCTCCCAGAATCTTTGTCTCATCCCTGACACCAATCTGGCGCAGTTCAATGCGTGTCTTAAAGATAGCTGCCAAATCCTTCACCAGCTCACGGAAATCAATCCGTCCGTCCGCGGTAAAGTAAAAGAGTACTTTATTATTGTCAAATGTATATTCCACATCGATCAGCTTCATCTCAAGCCCGTGCTCTTTGATCTTCTTCAGACAGATCTGGTATGCTTCTTTTTCCCGCTTTCTGTTGCTCTCCTCTTTCTTGTCATCCTGTGCATTGGCGATTCTGATGACCTCTTTCAAAGGCTGAACCACCTTCTCATCCTCTACATCCCTGGGGGGCAGAACCACGTTTCCGTATTCTACACCTCTTGCGGTCTCCACAATTACATGGTCGCCGGATTTTATCTCCAGATTCTTTGGAGAAAAATAATAGATTTTTCCCACATTCCGGAATCTGACTCCAATCACTCTTGTCATTTTAGTTCTCCCTGATTGTAAGGAACAGAAGTTCCATGGTTAAGTCAAAATTAACGTTTGCCTGCAGACGTGTCTTAGCTGTTTCGATCGCCTGGATAATTTTCTCCAGCCCCTCGTAAGAGCTCTTGTCTGCACGATCCTTGATTGCATTATATTCCTGACGGAACACCAGTCCGTCCACTTCTTTTGTAGCTTTGAACATCAGCACATCCCTGAACCACACTAAAAACAGGTCCAGATATTCATATACCGTATGCTTCTCCTCTGAGAGTGTCTTGATGGCATCCACCATCTCGTAGACCTCCATGCCGTCCCCCTTCTTCAGAATCTTCAGGGCAGCATCCATCATGTCGGCAAAATCCTCGGCCGTTGCGATCTGCTTAGCCTTCCCTACATTTCCCTGGGCAAACGCCACGCTGACCTCTGCCTGGTAGTCCGGTACGTGCAGCTCCTCCATGAGATAACTCTTGATCAGATCATCCCTGACCGGTTTGAAATTCAGGGTCACGCACCTGGACGTGATGGTTGGAAGAAGACTGGTATTGTTGTTCGCCAAAAGCAGAATCACCGCATAGGCCGGCGGCTCCTCAATGGTTTTCAAAAGAGCGTTTTGTGCCTGGACTGTCATCTTCTCTGCTTCGTCCACAATATATATTTTATAAGGCCCTGTATAGGGTTTGATCTCCACATCCGCAATGAGCTGTTCCCTGATATCCTCAATACCAATGGAATTTGGTTTCAGATGGCTGACATAGATGATGTCCGGATGATTCCTGTTCATGGCCTTTTTACATGAGCCGCACTGCAGACACGGCTCTTTTCCGTGCTTCTCGCATTGCAATGTCATGGCAAACAGCTTCGCCAGAAGTTTTTTTCCGCTCCCTTTCTCTCCTGCAAAAATGTAGGAATGAGAAACCTGATCCATGGCAACCGCATTTTGTAAATGGCGGATAACCTCCTCATGTCCTAATACCTTTTCAACTTCCTGCATTGCAATCACCTCTATCCTTCCGCCCTGCAATAAGGGCATTTATATTCAGAGCTGGCCTGCACCGGCTCGTTTCTATCATTATAGCACAGGTTTTCCGGGTCCTGCAACGTCTGGTGTTCTTACTTTTCTATTATTTCATCCCCGGTTGGTGTCCACTCCCGAATACTGTGGTTGTGTGAACTGTTTGGACTTTCGTCGGCAATTCGGAGCGGCCCGGCCACTGTTTCTGCTTACTTTACAGATAATTTGAATGTTGTCTTGGGTTTTCGCCGGTAATTTTGGAGACACCACCGCGGTTTCTCCCTGCTTTACAGATAACCTGATACAGGTCCCAGGCTTCCTTGCCCCGCAAAGCATCAAAAACTCCGGGACCTTCCAGATAATGTACAAACAGCCGCTGTCCGTGCCCGGAATGGATATCAGACGCTTCGGCTGCGGATATACTCCCGGATTTCTTCCATACAGCTTTCCAGCTCCACGTTCTGAAAACGCCTTTTGATTCCCGCTCTTTCCAGGTTCTCCTCCGAGAAATCTTCTGTGTCAGCCAAAAAACGCCGGCACATTTCCGCATAACGGGGCTTCTCCTGCAATTCTTCCCTGGCGAGGGCCCGTTTTAGGCGCTCCCCATCCTCCACCTCCACATAAATGGGGCAGACATTTTCCTCCCCAAAATATCTCTTCATATTCTCATAGGACTCCAGCGTCCCGATTGCCAGATAACTGCGCGCCTTCAGATCCACCTGCCCGTCATCCGCCGTAAAATAAGTCCAGGGGCCGTGCACAGTCTCATAAGTCCTGTACTCGATCACCTTTCCCTCATCCATAAACTGTCTGAAACGCTCCTCATCCACAAAGTGGTACTCTCTCCCATCAGCCTCCCCCTGTCGGACCGGACGTGTTGTATATAACAAAACATTCTTTAAACCAAACTCCTTGTCACGGAGAAGTCTGCTGTAAATGGTATCTTTACCGGAAGAGCTTTTACCCATAATATAAAAAATTCTGCCCATTCTTTTGTTCCTCTGTCTCTTATTTCCACCCCCGCCCGGCAATTTCAAAGAGTATGCCTTCATCTTATCATTCCTTCAACCATGGGACACCTTCCCCGGCTGGTACACGGACTGCAGAAATGGATTTTCAAACGTAACTGTTCAATATCTTCACCGTTACAGGCAAAAATCCATGCATATTCACCTTTGGCAATAGAATTTTTGCTTCGCTGCAAAGTGTTTTCTTAAGGGCAGCGCAGTAGATGCGCAGACCTGCCGAATCGTTACTTTCAAACATCTTTTAACACGTGAATCTTCTTTAGAGTATAGTCATTTAAGCCCTGAATGTCCAGACCCTGTTCCTTCCAAATACAAATCTGCCGCAATACATCTTTGCTGATTCTCTCTCCCGGAACCAGAAACGGGATTCCGGGCGGATACAGATACGCATATTCCGAAGAAATCCTTCCCTCACTGTCCGACAGGTCGATTTCCTCTTGGTCTCCTTCCACAGCCTCCGCTATAGATGTGCATACCTCGCCGGAAATATAGGTGCAAAACTCATCCCTCGCTGCTTCTGTTCTCTCCGTTTCACGATCAATATCCAGAAGCGCCTGCTCCAGCCTGCCAAACCCGTCCTCTGTATCCATTACGCTGGTGAGTGCGATCACATACTGGCTTGCCGCCATCTCCATCTGCAGATGATACCGTTCCAGCAAAATTTCATGGAGTTTTGCCCCATCCATTTCCGCATCTGCCGTAGAGATCAGAATCTTTGATTCATCCAGGTCATACACAAACCCCCGTCCCAAAATCTCATCCTTACTCACCAAATGCAGATTCTTAAGGGCCGCCAGTCTCCCCCTGCAGGTTTTAAGCCTCTCTGTATAGCCCGCAAATAGCTCCTTCCCCTTTTCCCGGATCAGCCTTACGCACGCATCCATCCCGGCCATAAACAGATAAGACGGACTGCTGCTCTGATAAATCCCCAGAAAACGCCTGAGCTTTTCCTCACTCACTCTCTCACTGTTCCTGTGCAGAAGCGCGGTCTGCGTCAGCGATGGCAGGGTTTTATGTAAACTATGAATCACCACATCCGCCCCACATGCAAGCGCGGATTCCGGAAAATATTCCGAAAACGGAAAATGCGCCCCATGTGCCTCGTCCACGATCAAAGGCACATGAAATGCATGAGCAATCTTCGCAATCCTCTTCACATCAGACACCACTCCGTCATAAGTAGGAGACGTGATAAGCACTGCCTCTGTGCCGGGATACCTCTCCAGCATCTCCCTGACAGCCTCAGGCGAAATTCCACCGTTCAATCCCACACTTTTTTCGGCCTCCGGAAAGAGATAATGTGTTGTCAGTCCTCTCAGATAAGCCGCGTGATAAACTGCCTTGTGACAGTTTCTTGCCATCAGTATCTCACCGCCTCTGGACGTACATGCGGACACAGCGGCCAAAATTCCCGACGTGCTGCCATTTACCAGATACCATGTCTCACGCGCCCCGTAAAGAGAGGCAGCCCGCTGCTGAGCCTCCAGCAGAATCCCTTCGGCGTGATGCAGATTGTCAAACCCGTCTATCTCAGTTATGTCAACCAAATAAGGGTTTTTCAGCGTCCCCGGACAAAATTCCCGTTTATGCCCCGGCATGTGAAATGGATAGTAATCCTTTCTTCCATATTCATATAAAGCCTCATCCAGCCACTTCTGCTGTTCCATTTTCTCATCCTTTCCCAGACAATTCCTCAATCAGCACTGCAATCTCCTTTTTAACATCCTGAAGCGCCGCTTTCTTCTGAACATTTTTATCCCTTGTCACGATCTCGCAGCACCCTTCTTTCATATTTCTCGGGCTGACGATCACACGCACAGGCACACCCATAAGATCCGCATCTGAGAACATAACCCCGGCGCTCACTTTCCTGTCATCATAGAGCACCTCCACGCCCTGCCTCTGAAGGTCTTCATACAGCTTATCCGCAAATGCTTTCACTTCCTCATTATCCGGCCTTACACAGCACAGATGCACCTGCCAGGGAGCAATGGCCATAGGCCAGATTGGCCCGTACTCATCATGATGTGCTTCACACACGGAGGCTGCCAGCCTTCCGATCCCTATCCCATAACACCCCATCAAAGGATACTTTTCCTTCCCATCTTTATCCAGATACTGCATCCCCATACTCTCCGTATACTTTGTACCGAGCTGAAAAATATTTCCCACCTCAATACCTCTGCACACCTGAATCGTATGCTTACCGCATCCGGGACACACGCCGCCCTCTGAAATTTTGGCAAAATCATGATACTCCGCCTGCGGGCAGTCCCTTTCCATACAAAGTCCTGTATAATGATGTTCCTCCACATTACCGCCGCAGGAGAGATTCATTCCCCCCTGCAAAGACCTGTCATAGAGCACCGTAAAATCCCCCTGAAGATCATAGGGCCCGATAAATCCGGGATGCAGTCCGGATTCCTCCGTTATTTCCGCCGGACGAATCTCACTTTTCAGGAAATTGGTAACCTTTGTCTCATTCACATCCAGATCCCCGCGGATAAACAGCACCACAAACTTGTCATCCGAATTCTTCTGATACACCACAGCCTTACAGGATTTCTCCTCAGGCATCCCCAAAAATCCGCACACATCCTCAATCGTATGAATATCCGGTGTGTACACCAGTTTCAGTTCCTCCTGCACATCATCCTGCGGATTCTCAACAATACTCTCAGCCATCTCCACATTAGCCCTGAACCCGCATTCCGGGCAGACCGCAACAGAGTCCTCCCCCACAGGAGTCAGCAGCATAAATTCATGAGACAGACTGCCGCCCATCATCCCCGAATCCGAAGCCACGGCAATCGTCTCCGGAATCCCGGCCCTTGCAAAAATCCTCTCATAAGCATGATAACACTTCTGATAATATTCCTCCAGGTCCTCCTGAGAAGTATGGAATGAGTAAGCATCCTTCATTGTAAACTCTCTCACCCGGATCAGCCCTGCCCTCGGCCTTGCCTCATCCCTGAACTTTGTCTGGATCTGATAAATCATAAAAGGATACTTAGCATAACTCTTTCCATACTCCCGCACCAACTGCACCGAAGCCTCCTCATGCGTCATCCCCAGTACCATCTTACTCCCATTCCTATCCGAAAACCGCAGCAGCTCACTCCCCACACTCTCATATCTCCCCGACTCCTCCCAAAGCGAGGCCGGCATAACAACAGGAAACTGCACCTCCTGCCCATCAATCCCATCCATTTCCTCCCGAATAATCCCCTCAATCTTCCTGCAGATCCTCCTCAACGGCCCAAACTGCGAATAAATCCCATTCCCCACATACTTCATATACCCGCCTCTCACCATCAAAGCATGGCTGTCGATCACACAATCCGCCGGCCTCTCCCGAAACCTTTCCCCCACAACTTTCTCCATCTTCATAACACTCTTCCTCCATTCACATTTTTTTATTTCATATATCTAAATCTACCAACTATTCAGCACCCCTCACATCTAAAGGCAAAATCCATCCTGAATTGCATCTAACAATGGAATTATCGCTTGCTCACATAAAACAACCTCCCGCCCTCACCCTGCACGAAGTGCTTTTTTCTGCCGCCGCTGTCCCATCGGTTCCGGGCAACGTGGTGTGTTGCAGTGCCGTATGCATTCCGAAGCTACACCGAGGGTATTTCGTCCGTCTGAGCCGTACAACCCATTGTTCGTCTCAGGCGGACGAAATACCCTCGGTGTAGAATTCGGCTGCATACAAACGCAACACACCACGTTGCCCGGAACCGATGGGACAGCGAGCGGCAGAAAAAACAAAAACCCTGAACCAGCTAAGCCAGTTCAGGGCGAATACTCAAATATCCGTGTTACCACCTGAATTCAGAATTTCCATTCTGCTCTCTCCAAGTACAGGACGCCATCCATCCAAAGATCATCAGCCATCCGATACTCCATCCCCATAACGGAGGATACCCGTCATAACCTACTCGTCACCTTTCAGCCTGCAGCTCAAAGACCGGTTCAGCGCCCCTCCATAAAGCCTCGCACCACCCGGCTTCTCTCTGCAACGTCCAGACACGCTTACTATCTCTTCTCAACGCCTTTCTCTTGATTCCGAATCTTATCACAAAACCGCATCCATGTCAACGATATTAAAAACAAAACCGCTGCTAAAAGCCGCCTGTGATTACCATTTACACGTTCCTGTCCCGCAGGGTATATTCAGGCCGATGGCATCAAAATTCCAAATCAGCAAGTACACAGTCCCGTCCAGAATATTTAATCCACTTTCAATATCATCCCCAATATCCTCTCCGCGCACTTCTCCATCTCTTCCCTGCTCACGAATCCCTTCTCCTTAGCCTCCAGAATCCTGTCAGGATAACCGCATCCCATCTTGATATCTCCCCCGGCCTTTACTTCCAGATAATGCTCCGCGTGATTCCACCAGTCCGTAGTCACCATTCCCTCGAAGCCCCATTCTTCTCTGAGGATTCCGTTAAGCAGTTCCGGGTTACAGGAAGTGGGATATCCATTCATCAGATTATAGGATGTCATCACTGTCCAGGGCTGGGCTTCCTTTACCGCAATCTCGAATCCTTTCAGATAGATTTCCCTGAGCGCCCTCTCCGACACCCTGGAATCGCTGTCCTTCCTGTTAGTCTCCTTATTATTGCAGCAGAAATGTTTCATGGACGCCCCGATATGCTGAGACTGGATGCCCCTGATCATAGCTGCTCCCATTTTTCCTGATACCAGCGGGTCCTCGGAATAATATTCAAAGTTTCTTCCGCACAGGGGACTTCTGTGTATATTCATAGCCGGGGTAAGCCAGACACCGATATTATTTTCCTTCACTTCAGCCGCTCCTGCTGCCCCTGCCTCAAATACTATCTCCGGATTCCAGGTACAGGCCAGCAGTGTGGCGCAGGGCCATGCCGTCGTATAGACACCGCACTCCTCCCTGATTCTCAGTCCTGCCGGGCCGTCCGCAGTCATGATATTGGGAATTCCATATGCCGGAAGATTGCCCATTCCATATGTATTGGCAGTACCTGTATTTACCTGACCGCCCAGCAGCCCGGCTAATTCCCTGTCGCTGAGCTGTGCCAGAAGCCGGCGTAAATCTGCCTTCCCTTCCGCTACACCTTCAAGGGTGATCCTGTCCGCATTTCGCCATTCTTTTTTCTCCTGATACGAGATTCCCTGTACATCGGGTTCCACTCCTTCCAGCGTATCAATATCCTGAGGAACCAGACGGTTCTTCTCATATCCGTCTCCGCCCTGCGGAAGTTCCTCGTAGGACCCGTCTGCCAACAGGCGTAATTTAAGGGCAGCCGGCGCGCATTTTCTTTCGAGCTGCTCTGTCACAACCGTCTGCGCTGCCTGGTATTCATAGTCCAGTTTTACTGTATTTCTCACAGAGTTTCCGATTCTGAAGCTGTAATTTCCGGCCTCCAGCACATAAGCAGATGCCTGGATCTTTCCCAGATCATCATACGAAGCCATGGCATTGACCGGCATTTTCAGTCTGAGCACCTGGGACTGCCCGGCTCCCAAAAGCTCTGTCTTTGCAAATGCCCCCAGCACTTCAAGCGGTTTTCCCAGAACACCCTGAGGTGCCCGGTAATAAAGCTGTACTACCTCTTTTCCGGCCCTGCTTCCCATATTGGTAACTCTCACATCCACACAAATGGTCCCATCTTCTTCCCCTGCCCGAAGCGGCTCAATGGCAAACTCCGTGTAGGAGAGTCCGTATCCAAAGGGATAATTTACCTTCTCGGCAGCGCCCGGAATCGTTTCAAAATACCGGTATCCCACATAGATGTCCTCTGTGTAATCCACATAATCCTCGGATTCGTTGAAACCTGCAGAAGATGGGTAGTCATCAAATGTACGGGCAAAGGTATCTGTCAGCTTTCCGGATGGGTTTACGTCCCCGCACAGCAGATCCGCCGCTGCCAGTCCGCCCTCCATGCCTCCCTGCCATGCAAGGAGAACTCCCTGTATCTTTTCAGAATCACAAAACCAGGAGGTATCCACCATACCGCCCACGTTCAGCACAACAACAACCTTTTCAAAATTGGCAGTCACTGTATCCACCATGTTCTGCTCTTCCCGGGTAAGATAAAAATCTCCATCTCCCGGAATCCCTTTCCGGTCCCAGCCTTCGCCGGAAAACCGGCAGATGGATATTACAGCCACATCCGCCCATGCTTTGGCTTTCTCAAGCAGATCACAGGGAATCTCCGGCTCTGCAGTCATACCCGGCTGAATCCCGCCGGCATACTGTGCACTTACATTTTCCCTGTAGAATTTGCCGAGAGACGCCAGTACCTGTACCTTTCCCTCTTCTTCCTTTATCTCAAGACCATCCTGGAGACTGCGCACATAAGCGGTAGTCACATCACCGCTGCCTCCGCCTCCTTTTACATAATCCACACTGCCTTTTCCGAATAATGCCAGTCTGGTCCCCTTCTCAAAGGGCAGGATACTCTTTTCATTTTTTAACAGCACCATTCCCTCGGCTGCTGCTTTTCTGGATAAAAGAATGTGTTCTTCACATCCTGTCACTCTCTGTCCGTTCCTGCCTAAAGGCAGGCATGGCTGATACAGCGCACGCGCCCATTTCTTCATAATTAAAAATCCTCCTGTTTTTTCTCGCGCCTCTATGGGCGGGATTCCTCGTAATCTTTTTTCTATCTTATCTCCCCATTCTCTGGGGAACAAGAGCTTATATTGACGTAAATGTTCCTGATATTAACCTCTTCCATCCACCCTTGCCGCTCCGTTTGTTTCACAGTGCATTTCTTTCTTTTTTCCGAAAAATCTTAATATTATCCATTGAGATAATCCCCCCTTTTTTTATAATATCCTAAAACACTAAAAGACAGGAGATATCCATATGAATATTTACGAAACCATGGCAGACTTAAAGTCCCTCCCGGTCCCCAAGACAGGCTGCAGAGCCCACTATGAGGGAAGTATTGATAAAAAAGGCGGAAATGCTGACTGGGACTGGGCGCTCTACCAGGATGCAGACGGTGAATGGGTTCTTTTTGAACACCTTGGCCCCGGATGTATCTATAATTTTGTCCAGCACCGCTATCCGTCCTGTGAGGAGCCGGTTTTCCGTTTTTACTTTGACGGGGAAGAGACCCCCCGCTTTACCATCCGGCACTCGGAATTCGGTGAAAAATACCCGTTTACAGAACCTCTTGCCTCCCGCTATATCGGCCCCTATGACAACGGCAGAGGTCCTATCCGCGTGGTGCGCAGCTTTGTGCCCATGCCCTATAAAAAAAGCTGTAAAATCACCAGCAGTATCCGGCTGGAAGGCTGTGACCGCAGTAAAAACCAGGGCGGCTGGGGCCATGTTGTCTATCACTCTTATGAAAACGGAGACGGCGTGGAAACTTTCAGCCCTGCAGAAGACCCGGCACAGCAGAGGCTGACCGCTCTCTGGAAACAGACCGGAAGCTGTATACACAGCCTGCAGTCCCCCCTGCGCCGCCAACTGACAAACCTGGTTCTGAAGCCTGGGGAAGAGTTCCCGCTTTTTACCTGTGAGGAAAGCGGCTGTATAGCCGGTATCCGCATTCTCACAGGGGAGTATACCGCCTCCCAGCTACACACTCTGTCTCTCAGCGCACGCTGGGACGGACATTCCTCCCCTGACTTCGATGCTTCATTCGGCTGCCTTTTCTCCAATGAACTGGGGTATCACAGTGTACAGTATCTGCTGTCAGGCATGAATACAGACGGGTATTATTATAACTTTTACCCCATGCCTTTTGCCCACAGTGCTGATCTGGTCTTGAAAAATACCGGGGACCTGGCGGTACAAATCCCCTTTGCCGAGATTCTCTGGACCCGTGAATGGAATCCATACTATCAGGAAAACGGATTCCTATATTTCAGAGGGGCTCCCTACTACAGCCGAAAACATACGGAAGGTGCTGACAGCCTGATCGCACAGGTATCCGGAAACGGTCATATCATCTCCTCCATCATCACCGCATATGGCGAGACCCCCGAATCCAGGGCTGACTGTGAAGGTGATGTCCGCATCCATTTTGACGGACTGCGCACACCGCAGATTGAGAGTGACGGTTCTGAAAGCTATTCCTGCTACGGCTGGGGATTCGAGACTCCCAAAGAGTGTAATCCTGCCAGCGGCTATGACGGGCATGAACACAAAGACTGGTCCATGCATCGCTCCCTTCCGGGGGACTGGTATCCTTTTTCTTCCTGTTTTCGTTTCGGAATCGAATCCGGCGGGTGCAATGACCTGTATATGGAACACTCCGGCATGGTATTTTATTACGGCAGAGACGAAATAAAGCTTAAGAAAATAGGGGAGATCCAATTTCAGGACCCCGGCACTTTGGAAGCTTTTCATTATATCTGCGAGGACAGCCCTGTGCCCGTTTCGCTGACTTCCTTTTTTGAGGGGGACGATGACCATATTCCTGTTACTTTTTACGGGCATTACAGCCGAAAAAAACGCTCCTTCACTGTCCCTGTTCCACCGGACGCCCAGGCAGTTATACTCCGCCGGGTCAGCGACCAGAAGTACGGACGCCAAAAAGCTTTCGTTTCTGTAGATAATGAAGCGGTGGAAGAATACCCCTGGTATTTTCCGGATCATAATCCATATAAGAGATGGCTGGAAGACGAGTTCATCATTCCCCGCAGATATCTTGCCGGAAAATCGGACATCACTGTCACCATAGAACCTCAGCCCTGCGGCAGCCCGTTATCTCCTGACCATGTGACCTGGAATGAATACGGCTATCAGATCTTTGCCCGCATCTGATCCAGCACGGCAATCCAGTCCCGCCCTCCATCCGGCGGTCTTAAGACCACCGGACAGGGCGGCCATATTTCCTTTTTCTTAACTGTTCCATCCTCAGGGTCAAACCAGCTGCACAGCACCGGTCCCTCTCCCATTTTTTCCAGATGGGCTTTTATCTCCTGCCCATAGGGGGTATACAAAAAAGCATATGTATCTCCTCTGGCGGCAGAGATATACTGTCCGCACCACTCCTCCTGCTCCACAAGTTCCGGTGCCGGGCGCAGTTCAAAAAACGGTCTGTCAAGCCGCAGTTTTTCCATATACCGCATCTGTCCCGCACCTTTCTCCAAAAGCCCTTCACGCCAGGTCTTCAGATGGCCTTGGTCCTTTTCCCTGCAGAAACACCACACTGCATGGTTCCCGTAAACACAGCCGCAGGCTCCCTGAAGCAGATTCCAATACCCATTCTGCCTTACTTCCCGCTCTCCCCAGAACACACCATACTCGGGCTGAAAACAGGCCGGATGACTCTCGTATCTCGGTTCCAGATCAAGACAGGGTTTCTCTTCCTCCTCCTGCATCTTCCTTATGAATTTCCAGCTCTCATAGCCCTCCAGTCCATGCCCGGACTGGCAGCAGTTAAAATCAATATATGACTTATCCCGCAAAAAATCGGTGGAACAGGACGCTCCGCAGGGATGGAAGGTCATCAGATGTTCTGTATCTCTGCTCCTGATTCCGGCTGCCATTGCGTCTGTCACGCTCTCCTGCTCCTCGTTTTCCACCGGTCTGTCTCCGCCCAGGATCCATATGATATTCCATTCTCTGCTATACCGCTCCCCAATCCAGGCGCCATAATCATAAGCACTTCCGGGATCTTTAAAGATTTCCGGCCCGCATCCCCACTTCTTATTCCACTTATCTCCCCAGCAGGGCAGCATCCCGATAAACATCCCCAGTTCTGCTGCTCTATGTACGATCCAGTCCACATGCCTCCAATACGCTTCGCAGTCCTCCATTTCCGGAAATGCCCCTCCCTGCGTCCCCGGCAGGCAGACCTTCCCGCTGCAAAGCGGCAGCGGCTTATCCCCATACGCATTCCCTGTATAGATTCCATCCAGCTCCGCCAGCGCTGCCGCCTGGATCACATGAAATCCCTGTGCTGCCCGCAGGCTCAGATACTCATCCGCTTCCTCTCTGTTCAGTCTGTGAAACAGTTCCCAGGCTGTATCTCCCAAATAGAAAAAAGGAGTCCCGTCCTCCCACATAAGATACTGTTTCTCATGGTGTACTTTCAGTTTTTTCATGTTTCGCCTCCATATTAGCATTCCTTCTTTTCTTAAAATGTGTTTTAAGATTTATTCCGGCAATCTGCAGTGTATTCCCGGCTAAATTTATGCAAATAACAACATTGCTTTTACTGGTTTTTAATGGTAAAATATAATGGTATAATTGATTTTAAGTCAGAGGATAATATTAGACAATCTAATGATTCCCCTTCGGAACAAACGAAAGGGGACATGTATTATGAACACGCTTGAAGTGCTTACCTTAGTTCTGGTCATACTATCTGCGCTGTCATACATAGACAATCATCAGAAAAGAAAATAGCTATCCTCTATAGGCAGTAGAGGATAGCTGGTAACTATAAATTACTATGGTTTTCCGAAGCGCAATCAATGGATAGCGATTATCTCTTGATTACTTCTAAATCAATTATACACTGGGTACTTGAATTTTTCAAGTACCCATTTGCATTTTCTATTCTGAATATACCAAAGCAGTTACCCTTCACTGCGCGCCCAGCAACACGCTTCGCAATGCACAGATATGGAACATTCTGCTCTATATCGCGCCGGCTGCCTTCGCTACCGAATATCAAACACACTCCGTACCGTCAGATCCTTTATCTCACCGCAAACCACTTTCACTCTTCTCTCCCCTGCATTCATATCAAAATAGTTGTCCTCCAACACCAGATTCTCATTCCTGTTCCGAATCTCAACACTCTTCGCATACGCCTTTGCCCTGACGATGACCTCACCGTCTCCGGACTCCACCGTAAGCTGCGGATCTTCATACCGGAAAAATCTCGGCAGTGTGAGTATCACTGTGGAACCGGATACCCACCGGTCATCCTCAAAAAGATCATAGCTGATGTACTCTTCCCGGATTTTCATGTCCGGAAGCTCCCTTTTTTCCATCCACACACTGGAGAGTGTCGGCACCGAAAGCTCTGTCTCCTCCTTCTGCAGAATACCGCCGAACCGGTCCCGTACAGCCCATACGACCCGGACCACTTTATCCTCCGGCGTCTCATTAGACACATTGAACGTCACACTCTTCTCCATCTGAAAGGGCTGCGCATTCACATTGGTGTTCTGCGTCATCATCCCCTCCTCCCTGCAGGACAGCAGGATTGGAGCAAAAAACCTTTTGGCATAATAATGCAGTGCCTTCCACCTTCCGTAATAGTCAATGGAGGACCAGGAAGCCACCGGCCAGCAGTCATTGAGCTGCCAGTACACTGCTCCCATACACCTGCCCCTGTTTCTTCGGAAATGCTCCACTCCGTATTTTATAGCTTCTCCCTGCAGGAGCTGGGACGCATACAGCAGCGTATCAAAATCAGTGGGATACAGGAAGGTCTGGTACAGATACTTCATGATCTTCCCATTTGCCGCGTCATTCCTCTGATGCTTATCCATCACATAGGAAAAAATATTCCTGTCCTCCGGCAGCGTAAACGCCTCCACTGTCTTCAGACACGGAAAAGACTGGAATCCAAACTCACTGGCATACCGGAAATAATACTTACGGTATTCGGAAAATGGCTTATCCCCGTGCCATACCTCCCAGTAATGCACATCCCCCCGGTCGGGGTCATTGGGCGCGTCGAAGCTTCCGCCCGAAGACGGACTTGCCGGCCAGTAAAAGGTCTGCGGGTCTTCCTCCTTCAGCACCTGCGGGATGATATACTCGTACATCTTGATATAATCCGCCTTCTGCTTCAGCGTATTCACCCACTGGCCCTCATCCACAAACATTTCCATCTCATTATTCCCGCACCAGAGTCCAAGACTGGCATGATGGCGGAGGCGGCGCACATTGTCCCTGATCTCCGCCCTGATATTTTTATCAAAATCCTCTGTCAATTCATAGACAGCGCAGGCAAACATCAGATCCTGCCAGACTACCAGTCCCAGCTCATCGCAGGCATCATAAAAATCGTCATGGGGATAGAATCCGCCTCCCCATACCCGGATACAGTTATAATTAGCCGCCCGGCACTGTTCCAGCAGTTTCCTGGTCCTCTCCCCGGTGATTCTGCCGAAAATATTGTCTTCCGGTATATAATCCGCGCCCATGGCAAAAATCTGCACGCCGTTTACCTCATGGGCAAAGCTCTCGCCGTATACATCCTTCTCCCTGTGCACGGTCATGGTCCTAAGCCCTATCCGCTTCTCCCATCGGTCAACTTCACGGCTGCCGTCCATAAGCTGCACACAAATTCCATACAGATTCTGTTCCCCGTATCCGTTCGGCCACCACAGAAGCGGCTGTGTGATGACCAGACACTCCGGTGAATCCTCCTCTGTCCTCACATTTCCCTGTGGGTCTGTGACTGTGACCCTGTAGGAAAGCTCCTGTGCTTTTGCCCTGTCCTCCTGTGTTTCTCCTGCGGAAGCGATCTCTGTGCGGATATAAAGTGTGACCTTCTGCTCCTCATGCTCCTGCGTCACATATACGGATTCCAGCCTTCCCTTCTCCACTCCCTGCAGGAAAACATTCTTCCATATTCCCGCATCCGGAAGCCTTGGGCCCCAGTCCCAGCCAAACATGCAGTGTGCTTTCCTGATCTGGGGAAACCCGTCCATACAGTGTTCAGATCCCATAGTCACACACTCCGCATAGCGCTCCCGGATATATTTAACAGGACTGTGAAAATAAATCCTCAGACTGTTTTCTCCCCGCAGCAGCATCCCGGTCACGGAGTATGCCCATGCGCGGTGCATATTGTCAGCCCGGCCCAGCAGGCATCCATTCAGATAAATGTCTGCAATGGTATCCAGACCGTCAAAACAAAGTCTGATCTCATCTGTATCAAAAAGTCCGCTCTCCGGTGTGAACCGGGTTTCATAGACAAAATCCTTCTCCATCCATTTCAGGGCTTCATCCTCGTTGTCCCTCCAGAAGGGATCTTCCATCCTGCCCGTGCGAAGCAGATCATAGTAAACAGACCCCGGCACCTGGGCGGGAATCCTCTCCTTTTCTCCCTGAACCTGGAGCGTCCACCCCTGTGTAATCTCCTGTCTCCTCATATTTCGTTTATCCTCCAGTCTTGTCTCCATCCTTCCGGATGCCATGTTTCTTAACCGTGTATCCCTGCAGCAGTCCGGCGCCGGCTGACTCGGGTTTCGCTCAGCGAAACACCTCCCGGAACTGAGGGTGCTTAACAGCTACCTATGATATTACAATGCCGCAGAAACACCAGCTTTTTCTCCATCTGTATGCTGTAAGCATTCTCATGTCCGCAGAACGGATAGATCTCTATCTGTTTATCTGATTCAATCCTGTTATAAGTGGCAAAAAAGCATTCTGCGGGGCAGGTCTTATCCTTTAAGGATACAGAACACAGGACAGGACAGGTAATGCGGGACGCCAGATTCATTGTGTCAAAGTAGCTCAATGTGCCGAAAGCCGTATCCGTATGCTGCGGAAATCTGCGGAGGTACGCGGCAGCGGCACCAAAGCTGCCGTACTCCCCCTCCACCCTCACTGCCAGATCACTGTTGCCCGGTACATCCGCCAGTGCTGCGGCAGGCCGGCTGTCCAGTGCCGCGGCTGCCATGACAAGGGCTCCGCCCTGGCTGATTCCGTGGAGCACAATCCTGTCCCTGTCCGTCTCCTCCATGGCGCAGGCCGCGTCCACGGCACGGACGCTGTCCAGATAAACATGCCGGTAATAATACTCATGGGGATCTAAGATCCCTCTGCATGCAGGCCCGTCAAAATAAGCTTCCTGATAACAGGCATGGTCTGCTGTGATCCCGCCCTGTCCTCGGCAGTCCACAGCCAGAACCGCCATCCCCAGCGCTGTCCAGAAAAGATGGTCTGAGGGCATCCCTCTGCTGCCGGAAAATCCGTGATACTGAATCACACAGGGAAGTCTGCCCCCGCCCGCCGTCCGCGGAGCCAGATACCAGCCGTGAATCCTGGTATTCTCCATCCCCTGATAACTGATGTCATACACATGGACCTTTTCCGCCGGATAATCCTCCAGCCTTTTCACTTCCAGTCCAAGCGGCAGCCTCCGGCTCTCTTCCAGAGACTGCTCCCAGAACAGATCAAAATCCGGTTTCCGGGTCAGGGGCGGCAGATATTTTTCCAGCTCTCTCTTCCTGTCTTCTATGTATCCCATCTCTGTCCTCCCGATTCAGGTCCGCGTTTTCCCGCGCCAAATAGTTACAATACAAATATGTTTTTCAGGTTCCTGCCTTCCCTTGCCGCGGCGAAGGCCTCCTCGTACTCCTCAAGAGCATATGTGGCAGAAACAATTTTATCTATATTCAGGACACCTGCCTGCACCAGCTTCATGCATTTTCTGTACTGGGTCAGACTGGCACGGCAGCTCCCTGTGAGGACAAGCTGTTTATAATGTACCTGATTGGTATTGATCGTCACCTCACACCTGTCAGCGGGAAGTCCGCCGAAGAAGTTCACCCTGCCGTTCACCGCCAGCAGTTCCAGGGCCTGTGCCTGCGCCTGGGGAGACGGGCACGCAGTGATACAGACAGAAACACCCTGGCCCTGTGTCTGCTCCATGACGAATTCCTTCAGATCTCCGCCTGCGTATGTGGTGAAGAACGGGTCAAACGCCCTGCATATAGCCACCCTGTTTTCATTCAGATCCGTGATCATGACCTTTGCCGCACCGGCCATCTTTGCCAGCATACCGTGCATGATGCCGATAGGGCCGGCGCCGATGATCAGCACTGTGTCACAGGGCTTTATCCCTACCTGCTCAAAGCCATTGTATACACAGGATAACGGTTCCAGGACCGCCGCCTTCTCAAAAGTCATGTCCCTGTCGATCTCTATCTTCACCACATTTCCCTGGCGGACCGCTGCCTCGGGGATCACCACATATTCCGCAAATCCCCCGTCCATGTTGATCCCAAAGGCACGGTATTCCCGGCACAGATGGGTATTGCCTGATACACAGGCATCACAGGTGCCGCATCCCATATTCGGAGCGATCGCCACAGTCATTCCCGGCTCATAGCCGATCACCGCTTTCCCGGCCTGTTCAATGATCCCGGATATCTCATGCCCGTAGATACGTGGTGTCTCCTTTGTCACTCCCTGGTATCCGTTCTGGATCATCCGCAGGTCACTGCCGCAGATGGCTGCCGCTTTTACTTTCAGAAGAAGCTCACCGTCCCCGATCTCCGGTTTGGCCACATCGGTCAGCGCATAATCATTTTTTCCATAAAATTGTATTGCTTTCATTCTCTATCCCTCTCATCTCTCCGTGGCTTCCGGTGCATTCCAGGCCCGGACCACCAGGCTGTCCGTATGGGAAACGGCAATGCATTTTACCTCCCCCGGATTCAGCCAGAACAAACTGCTTTCGGTTACAAATTCCGTATCTCTGTCAGGGCATTCCACGGTGACTCCGACTGCCGGAACATCCCCGGTATTGGAAATGACGACATGGCCCTCTTTTACGTTACAGGTGAGCGTTGTTCCTGGAAGTGCCAGCAGACAGCCCTGTTTCTGCTGATAATTGAACCAGTAAAAAGTATCGTCCGCTTTTTCCCCTTCCACATACACCTCTGCAGTCAGCAGGACCGGACCGCTGCCCGCATCTGCTCTGTCCACAGGCAAGTGCCCGAGATAGGTTACATTTGCGCTGTCTCTTCCGCTGTACACCGCCTCGCTGATCACATGCAGGTTTTCATCGTAAGCCCTCACCTGCACACTCCATGCACTCCCATCCAGACGGTCTGCGTCATCCAGCAGGTATACAGGAAGCTTCACATCTTCCTCCATCCGCATGGATGAAAATAAAATGCAGGCGTGGAGCGGCTCATAACTGTCCTTGATTGCATAATAGGAAAGCTTCGGCACGCCGTAGTAATCAATTGTGGACCAGGAGCATGCCGGGTACACATCTGTCAGCTTGTAGTAACAGATTCCCGTGGATTCAGGCCACCTGCACCGGTAGGCTTCCAATGTATGGCGGACCGCCGTTGCCTGGGCCATCTGTGTTCCCCAGATAAAGCTCTCC
The DNA here is from genome assembly GCF_040095955.1 of Blautia caccae. Taxonomy (NCBI): domain Bacteria; kingdom Bacillati; phylum Bacillota; class Clostridia; order Lachnospirales; family Lachnospiraceae; genus Blautia; species Blautia caccae. The sequence goes on along the minus strand of NZ_JBBMFP010000007.1, from coordinate 180,651 downwards.
ATGGTATCCCCGGCACAGAATTCCGGCACCCGTTTACTCAGATGCGCCATATCATCAGGTTCAAGCTGGTTGAATCTGGGGGTGTGGTGCCCGAAGGAACCAAAGCGGCTGGGCGGCCACTGTCCTGCCTCCTCTTTTGGCAGATACCGCATCACACTTCTGTGATTCGGCGCGGAAGCCATGCCGAATTCCCCCATAAAATGAGATCTCAGGTTAAGGCTCACATCAATATCCTGCATATCCCAGTACGTGGAATAATTGTGCAGGGCGCCACCCCACGGCGAAGTCCTGTGGAATCCCCTGCTGCCGTCAAGCTCATAGGCACAGCGTGCCATCATATCCATGGCCCTGCCGTCAGCCCTGGCAGACTCATTTCCCCCGCACCACATGATCAGGGACGGATGGTTTCTCAGCCGCGGCATATGCACCAGTACCGTCTCCTCCAGTTCGTCAAAGGGCTGGTCCTTCTGGCTGTCCCAGCAGGTGGGCCACTCCTGCATGACCATGATCCCCAATTCGTCGCACAAGTCATAAAACAGATCCGACTCCGGCATTCCGCCGCCCCATGCACGGAGCAGTTGGATATTCTGGTCCCTGGCAAGGCTTAAAAACCTGTGGTACAGATTCCTGTCAAACCGCAGAAGCACATCCAGCGTGCACCAGTTCGTACCCTTGATGAAAACAGGGCGTCCATTTACTATAAATGTCCAGTTATGCTTGTCCTCATATGGTCCTCCCGGAAGCGGGCCCATCTCAATGGTGCGCATACCGAAAGTGGTATAAAAATACTGTGTCTCCCCCTGTTCTGTCACCACCGACAGACGAAGTGTGTACAGATTCTGTTTTCCCATATTGACCGGCCACCAGAGCCTTGGATCCTCGATTCTGGTCTGCAGATGGACGACCTGTCCATCCGTGTGGATCTCCGTCCCAAAGACAAAACTGCCGCCTTTTCCCTTGTGGTTCTTTCCTTCTATCTCGCCGGTGATGGTCACTTTTCCACCTGTTCCGTGAAATTTCATGCAGATATCCACAATCCCCTCATCTGTATCCCCACAGGATACCAGGGGCTTCTCGCTGCAGCAGGAGGGTTTCTTTTCCTCCAGCCCGACGGGCGCCCATATACCCCTGCTGGGAATGCAGGCATAATGCCACCCATACACGCAGTTGATGACAACACCGTCATGCCACCCCTCGTCGTTATCCATATATTCGGACATGGGCTGGGGCCGGGCCGGCGAGTTTTCTATCTTCACGATCAGGGTGTTCTCCCTCTGCAGATAAGGCGCGGCGTCAAACACAGGGCGTCCGAACATTCCCTTGTGCTCTCCCAGGTAATGACCGTTCAGCCAGATTTTTGCATAATGGCAGATTCCTTCAAAGTACAACTGATTCGCTCTGCAGCCATCTTCCCGGGAAAATTCCTTTTTCAGCCACCAGGTCTTATAGCTGTACTCCCTGGCAGTTTTATCATTCAGCCCCACCGTAGGGTCCGGAATGATGCCGGCTTCATAGAGGGCCGTATGTACACTGCACGGCACATTGGCCGGAATACTGTCCTTCCAGGGCACCGATAGATCCAGTCTCTCCCTCTCGTCCCCGTCCCAGACCATCTGCCAGATGCCGTTTAGGGATACACGGTTCTCCGTATCCTTTATCACAACTTTTCTGTCCGCATTCAGCCCTGTCATAACAGCCGGTGTCTCCAGCATGGACGGCTTCGGCGCCCAGGCTTCTTTCTCCAGCTCGTCCAGGGATTTTCTGATTCCCAGCCTTTGAGTCATCGCTTCTCCTCCTCTCAGTTTTCTGCCGCAATCCGTTCTCTCAGCTCCTCCACGATCTTCACACCTGCACTGGTCCCGATTCGTTCCGCTCCGGCCTCGATCATGGTAAAGGCAGTATCCAGATCCCTGATTCCTCCGGCTGCCTTTACTCTTATCTCATCACCGACCAGGGATTTCATCAGACGCACATCCTCCGCTGTGGCTCCCCCTGTACCGAATCCGGTAGATGTCTTGATAAAATCGGGTTTTACCTCCAGGGCGATCTTACAGAGAATCTCCTTCTCCTCTTGGGTCAGATAACAATTTTCAAAAATCACTTTGGATAACACGCCCGCTTTCCGACAGATTTCCACAATGCTCTCCATCTCCCTGCGGATATAGTCCAGATTCCTGTTCTTCAGCTCCACAAGATTGACTACATAGTCGATCTCATCCGCGCCTTCCCGGATTGCTGTCTTTGTCTCAAATACTTTCGTTTCGATGGTTGTCTGGCCCAGAGGAAAACTTATGGCTGCGCCCACATGCACATCGCTGTCTTTAAGGAACTCCCTGCATTTTTTTACCGGCGCTGAATTGATCGCCACCATCTTAAAATCATACGCTGCGCTCTCCTTGCAAAACGCCTGGAAATCCTCGTCGCTCACATATGCTTTTAACAGTGTCTGGTCAATCATTTTTGCAAGTTTCTGTGGTGTAAGATTATTTTTCATGTCATTCTCCTCTTTCCTTTTCTCCGAAAGCCCCCAGGGCCTCCAATAGGTTTACATAAATTTCTTTGTTTTTCTGATATATCTCATATCTCTCTTTATCCGGAAGATATACCTCTTCTCTCAGAGGCGCCTTCATGACGGCTTTTAAATCCCGAAGCAGTCCTGTACCGTAAGCCGCCAGCATGGCACTGGCGTACACTGCCGTATCCGCTTCCTGCAGGGGCCGGTAAGGTATCCCCAGCGCGTCAGCCTTTATCTGGCTGAAGACTGCACTTCTGGCGCCTCCCCCGGCTCCGTAAATATACTTGGGTGAGATCTGTGGATTCTGCCTCTTCAAAATGGAATAATAGTACGCGTATTCATATGCGATACTCTCCATAATACTCCGGTACATATGAGCTCCGGTGTGATGAAAAGAAAGCCCCCAGTATGCGCCTCTCACCCCGGGATCATTTGGACAGGTACGGCCAGAAAAATGGGGTACGAAATATAACCCGCCGCTGCCTGCCTCCAGCCTTTCGGCCTGTTTGTTCCAATATTCATAATCCCTGCCGTTCTGTTCCAGAAACCACCGCAGGCAGAGTCCTCCGCCTCCGATATATGCCAGGGGCGTGTAAAGCCCGTTTATCACTGACCTGGAAAACAGTATGGTCTTCGTCTCCAGATCCGGCGTAAAGCGGTCCGTGCTGCAGGAAAAAATGGAAGCAGTCCCGGCCACATCATAAATCATGTCCTTTTCCACGATCCCCGCGCCCAGGGCGGAAGCCGCAGAATCCCCGCATCCGGCCACCACCCTTGTCCCGCTTGTGAGACCGCAGGCCTTTGCCGCCTGCTCGGTCAGCCTGCCCACCTCGGTCCAGGGGCTTACGATCCGGGGCATCTTATCCTTCTCTATGCCGAACTCCGAGAGCAGCCCCTCATCCCAGACTTTCCTCCTGTTGTCCGCAAATCCGGAGAAGTGCAGATGGGTATAATCGATCCACGCCTGCTCCGCCTTCAGCCCGCACAGCTTTCCGGCCACAAAGACTCCGGGCAGGACGAACTTGGCAGCCTTCTCATATTCTGCCGGCCTTTCTGCCTTCCTCCATAATATCTTCGGGCCGTGTGTGTAAGTGACCGGTCCCCCGGTCCGGCGTATGACCTCATCCCCGGCCCGGTTTATCATTGTATGGATATACGGTTCACACCGGGTATCCAGCCAGGAATCATAAGGGCCAACCGCTTCAAAGTCAGCATCCACTGCCATGATGCCCGCCATCTGCGCATCGATTCCCATGGCAGCCACCTGTTTTGGCGGGACACCGCTCTTTTTCATCAGCGCGTTTACGGTCCGCAGAACGGAACCATAGATATCCTCAGCGTTCTGGCAGACCTCCCCGGGTCCGCCGTATATAAGATTCGACTTCTCAAAAGCCTCCGATATTTTCTTTCCGTCCAGGGAAAAAAGGGCAGCCTTTGTTCCCTGTGTTCCGATATCTATACCGGCCGCATACTGTAACTTCATATGTCATCCTTTCCCGCATTTTGGTTCCTTCAATATATTAGTTCAGGGGTCACAAGGATTCCCAGCTCCTTCAGCATATACTCATCGCTCCAGCGGTCATTTTTCGTCCTCCAGGAACAGGAGGCGAACCAGGAATAGTTCCTGTCGCAGTTGTGGAGCTGCCCAAAGGTGTGGTAACGGTTTCCGAATGCTGTGATCTCCAGCAGATGCTCCCCTGCCTCCAGATCACCCAAATCCACCTCATAGGGGGCAAAGGCAATACTTCCCGTACGTTTTCCATCGACTGCAGCACCCAGAAGCGGTCCGCTGAAATACTGGGCTCTCAGGCGCATATGGCCTCCGGGAGCTGTAAACTTACATCGGTATGTAAGGTTCCCTCCGTAAAAGGGCATGCCTTGGCGGGTCAGGTCACCGAATACCACCTTTTCGGGCACCGGGATGATCCGTTTTTCTTTTCCGAATACTTCCACCCCGAAATCCCCCAGCAGATAGCAGCTTTCCACATTGGCCTTTTCCCCGTAGGGCATCCTCAGCTCTATGGTGTTGCTTCCCCGGCGAAGCGGCGGTATCTTCACCACCTCTATGGCTTCATCGGTAAACCATCCGGAAGATTCTTCTTCCACCAGGCTGCCGTTCACATAGATCTCCGTTTTGTCCCGGCTCTCAAGGGCAAGGCTTGCCCATGTATCGGTAAGGGAATCTACGGCAAACCGGAGAGAGAGTACATTGGGGAATCCCTTTTCATCCTTCACGGTCCAGGGCTGCGCCCCTGCCTCCTCTTTCGGCGGATAGCCAAAACGTCTGCGGCAGATATTGTCCAGCCTCAGAATATCCTCCTCCGGCTGCCATGGTTCCCGGTCGATCCTGTATTCCGCTTTGTCAAGAAGCAGCACATTCGGCTCCTCTCTTATCACCTCGAAAGGCTGAGTCAGCCGGATCCTGCTGGACGGTTCCCTTATCTCCACCGCGTTCCCGCTGCACTGCTGCCGCTCTGCAGCCGGAGTCAGCCGGATCAGCAGGCTGTCATGCACGCCCAGTCTCCATTCCGCTCTGGTCTGTCCGTTTCGGTGTGTACACTGCAGTTTTTCTGTCTCTCCTGTCATGGCATCATAAACCGTCAGGTCATATTCCCCCTGTATCCGCAGGTGTATGTTCTCCACATAAGGGTAATCCTCACAGTCCACCATGCTCCAGAAGGTATCCCGCACTTTCTCATATCCATGTGCCAGGAACAGCCATCTGCCGTCCTCATCCTGCCTCATCTGATATACCAGATTGTCCGCTCTTCCGCCGCTGTCCAGAAGCACATCCACATCGCGCCATGGTTCCAGACATTTGAGGACTGCCCCTTTTTCAAAGGTCAGCACCTCACACTTTCCGGCAAGCTCCCTTACCTTTTCGGAGAATACGCCGTCCATGCAGACGGGCGCTTCCCCCAGGATCACCACTCTGCCTCCGCTGCCGGCAAAAGCCAGAAGGCGGTCCACCGTGCTCTCCCGCAACGTGATACAGCCCGGAACCAGGATTACCTGATAACGCATTTCCCCCATACAAAAGCCCCGGCTGTCAAACGCGCAGTTCGTCTCTTCCGCCAGAAGCGCTTCACTGATATAATCAAAATCCATCTGACCGAAGGTGAGCCATCCGCACAAATCTCTGTACTGGTTTTCCAGGGCTTCCTGCTTCTCGTAGGTCTGGTCATAAGGTCCGAAAGTCATCCAGAAGGATTCCACGGGATGTATGACACCGACTTTTACCTGTGGCCTCCCGCTTGTCAGAGCCGCATTGACACGTCCGAAATAATTTTCGATCAGGGGGTATTCCTTATACCAGGGTGACTGATAGTTTATGGATGCCGGATAATCCCTCTTGGCCTCCCCCTCCATGGAGAGCCAGCTCACATGGTGCACTCTCACGGCAATGCCCAGGGCTGCCTGCCAGTCTCCCGACATTTTGTGTCCCCGGAAATCAAAATCCCAGTTCGTCACCCCGTATGTTTCACTCAGGGCACCGAAACGCCCGAACTGCCGTGAAACACTCTGGGCCATTTTTGCGGTGGGATAATCCCGCTGGTCTGACAGCACATCGTGGCCCGGCAGATGAAAATGCCGCAGGGACCTCATTGTCTCCCCTGTGAACACGGTCTGGGAGCGGAGTGTCTCCTCCCCCTTCATGTGTCCTGTCAGCGCCAGGTTGTGATTTTCGCACCAACTTCCCACATTTGCCGCGTACGCTTCCACAAAACGGTCTGTCAGATGGTTGATATACTGATATCGGAAGGTGGCCGCCGTGTCTTTTCCCTTTTCCCATATAACCTCGGGCAGATGTTCAAGGAGCGAAGCCCCGTATGCAGTCTGAAAGCTCTCATCAAAATCATCGGTGAAGGGCAGGCGGACGGGCTTTTTCTCCTCCGCAAAATTCAGGTTTTCCATCTCCGCAAACTGCGGCTCATCTGTAAATATGGCAGGAATACTCTTTCCAAAGTCAGCCCCCACTTTCTCATAATACCGCTCATGGGTGATGTGGATAAAACGGTCAAGAGCAGGCTTATCCAGGGTATTGACATAGGTCTGGTTGTTCCACCAGGAAGATTTCTCATCAACTGTCAGGTAGGCGTACCATATAGTTTCCCCGTCCCCGCACCGGATACTCTCCTCCTGCTCTGCCACATATCCCTCCAGATATCCCATGGTGAGCCGCACCCTGTATGCCATGACAAAGTATCCTTTAGGTTCCTCCCCCTGACGGCACTTTCTCTGGAATGTCTCCCTGTCCTTCTCGTATCCGTCCTGCCTGCATGGCGTAAACAGAAGATACCGCTCTCTGTACCGGATATCCTTTGTCACATAGCCGCCGCCGAATCCCGATGCGTACCTGTCCTCATCATAGAGCCAGCAGAGCATGTCCTTCTGCTTTGCCGTCTCATTGCAGTCTGACACCATGTCCATGAACTCGTCACCCAGATATTCCGTATTCATACCTGTACGGCAGTGCATATGAAAACCGCCCATTCCCATTTCTTTAAAATATCCGATCTGTTTCCTCAGATTTTCCTTTTTCAGGGTACAGTTCCACGCCCAGAACGGCGTCCCCCTGAACCGGGCCGGAGGATTCCTGAAATCCTCCTCCCGCATCTTCTCAGGTCTGTGCTCTAAATACACGGCGCCACCTCCTATTGTAATATCTGTACATCCATGTTAAGTAGCCTGGCTGTCAGCTTCAGAGCCTCCGTACAGTCCCCGTACACACCGTGGATATGGTTGCAAGGGAACTTCTCCAGGAATTCGTCCGCGGTCACCTGAAGCCTTGTGAAGGCTACCGGCCAGGCCGGGGTGGTGGTGTTTCCCATGGCAGTCATCTTTTCCTTGTCAAATTCCACGATCTCGGCAGGTACAATAGTCATCACGTATTTTCCGTTCTTCCTGGCAAGCCTTGCAAGAGTCACCCTGCCTGCATGTGCAAAATGATGTACGCTGGCGCCGCCTGCGGGATAATAATGCGTCTCCGGGCAGAAGGTCACGTGCTTTAAGTTCTCCGCCGGATCCATGGATGCACCTGCAAAGTATGTGGCATGGGTGCCTGAGTTGGAGAAGAACCACACGTCATTCTCCTTGTCATAGTGGCGCACATCCGCGAAAAGGACCGGTTTCCCTGTGAGCAGCTTGAATAGCTGCATGGTCAGAGCGCCGTCCATATCCGACTCCGTGGCAGCCACGATGGGTTCCTTGGGACCGTCAAAATCATATGGGTCATTTAAGAATGCCTCCGCGATATCCATGGTGATATAGCGGTCTGTCAGGTCCCCGTGCGCTTTGATGCCCACAAAATCCAGGCCTCTGTCCGCAATGATCTTCCGCAGTCCGTAGTAGGAGCGGATCTGCAGCTTCAGCTTCTCAGGCGTCAGGCCGATGCCGTCATACGCAATGCTCCCCACATTGGATTCCAGCCACGCAAAGGCATGCTCCACCTTTTCCTCCTCCACGGTCTCTCCTGCCCGGATGATATCATCCTGCTCCACATTCTCCACATCGATCCCGAATTCTTTCTGCCACTGCTCCAGATTCGCCACGGCTGTGTACATGCCCAGGGGACGTCCGCCGAAGTTGCCGAACGTCATTCCCTTCAGTCTCTTGACAGCAGCTGCTGCCTTCAGGAAATCCACCATCTTTCCCAGAACCTCCGGCTCATTAATAGAACCCCACAGCTTCTGGAATTTTACATTTAACTGTTCTAAGGTTCCCGCTGCCGCCATCATTCCCACCATACCGCACTCAGAGGGGTGGAGGTTGCAGAACAGCAGATAAGGGCCCGGAGCAAAATTCAGAGCCACTGCGGTAAACTGCGGATAACACCAGATCGTATAATTGAAGATCGTCGCCTCCACACCTGCCCTCTGCAGCTTCTTGGCCTCTCTTTTTGCCTCCTCATTGCTGTGCACAGGCACATCCCCTGCTGTCACCTCGAAAAGGCCCGTGGATTCCAGCGCCTCCTTGATTTCTCTCTGGTAATCCATATTTAACTGTGCGTATTCCTCATGCAGATACTCCCTGCCGTCTGACATGGTCAAAAGACCAACTTTAATTTTTTCCATCCTGATCTCCTCCTGATCTTAATTTTTCTCTGATGAATGTCAATGCCTCTTCTGCCATCTCATCCATCTGTGCCTCGGAAGCATCTCCGCTCTGGTCACGGTATATTTTGATATCCTTTCCCACCTGTCCGCCCGGACGCACAAAGGGTTCCATGACGATTTTCCCCCGGTAATCTATGTCTCTTAACCCCCGGATCAAATCGTCCCAGTCCATATGTCCCCTGCCGGGAACCTTGCGATTGCATTCCCCTATATGGAAATGTCCCAGAAGCTCTCCTGCCGTCTTTATGGCCTCGGAGAAGGAATCCTCCTCAATGTTCATATGGAAGCAGTCAAGAAGAAGCTTTACCTTGGGGCTGTCCAGCTCACGGGCAAAGTCCGCGCCCTCGGCGGCTGTATTGAGCAGATATTGCTCATAACGGTTCACGATCTCCAGGCAGTAATTGATATCATATTCCTCTGCCATATGGGACAGTTCCCGCAGGGAGTCCAGGCTTCTCTCTCTGGCCTTCTGCTTATAGTCATATGTGACCGTACCGCCCGGCCAGCAGGAGTAAATGATACCGCCCAGCGTATCACCGCCCATCTGGCGGATACATTTTAACAGTTCTCCCACATACCGGATTCCCGATGCTCTGACAGATGCGTCCTCACAGGCCAGGTCATACTGAGGGGGAAGGCCGATACAGTAGGTGAGGTCAATCCCCGCATCCTCCGCCCTGGATGCAATCTCCCTTCTCTGCGCTGCTGTCATGTCCGGCAGGCATCCCGCCGCCAGCTCCAGCACATCAAAGCCCAGATTTTTGGCCTTCTCAATATATCTGCAGTAATCTGCCTCCCATTCCTTCTCCCAGAAGGCAAAATAAATTCCTATCTTGTTCATACCTGCATCCTCCCTGTTATAATGTGATGATCTTGCCGGAGGTGATCGAAAGATTTCCCGCGTTCACTACCTTCACTGCCATCTTGCCGTCATGCCCTGTCACCTTAGGCTCCCTGTCTGTGAGGATACAGTCCACAAAATCCATATCCTCCTCCAGATAGGCATCCTTGAACAGGAACTTCCAGCTGTTGGTAAAAGATTCGTATCTGTGCATATCACTGCGGCACACCGTGATGGGCCTTTCCTGTGTCTTTCCCAGGAAAATGCATCCCCTGGTCCCCAGGATCTCCACCCTGGCATCATAGCCGTACAGAACGCCCTGTGCTCCGTCTATCATACCCTGCATACCGTTTTCAAACCCTGCGGACAGGATGACATTGTCATAGAAATCCGGGAATTCCGCTCTCGCGTCCGGGCAGCGGTAATTGCCGCCCATGGCATAGACCGTCTTGAACTCACTTCCCGTAAACCAGCGCAGGGTGTCAATATCATGGCTGTTCACCTCCGCCAGAGGGCCGTTGCTCTTGCTGATGTCATACATCCAGGGCTTCGGTATGCTGGGACCTCTGGTATTGGACCGGACCATGACAACATCGCCGATATCCCCTGCGTCCACAACGCTTCTGGCCTCCATAAAGGCACTGTCAAACCGTCTCATAAAGGCCACCTGAAGCTTCACATGGTATCGGGCAGCGGCCTCCTCCATGATCTCACACTCCTCCACCGTCATCGCCATGGGCTTCTCGCAGAGGATATGTTTTCCCGCCCTGGCTGCCTCCACGGCGATCTCACAGTGGTACTTGGTGGGAGTGACGATGATCACCGCGTCAATCTCCTCATCCTTCAGCAGTTCCCTGTAGTCCTCATATCCTTTCTCTATCTCCAGTTCCTGAAGCGCTGCCTGCACATTTTCCCTGCAGGGGTCCGCCACTGCGGCCAGCGCTGCATTCGGCACAGCGGCCCTGAAATTTCTGGCATGGATCATTCCTGCCCTGCCAGCGCCTATCAAACCTAAACTGACTTTTCCGTTTTTCATTGTATTTACTCCTGTCTTCCTATTTATTTCCTTTGTTTTAACGCTTGTTATTTTCCCGATTCTTGATATACTAAAGATATCACGCAGCCATGCAGGTCTATCCCCGCATGGCTGCCATATCATTTCTGAGAAAAGAAATACGGGGGAATTTACACATGTATAAGGTACTGATCGCTGAGGATGAGATGCTGGTGCGGACCGGCATACGCGCATCCATCGACTGGGAAAAATTCAATATGTATGTAGTGGATGAGGCAGCCGACGGGCAGACTGCCTGGGAGCTTTACCGGAAGCATCAGCCCGATCTGGTGCTCACTGACATTAAAATGCCCTTTATGGACGGCATTGAACTTATCCGCAAAATCCGTGATACCGGGAGCCCCACGGAGATCATTATTCTATCCTGTCTGGACGACTTTTCCCTGGCAAGGGAGGCGATCCGGCTTGGTGTCAGCGGCTATATCCTGAAACTCACCATGACCACAGAGGAGATGGAAGAGGTTCTGGAAAACGCCTGTCAGACTCTTGATAAAGTCACAAAAACCAAAGGCAGTTCCATGGCTCCCGTCAATCTCTATGATGTCCTGGAACACAGTCTGCTGAGCCATCTTACATACAATGTCCCTTCCCTGTCCGAGTGCCTGTCCACCCTGAGGGAATATTCTGTCACCATCCATCCCCATGACCTGGTAACCGCACTGATGGTGGTTGACCAGTACGAACAGCTCCAGGACTTATACCAGGACAGCCACGGACAGCTTATTCAGTTCTCTCTTTTGAATATCATCAACGAGATCCTGGCAAAAAGCGGTTCCGGACTTGTAGTCCATGTCTCAGGCTCCCGCTATCTGCTTCTCTTCCACAACGAGAAAGAGACGCGTTCCTTCCATCTGATCTCAGGGGTGCTGAGTGAGATCATGACGGTTTTGAAAAACTATTTTAATGTGACGCCGCATTTTTGTATCAGCGAGATGACACAGGACCTTTCCCGGCTGCGGGTGCTGTATCAGCAGTGCCTTCTGCTGGATGAGCAGGAATTCTTTCTCTTTCCCGGCTCAGTGAACCACTATGACAGTTCCTGGAAGACTTCCCTGTGCCAGACACTGCTGACACGGACCAGACATACACTGAACGCCTTTATGGACCCGGGGTTCACCTCCGGTTTCCTTTTACAGCCCCTGGAGGAGCAGTTAAAGAAAGAATTCTCATCCAAAGCCGTGCTGAACATCTTCTACGACAGCTATATCGTCTACCTGCACAACCAGGGTCCCGGTGACGGCGACTCCTATCTGTGGGTGCGCGATTTTCTGCAGGCGCTCTCTGCCTGCAAGAATTATTACGAGATGCTGGAACAGTTTGTGGCACACGCGCAGAAGCTGGAAAAACTGTCCCGGGAACGTATGTCCTGCAGCCGGGAAATCCTCCAGGCACTGCAGTTCCTTCAGAATAATTACCACCGTCAGATCACCCTGAACGAAGTCTCCGGCCTTGTGGGACTGAGCCCCAATTACTTCAGCAGCATCTTCAAAAAAGAACTGGGGACTTCCTTTTTAGAGTATCTGAACCGTTACCGCATAGAAAAATCCATGAAGCTTCTGCAGAATACTTCCATGAAATCCTATGAGATTGCCTACGCATGCGGCTTTTCCGATGAGGGATATTATGGAAAGACCTTCAAGAAGTTCACCGGCAAGACACCCAATGAATACAAAAAGTCCTGTGTTTTCACCACATCCAATGAGTAAAGGAGTACCTGTCCATGTTCCGACTGCTGAAAGACAAAGCCATCAGCCTGAAGCTGAAATCAAAACTGATCCTGTCCTTTATGCTCACCAGTGTTTTTATCCTTCTGCTGTTTGCCCTGTTTTTTTACCGCTATACATCCACCACGCTTCTGCAGCAGTCGGAAAAAGCCACGCTCAGTTCTCTGTCCCAGCTTGAGGTCAATCTGACCACTGTGCTGAATACGGTCAATACTGTGAGCAGGAATATCCTGGTATCCTCCTACTTCTCAGAGGAAATGAAGCTGGACCAGATCAGCTCCCCGGACGATGTCCAGTTCATCAACGATGTGTACGACTACTTTTCCGAGATGATGACAAGCTACGATTACATACATTCCATTGTCTATTACGGTGACAACGGCCTCATCATCGGTTCCAGCGATAATAAAAATTATTTTAATTTTGACAGCAGCCTGACCGGCTCTTTCTATGAGACCCAACTGAAAAAGGACCTGGAGGAGAAAGGCGGGCCGATCGTATGCGGCGGCCTGCGATACAGCGATTTCTTCGGAGGAACGTATTCCTCTAAGATGGACACCCGTTACATCACTCTGGGCAGAAGGCTTCAGACTGCGGGACAGACCTCCGGCTATGTAGTCATCAATATCCGCGAGTCCTACCTCCGTTCCCTGTATCACGATGACAAGAAAAACGTATCAGGGGAAAGCCTGCTGCTGGATGCCCACGACCTTGTCATCTCCGCTGAGAACAAGGAACTGATCGGCACAAAGGCTGTGACCAGTCCGCTGGATACGGACAATACCGTGCATCTTACCCTGTCTCTGGGGGACAACGATCTTCTGAACAAGAACAATCAGATCATCTATTATCCCTATGAGCATTACGGGCTTTCCATTGTCTATGAGATGCCCTATGAGATCCTGTTTGAGAATATCCATCAGTTAAAGGTCATGATCATCACTCTGCTGGCCGTGTTCCTGGTCCTGGCTCTGATCATCAGCATGTTCTGGATATACGCCATCACCAAACCGCTCAACAGCCTGATCGCTGCCATGAAGACCATGGGAAGCGGGCAGATTGGAGTCAGAATGGAGGCTGCCAAATCCTCGGACTTTAAATTCCTGACTGACCAGTTCAACCAGATGTCCCGGAACATCCAGCATCTGATAGATGAAAATGAGATCATACAGGAGGAACGCCACGAACTGGCAGTACAGAACCTGCAGAACCAGCTCAGCCCTCATTTTCTCTACAATACTCTGAACACGATCAAATGGATGGCTATCGTCAGCAAGGCCACAAATGTGGCTGACTGTGTGACCGCTCTGGGCAATCTGCTGCAGCCTCTGTTCCGAAACACCAAGACCACCTGGCCCCTCAGCGATGAACTGAACTATCTGAAAAACTACCTGCGCATCATGAATTACCGGACAGGAACACCTATTGATTTTACGTCGGAAATCGATCCCTCCATCCTGCCCTGCCTGATGCCGAAATTCATCCTGCAGCCACTGCTGGAGAACGCCATATCCCATCAGAATCCATCCCCGGAGGTAAAGAACACCATCACCCTTACCGGGCACAGGGAGGACAACACGATCTTCCTTGTCCTCACCGACAACGGCCTCGGCATCGATCCGGACAGACTGCAGGTTCTTCAGGAACTTCTGGCCTCCAATGAGGACTGCACCAAACCCCTGGACCGGGCCTCCCTGCCCCAGGGCATCGGTATCGGTATCCTGAACACCAACCGCCGCATCAAACTCCAGTACGGCAATGCCTGCGGGCTTACCGTTGCATCTGCTCCGGGACGCGGGACTTCTGTCACACTGACTCTTGTAAATGTTACCGAAAGGGTATAAAAAGGCGCCGCCCGTACCGGAGTGTGTCAAAGCACACTCCCGGGCAGCGCCTTCTCCGTACGAGTACGTGTTTATCTTCGGAAGCGTCCTTTATTTGTCTGCAAATTCTTTTGCTGTCTTCTGTGCTTCGGACCAGATACCTTCCATCTCTTTCACCACATCCGCATATCCTTTATCCTCCACAGACTGGATAAACGCATCTTTCTTGGCGTCAAAGTCTTTGGGGTCTGACATGATCACATCAGCCACTCCAACCTTCACATACTCATCCACCTGGGCGGACAGATTCTTTGTCTCATCAGAAGGTTCCTTGATCAGGTTTGGTGTCAGGTCCACTTCTGTACTCAGCTTATATTCACCGGATGCGATCTTGGATTCGATCACCTGTCCCGGATACTTGGCATCAGCAACACCGCTGTCTGCAATGAAGATCTCGTCAATCTTGGTGGTGGATTTTTTAACTTCCTCGGCAGCTTTTAACAGACTGGCCGGATATCCGTCAGATAAGATCTGGCTGGAGCTGAGGCCAGAAAGTTTTGTATAGGCAAAGCCTTCACTCTGTGCATAAGTGGCATTTGCAGCCACGCCGTCGCGGTACTCTTTTGTCATCTGCGGAACACTGTCCACTACTTCCCAGTGAACCCCCTCAACACCGCTGTTTAAAAGCCTTGCGCCTTCTTCGCTGAACAGATAATCAATCATCTCAATGGCTTTTACCGGGTCTTCACAGTTCTTTGTCAGTGCCAGCGGATAATCCTGTGCCCATCCGAAAGGTTTGTCGCCCTCATAGGCACCGTACATATAATCCAGGCCGGTGGGCACGATCTCAAAGCCCTTTTCCGGGGTTCCGGCTGCCGCGTAAGCGTCATTCGCCGTATTGTACAGCCAGTTTGCATAGGTCACAAAGGTCTGTCCGTTTTTCAGCTTGTCCATATAGTTATCGTATTTCTGTGTGAAGATTTCCGGGTCCAGGATTCCCATGTTGTATGCTTTGTTGTAGAATTCCATGCAGTTCCAGAACGGCTCGGAATAGTAGGTTGCCAGCGGCTCTTTATTTACCATGTCATAGCACATGCCGTAGGACCAGTTTGTAACGCCTGACATAGCCTGATAAGGAATGGTCCACATCCAGAGGCCCCAGTCACTCCATCCTGAGATGGCATAGGTCTTATTGCCGTTTTCTGTCTCCGGTTCTGCATCCTGCATAGCCTTTAAAGCTTCCAGATAGTCATCTGTGCTCTTAATCTCCGGGGAACCGATCTCTTTGTACAGATCATATCTTGTATAGAGGGCAAGATTGGCACCTGAGCGGTCCACCACTTTTGTGTCCGTGGCCTTGTTGATCTGGACAGGAAGATAATACAGTTTCCCGTCATTGCTCAGAAATTCTTTGGAGTATTCAATGGCATCCGCGAATTTCTCTTTGATGTTCGGTGCATGTTCCTCGATCAGATCATCCAGAGCAAGGAGCTGTCCGCTCTGTAAGAGTGCCTGGGCATCCACACCCAGATCCCCGTAATTGCTGTTCACTATGCCCGGAAGGTCACCGCCGGCCAGAAGCACTTTGAACTTCTGGGCGTCACCGTTGATGACATTCAGGCGTACCCCTGTCTTCTCAGCTATAGCGTCTGCGATGGTGGTATTCTGAGGTCCTGTCTCCAGAGCATCTTTATCCCAGAAGGTGATCTCCACCTCACCGCCGCTGCTGCTGTCCTTTCCCTCCTCCTGTTTCTCTGTTTTTTCCCCTGCGTCTTTCTTCGCTTCGTCTTTGCTGCCGCATCCTGCAAGCATGGACACTGCCATGGCTGTGCTCAAAAATAATGCGGTAAGTCTCTTCATTCTTTTTTTCATACTCATTCTCCTTAAACCTGTATTTTTCCTGCTGTACTCATCCCTTCACTGCCCCCATCATGATTCCCTTTACAAAGTGTTTCTGCAGAAATGGATATACACACATAATTGGTACGGTTGCGATCACCGTAATACACATTTTAATCGCCATCGGCGTTATCTTTACAGCGTTTGCAGTGTCGGCCATAGTCTGTGAAGATACATTTGCCACATTCTGGGCCTGGTTGATATAGTTGTAAAGTATCATCTGCATTGTCTGTAAATTTTCATCATTTACCAGAAAGTAATTGTCTGTCCAGTTATTCCACTGCGCTACCGCAGCATAGATGGCAATGGTTGCCACGATTGGCTTGCACAGCGGAAAGATAATGGAGCGGAATATCCTGAAATAGCCGGCCCCGTCAATCCTTGCTGATTCCTCCATGGAAATCGGCAGAGACTCCATATACGTTTTTATCAGAATCATATAATATGCGGAAACTGCTGTGGGCAGAATGTAAAGCAGGAAGTTATCCTTCAGCCCGTATGCCCTCATGGTCAGATACCAGGGAATCAGTCCGGCATTGATATACATTGTGATAACAAAAAAGCGGTAAACAAATTTTCTTGCAAACATCTCCTGCTTTGTCACCAGGTACGCCAGAAATGACGTACACACCACGGTAAGCGCAGTCCCTAAAAACGTTCTCGCCACAGAGATTCCAAAAGCTCCCACAATATTATTCAGAGAAAAAAGCGTCTTATACGTCTGGAGGGAAAATCCCTTCGGCAGCAGAACTACCTTTGATGCCAGTTCCGGATTGCTTATGGAATATATGACCACATAGTAGAACGGGTAGATACAGACAATCGTGATCAGGATAAACAACAGGTAGTTGATTGCGTCAAATACTGTAAATTTCTGTTTCATTTCTTCCTCCTATACGATCGACTCGCCCCTGACTTTTTTTGAAAGCTGATTTGCCCCAAACAACATAGCCACACTGAACAGTGTCTTCAGCATACCCAGTACGGTTGAATAAGAATAATCATTGATCAGGATACCTACTTTATACACATAATAATCGAGAACCTCGATCCTGTCCGCAACCAGTGGGTTGAAGAATACAAAATACTGGTCAAATCCGTTATTCAGCAGATTACTGATACTCAGCAGCAGCAGTACAAAAAATGTAGGATACAGACTTGGAATCGTAATATTCCTGATAAGCTGGAACCTGCTCGCACCGTCCACTCTGGCAGCCTCATAGAGTTCCGCGTCGATACCGGCGATGGCTGCTATGTAGATGATTCCATTCCATCCAACGGATTTCCAGATTCCCAGTACCCACTGCATACACCATACCGCGTCGTTTTCTCCCAGAATATTGGTGAAAGCCTTTGTTGACCCCATCATCTTCAGGATATTGGCGATCAGACCCTCATTGGAGAACACGGCAAAGCTCAGCGCAAATACAATGATCCAGCTGATGAAGTAAGGCAGTGTGGTTGTCGTCTGTACAAATTTTTTAAAAAACGGCCTCCGTATCTCATTTAAAAATATTGCAAAAAACATGGGTATCGGTGCCGCAAGCAGTCCCAGACCGCTCATAACCAGCGTATTGCGCAGGACTCTCGACAGATCTCTCCAATCAGTGAAGATTTTCATAAAGTTCTTAAGTCCCACAAACTCCATATCACTAAGCGCCAGTCCCGGCTTATAATCAAAGAAGCCATACATCCAGCCAAATATAGGTACATAAGCAAATGCAAATACAAAGATTATGAAGGGCAGGGCCATGAAAAAAAGCCTGTACTTTGGTTTTATCTTTCCAGCCCTAAATTTTCCCACTTTCATTCCTCCTCTCTTATTTTATACGCTCCGGATTCGTATCTCTTGTTGATGGTTCTATTATATTGTCCGAAAGGGGGTGTCTCAATGGAGAGAATTATGATTTTCCGGAGAAAATTCGTATATAAAAAAAGAGGGGCCGTTAAAACGGAAAATAAATCATTATGAGGATTAGAAATATAGGGGATTTTTATGATTTTTAGGAAATTTATTGATTTATAATATCAGAACTGATCACATGAAAGGTGTTTCCCCTGCAGTGATCACGCAGGGGAAGAAATGGTTTCTTTTATAGAAATGTCTCGGGGGCCATATCTCATGCCTCCTGCATACTCTTGATGATCCTGGCGATTTCCTCCGTGGTTTCCTCCAGTTCTTCCGCAATTACATCTATGGATTTTCCTTTTTCCAGCTTTCTCTTTACTAATTCCTTCAGCGTCTCCTGTCTTCCAGCCGCATAAGCTTCTTCACGCTGTACTTCCACATCCAAATCATAATCGTACTCTGCTATCAGCATATTTACCACCTCACTGCCTTTCTTTTTCAGATAATCGGTCAGTATTCCTGCCTTCATACATTCCTCTACGGCATTTTTGTATGCATCAGAGCTGCCTGTCTGCTGGTGTTTTCTTAGAATCTCTACAAATTCGCTGTACTCCCTCAGTATGCTGCACCTGTCAAGGATCTCATGGCCCTGCTCCGGATTGATATTGATGACCTTCACACAGAGTTCCAGCATGGGGGAATGGGTATCCTCCTTCTGCACATATGCATCCGAGAGGTACAGCATCTTCTCCTTTGCCCAGGGGTCCTTCCCATTATAAAAGGTATAAAACTCAGGGGTCGGAATCTTTACCGTCTTTTTTCTGTACCGGTCACGCACCGGAACAATCTGTTCTAAGGCCCTTCCTATATACAGCAGTTCCCGCAGCGGCATGTTCTCATTGATCGTTGACTGGTGTTCGCCAAACACCATTACCTTATCCTCAATACCAAAGGATACGTCATTGCAGAAATTCATATAAAGCACATCATCCACTCTGATCTTCCGGACTTTCGTCCCCTCCGGAAGGGGTTCGTCATGCAGTGCATTGTAAAGTGAAATCTCATTTTTCTCCGCAGATTCATCCTTGAAAAACAAATCCACAAATACACTGTTTTTGTACTTCTGGTTCTCTTTTGCTGCCATAAATGCCCTCCTTTTACAGGCCATATGACCTAAGGAAGACTTGCTTCTATATTTTATAGTATAGAAAAAACCTATAGATTATTCAAGACCTTCCCCTGAAAAACGGCCCTTATTTTATTTTGATTTGGTAAATTCGGGGGAACTCCCCATTTGACAGCCTCTCGGCCGAAAAGCAGAACTTATGAACTGATAAATCATAAGTGTATTCAGTATATCACAGAGAAAGGTTCCTTTCAACAGGCAGTAAAAAAGGATAGCAGTGCATAAAACTCACAACTGCTATCCTCAAATCCTCTCACACCTTAAACCGGTATCCAACACCCCATATGGTCTCAATATACTGCGGTTTCGCCGTATTAAATTCAATCTTTTCACGAATCTTCTTAATATGCACTGTCACTGTGGCAATATCACCGATGGACTCCATGGCCCAGATTTCCTTGAACAGCTCATCCTTGGTAAATACCCGGTTGGGATTCTGTGCCAGAAAGGTAAGCAGATCAAACTCCTTGGTTGTAAAATTCTTCTCCTCACCGTTGATCCACACACGCCTTGCCGTCTTGTCAATCTTCAGGCCGCGGATCTCAATAATGTCATTCTCCTGCACACCTGTACCGATCAGTCTCTCATATCTGGCCAGATGTGCTTTCACTCTGGCAACCAGCTCACTGGGACTGAACGGTTTTGTCATATAGTCATCCGCTCCCAGACCCAGACCGCGGATCTTATCAATATCGTCCTTTTTGGCGGAGACCATGATCACCGGATTGTTCTTTACATTCCTGATCTCACGGCAGATCTCAAATCCGTCCACTTCCGGAAGCATCAGGTCCAGAATGAACAGATCATAATTTCCCTCCAGCGCCTTCTTAAGCCCCACGTCACCGCGGTGCTCAATCTCCACCTCAAAGCCGCTCAGCTCCAGGTAATCCTTTTCAAGGTCGGCAATTGCCTCCTCGTCTTCAATAATTAATATCTTACTCATTCATCGGTACCTCCTGGTATTTTCTAAGAACGAAGTACATAACCGTTCCGATATTCTCCTTGCTCGTTGCCCAGACCTTGCCTCCGTGATCCTCCATGATCTTCTTGACTATTGAGAGGCCAATGCCGCTTCCTCCCTTAGAAGAATTTCTGGAAGCATCCGTACGGTAAAACCTGTCAAAAATATTGGGCAGGTCTTTCGCTGCGATTCCTTTTCCGTTGTCCTCAATCTCCACCTGGACAAAATCCCCTACGTCCTTCACCCGCAGGTTGATCCTCCGCTCTCTGCTGCTGCCCATGTATTTGAGGGAGTTGCTCACAATATTGTTTATAACCCTTTTAATCTGCTCCGCATCGGCAATGACAAGCACCTCAGGTCCCACATAATTGGAATACTGGAACTGTACGGACTTGGATTCCAGCTCAGAATCCAGCTCCTCTGCACAATCATCAAAAAATTCCGTCACAGAAATCTTATTGAAGGTGTAGGGTATCCTGTTGGTATCCATTTTGGAGTAGAACGTCAGTTCATTGATCAGTCTGTCCATGTCATTAGCTTTATTATAGATTGTATGGATATATCTGTCCATCTTTTCCGGTGTATTTGCCACGCCATCCATGATTCCTTCCACATATCCCTTGATGGCAGTGATCGGTGTCTTCAAATCATGGGAAATATTGCTGATCAGTTCCTTATTATCCTTGTCAAACTCCAGCTTCTCCTCAGCGTTCTCCTTCAGTCTCTGCCTCATGGCCTCAAAATCCTGGCACAGATCAGATATCTCATTCACACCCTCGCTGGCAATAGAGAAGTCCAGGTTCCCTTCCTTGATCTTCTGGGTCGCTGTCCGCAGCTTATCAAGGGGTGAGATAACGCCCCTGTAAATCCACCAGGTAAGCCCCAGGGCCGTAACCGTGAGGATGATCACCACGGCTGCCAGCATATTCCGAATCAGCTCCTCTATCTGCGGCAGCGTTTTAAACACACTGGAAACCACAAAAAGACTGCCTTTTCCGTGCTCGCTGGTCTCAAAGTCAATTTGCTTAACCAGCGCCTTTATCTTGCCTCCCAGATAAAAACCATCGCTGCTGTCACCGCTGTCATCCTTGTAATCCGGCAGCCTGCTGATAAGCTCCGACGGGTAGGGATCACATCCTATATATCTTATTTTATCATCTTCCCGCACAATAAGATAGGAGTGTACCTGCTCCAATTCCTTGTTAATGGAATCCAGATATTCGATATTTTCCAAATCTTTGGGAGATTCCTTGGCTGCCTCCGACAACCGGCCGATAGCGCCGCTCGTCATGCTGTTGATCACCTCTGCCGTGTTGGTCAGGCTTTCATATGTGGCATTCTCAATTCCATACTGCTTTTCTATGGCCTTGAGCTGATACTGGCTGAAACCCCAGAACGCCACACCGGTAAACAGCAGAGGCTCCAGTATGATGATGAAAAAAGAAACGATAATCCTTGTCTTTAATTTCATGTTCCGGCACCTTTCTGTCCTCTGCCCTAGAGCGTGTTTGAAAATTCATTCCGACAAACTGTGGCGCACAGCTTGCCGAAAGCAATTTTCAAACACGCTCTAAAACGGGCATAATGTCTTCTGGTAAATATTATAGCATAATTTGCTGCATTTTCTTCTAAACAAAAGTGAATCAAATCTAAACTTTCTATAAAAAACCCTGCAAAATCCTTTGACTTTACCTGAAACACCTTCTAAAATATAATCAACAGGAAAAGCGGCCAGACCGCAGGACCCACCGAGGAGAAACTATGTTTTTAGATAAAGATAACCATCTCGCAAAATTAAATGAACTGTACGGGCAGAACTGCTTTCAGTCCGCCTCCCTCTACTGTGACGCCGGTATGGGAAAGACCACTCTTCTCAGACAATTTTCAGCCGGAAAACGCACCCTGTATTTCAAACCCCTGGAGACTACGGACCGTGAAAACTTCCTGGCCCTGAAGGAAGAGGCTATCCGTGTGCTTGGTGCTCTGGAAAAACTGAAAGCTGCCAAAAGATTCGCGGAACTGTTCCGCACCATAGGAAGATCCGCCAAAGAGGAACCTCTGCTCTTTATTATTGACGATTTTCCACATCTCATCAATAAAAACCGCAGACTATCCACATTGATCCAGTCTTATATGACAAAAGAGTGGAAAACTTCCAAACTTTTTGTAATTTTATGTAAACCTGCTTCCCTGTACGAAAAAGAAAGCACCCAGGCTGCCAATCCACTGCTCTTAAAGCCCTTTACTTTCTTTGAGACGCGGCAGCTCTTCCGCCATCTGCCCATAGAACAGCAAATCTGTATATTCGGCATTACGGGAGGCGTGCCCGGCTATCTGGCCTACTTTGTCAATGGCAGGCCATTTCAGGAGAATCTGTATCAGTTATTTTTCACGGAGGAAGGTGCCTTTTACCGACGTCCCACCAAGTTTTTAAAAGTACATCTGTCCGAGCCGGAACTGGCCCACTCTGCCCTTCTGTGTCTCGGCGCAAAAAGGCGCAAGCTCCACGAGATCTGCGAGCGGACAGAACTGACCCCAAGCGCCGCGGGAAGTCTTATGAATACCCTGGACCTGCTTGGTCTGGTGGATAAGATCATTCCCGTCACGGAAGACGCGGGAAGCCGCAGGACGCTTTACCGCATCGCTGACGGCGTATTCCGCTTCTGGTATACCTTTGCCGCGCCTCACCGCAGCGCCATTGAACTCGGGTGCGGAAGAGATGTATTTGAAAAGGAAATACTCCCTGCCCTGGACAGCTACTCCAAAGAGACCTTTGAGGATATCTGCAGGCAGTATCTGGATCTTCTCGCCTGTCTGGGAGAGGCTCCTTTCCCCTATGACCACGCGGGAAGCTGGTGGGGACAGCATCCCACCAGAAAACGCACCGAGTACGTCCCCATCGCTGCCTCGGATGACAGCAACATGCTTCTGGGAGACTGTTTCTGGACAGACCAGTGGATCGATCTGGAGGGCCTGCAGGGTCTTCAAAAACATGCCGGGCTGTTCCCGCACAGTACAATCTGGTACTGCCTGTTTGCCAAATCCGACTTTGTCTCCGGCATGGAAACCATCTTCGGGGACACTGTGAAAGTCTTTACACTGGAACAGATGTGTACCCGGGCAGATGCCGTTGTCTGCACACCAGATATCTGCTAAAATTGGTAAAATAGATGCACATGACAATTTTTACGATATAAATGTCAATTATCAGTTAGTTTTTATCAAGTTTCCTTTTGGATATACTAAAAGAAAAAAGGAGACACGGCAGAAATGGACGAGAAAAGAGAACGCCAGTTTCGGGAACTGGGACTGACTATATCGTATTACCGAAAACTGAAAGGGCTCACACAATTACAGCTTGCAAATGCCGTTGGTCTGAGCCGTACACACATCAGTAATATCGAAGCGCCCAGGATCAAAACATCCCTTTCCCTGGAAAGTCTGTTTGATATTGCAGATGCACTGGACATACAGCCCAGAGACCTGTTCAATTTCCGTGAGCAGCAGCAATAGCAGAAAAGGTTCCGCATTCCTTCAAGCAGAGAATGCGGAACCTTTTAATTTCTTATAAATATTTCTTTAAGTCTTCAGCCTTGTCCAGTCTCTCCCAGGGCAGATCCAGATCATTTCTTCCGAAATGTCCGTAAGCTGCGGTCTGTTTGTAGATTGGACGTCTCAAATCCAGCATTTTAATGATTCCGGCCGGCCTTAAGTCAAAGTTTTCACGTACGATCTCCGTCAGCTTCTGGTCTGAAAGTTTACCTGTGCCGAATGTTTCCACCTGGATGGATGTGGGATGCGCAACGCCGATGGCATAGGAAAGCTGAATCTCACATTTTCTTGCAAGACCTGCTGCCACCATATTCTTTGCCACATAACGGGCGGCATATGCTGCGGAGCGGTCCACCTTTGTACAGTCTTTACCGGAAAAAGCACCGCCGCCGTGACGGGCGTATCCGCCGTAAGTATCCACAATGATCTTACGTCCTGTCAGGCCGCTGTCCCCGTGAGGTCCGCCGATAACAAAACGTCCTGTGGGGTTGATGAAAAATTTTGTCTCTGCGTCCACCATGTCTGCCGGAAGGATGGGGTCAAACACGTATTTCTTAATATCCTCGTGAATCTGCTCCTGTGTGACATCCGGGTCATGCTGTGTGGAGAGTACCACTGCATCCAGGCGGATCGGGCGGTCATTCTCATCGTACTCAACCGTCACCTGTGTCTTGCCGTCCGGTCTCAAATAAGTCAGTGTGCCATCCTTTCTAACCTTTGTCAGCTGGCGTGACAATTTATGTGCCAGGGAGATGGGATAAGGCATGAACTCCTCTGTCTCATCTGTGGCATAGCCGTACATCATACCCTGATCACCGGCGCCGATGGCGTCGATCTCTTCCTCAGACATGCTGTTTTCCTTTGCCTCCAGAGCCTTGTCCACACCCATGGCGATATCCTTTGACTGCTCATCAATCGTGGTAATCACACCGCAGGTATCCGCGTCAAAGCCGTATTTGGCTCTCGTATAGCCAATCTCACGTACGGTCTCCCTTACGATCTTCGGAATATCTACATAGGCATTCGTTGTGATCTCGCCCATTACCATAACCACACCCGTTGTGGTGCAGGTCTCGCAGGCCACACGGCTCATGGGGTCTTTTTCCATCAATGCATCCAGAATGGCGTCAGAAATGGCATCGCACATTTTATCCGGATGGCCTTCAGTTACTGATTCGGATGTAAATAATCTTTTTTCCATGTTGTTCTCCTTTTTTAAGATTGATTTATCCTGCGGCTGATTCCTGCGCCGAAGCGCGGCCGCCTGCGGTTATGTTCCTCTTGCTCGCCGTATGCAATAAAAAGGGTCCGCTTAAGCGGACCCATATCTTACATAAATGAATCCTCTTATTGTTCGACTATTTCGCTCAGGTTGGCACCTTCCTTTTGCAAGGGGTTGCCGTGACTTCACAGATCCTATGTATCTCCATCACTCTGAATAAGAGAAATTATAACCTATTCACTTGTCTTATATACGATAACGCTTTTTCTATGGTTTGTCAATGGGTAATGGATTTATTTCACCAGATACCCGCCGTCGACCGGGATCACCGCACCACTCACGTAATCACTTGCATGGGAGGCCAGGAAAATAGCCGCGCCCTTCATATCATCCCCGGTTCCCCAGCGGTGTGCCGGGATTCTCTCAGAAATAGACGCAAATCTTGGATTTTCCGGATCCATAAGCGCCTTGTTCATCTCCGTCGCCATATACCCCGGCGCAATGGCATTCACATTGATTCCTCTTGCCAGCCAGTCATTGGTGAGTTCCTTGGTAAGCTGTGCCACACCACCCTTGGATGCCGCGTATGCAGGTATGGTCTGGCCGCCGAAAAAGGAATTCATAGAGGCAATGTTGATGATCTTGCCGTAACCCTTTTTCAGCATCACCCTGGCTGCCTCCTGGCAGAGGATAAAAATGCTGGTCAGGTTCACGCGGATGACCTCATCCCACTCCTCCAACGGAAACTCTTCCGCACTGTGGCGTCTCTGGATTCCGTGGGCAGTGAGAAGAATATCCACATCACCGCCCAGACTGTCCAGGCACTCCCGGAAAACACGGTATATATCCTCCCTGTCCCCCAGATTTCCCTTGACTCCGTGGCATTTAAATCCACGGCTCTTAAATTCCTCAGCCACCCGGAACACACTGTCAGAGGTACCCACGATCGCTACCTCACAGCCTGCTTCCATATAGCCTTCCGCCATTCCGTAACCCAGTCCTCTTGTCCCGCCGGTCACAATGGCTTTTTTTCCGCTGATATCAAATAAATCCTGTGCGTGCATCTGCTTTACTCCATGTATCCGCCCTTCATAGGAGAGACGGCCCTTTCTGAGAAGATTTTCAAGACACCCTTTTCATATTTTACAGGTTTTGGCTGCCATTTGCTTCTGCGTTCCTTTAAAACAGCCTCAATCTCTTCCTGTGTCTTCTTCTCACCTGCGATTCCCACTATGCGGAGCACGCGGCCCGGAATATTCACCTCGATCAGATCGCCCTCCTCAACCAGAGCGATGGGACCGCCCTCTGCCGCTTCCGGAGAGATATGTCCGATTGCAGGACCCTTGGATGCTCCTGAAAATCTTCCGTCTGTGAGAAGGGCAATGGAAGCGCCCAGCTCCGCGTCAGACGCAATGGCCTCTGTGGTATAGAACATCTCCGGCATACCGCTTCCTTTCGGTCCCTCGTAACGGATGATCACCGCGTCACCGGGTTTGATCTCATGAGTCAGCACCGCGTGGATGGCATCCTCCTCACAGTCAAAAGGACGTGCTTTCAGGGTAGCCTCGAACATTTCTTTCGGAACTACGGTATGCTTTACCACAGCCCCTTCCGGTGCCAGGTTGCCGTAGAGAATGGCAATACTGCCGTCTGTTCCAAAAGGTTTGTCAAAAGGACGAATCACATCTTCCCTTTTCAGACCCACTTTTTCCAGGTAGCTGTCGCATTTATCATAGAAGCCGTTCTTTTTCAGTTCCTCCAGGTTCTCGCCCAATGTCTTACCGGTGACTGTCATCACATCCAGATGCAGCATATCCTTGATTTCTTCCATAATGGTCGGAACGCCGCCTGCATAGTAGAAGAACTGTGCCGGCCACTCTCCTGCGGGACGGATGTTCAGCAGATAATGTGCGCCTCTGTGGAGTCTGTCAAAGGTATCGCCGTCGATCTCAATGCCGAATTCCCTTGCAATAGCCGGAAGGTGGAGCAGGGAGTTTGTGGAGCCGGAGATTGCAGCGTGCACCATGATGGCATTCTCAAAGGACTTCATGGTCACGATCTTGTCCGGTGTCAGATCATGCTCTGCCAGCCATACTGACTGTTTTCCCGCTTCCCTTGCCACTACACGCAGGTCCTTGCTAGTAGCGGGCATAAGCGCACTTCCCGGCAGCATCAGGCCAAGTGCCTCTGCCATGATCTGCATGGTGGATGCGGTTCCCATGAAGGAGCAGGCACCGCAGGAGGGACATGCGTTCTGCTTGTAGAAGGTCAGCTTCTCCTGCGTGATCTCCCCGCGCTCGCACATGGCATTATACTTACCAATCTGTTCTAGTGTCAGAAGGTCAGGACCTGCGTCCATAACACCGCCTGTCACAATAATGGAAGGAATGTTCACTCTTCCCACGCCCATCAGGTGCGCCGGCATTCCCTTGTCACAGCTTGCAACGAACACGCCGCCGTCAAAAGGTGTGGCGTTGGCATGGATCTCGATCATATTGGCGATCATATCTCTGGATGCCAGGGAATAGTTGATTCCATCGTGGCCCTGGGCCTCGCCGTCACAGATGTCCGTGGTAAAATATCTGGCGCCGTGTCCGCCCGCCTCAGCGATTCCTGCCCTGGCCTCCTCCACAAGCTCCAGCAGGTGTCCGCTGCCCGGATGGCTGTCACCAAAGGTACTCTCAATCATAATCTGGGGTTTTGACAAATCCTCCAGCTTCCATCCTGTTCCCAGACGGAGCGGGTCTAATTCCGGTGCAATTTTTCTTAATTCCTGGCTTCTTAACTTCATAATCGTTCTCCTTTGACTAAGTGAATCTGATGAATCGCTGCTTGATTTGGAATGGATTGGTTTTTTTGAAGACATCATACGTCGTATCTGTTTGTATAGTAACACTTCTTTTCCCCGGGGTCAAGAGGCTCACTTATTTTATCCCTTTTGCTTATTTTTACCCTCCGAAATTTATGCATATTTCACAAAACAAGAGGCCGCTTTCATGCACGGCACCCGGGGCTTTTTCCTTCTGCGCTGTGTGCAATAAAAAATCCGGGCCTGTTACAGCCCGGAAAGTCTCTCTATCTTATCCTGATTGCTTGCCAGATGCTCTATCATGGCATCCTTAGCAGCCTTGGGATTGCGTTCTCTGATGGCATCCACGATCATCTGGTGGGTGCGCACGGTTTCCTTTGTCAGGGAATAGTCCGTGATATTTATAAAAAGGGAAATACCTGACTGGATGACAGGAATGATATTCGGCATGATCATATTCTTGCTCATCTTTGCCAGCATTTCGTGGAACTCAATGTCCTTGTGCATATGAGGCTCCTCTTTGTCGCAGAGTTCTTTCACCTCATCCTCGATCCGCTGCAGCTCTTCTATTTCCTCCGGCATGGCCCGCTCTGCGGCAAGCGCTGCGATTTCCGGCTCAATGATCATGCGGACTTCACAAAGATCAAGGCCAAGCCTTTTCTTATCATCCACAAAGGCAAATCCCAGCGGGTCATCCACCACTCCGGGATTTTCACAGACAAAAGTCCCGCAGCCCCGGCGGATCTCCAGGATGTTTCTGGAGACAAGGATCTTCACTGCCTCCCTTATGGTACCTCTTCCCACGGATAACTGCTGTGCCATATCAAATTCATTCGGCAGCTTATCCCCCGCCTTCAGCGCCCTGTCCGCTATCAGGCTGATAATCTGCTCTGCCACTCTCTCAGGCAGTAATTTTTTACTTTCATTCAACGATTCTAACATATATAATTACCTCTTTACCTGTTTATAATGATCCTGCACCCTCATAACCACTGTTTTGCTGTACGTGTATCACAGACGGAACCCTGTCAGGGGTACTTTTTGTCGAAGGTTTTCTGCATTTTTCAGCATTTGTTTACATATTATAGCATGTTCGTTTAAAGAAAGTCTACCAGGCACAGCATAAAAAATGCCGTCCGGAGAAACGCATCCCCCGGACGGCAGCTTTAACCTTATGCTCTCACACTTACATCATAAGTCCCGGCAGGAAGCCCTGGAACAGAGAAAGTATGGATACAAATATGAGAATTGCCACGCCGGCAACAAAACCGCCGATACTCCATCCACGGATAGTATCCGTAACAGAAATCTTAAAGAACCGGCTGATTGCCCAGAATCCGGAGTCGTTCGGCAGTGAAAGGCCGATACCGCCTGCACAGATAGCAATTGCACACAGAATCGGGGATACACCGCCGGATGCAATTGTGCTGGACATGATCGCTGCTGTTGTCATAAGCGCTACGGTTGTGGAGCCCTGTGCACAGCGGATGATCTGTGCGATCAGGAAACACAGTACCAGAATCGGAATGCTGAACTGTGACAGGGAACCTGCAACATAATCAGCGATACCTGTAGCCTGCAGAACCTTACCGAAAGCTCCGCCTGCACCTGTGATCAACAGAATCAGACCAACCTGGTCGGCAGCCTCTGTCATAATGTCTGTGGCTGTCTTAGTGATGTATTTTCTTGAAATGACTGCAGCGTAGATAACACCTGCCATCATGGCAAAGTTTTTATTTCCGATAAATGTCACAAACGGAACGATCGCGGAATCTTTTCCCACTGCAAGAGGGATAAAACTTCCCAGCAGAATCAGTACGATGGGAACAAGAAGGATGGACAGTGCCTTGCCTGCGCCCATTTTCGCGCGCTCTTTTCCTTTTCCGCTCTTGGACATTTCTGCTTCTTCTTCATCCAGATCCTCAAATGTATAGAAGTGGTTGTTCTTGTGGTCCTGCTTGTTCAGGATAGAACCATAGAAGATACCGCCCACGATCATTCCCACAAATGCGGAGATCAATGCATAGAAGAAGAAAATACCGATTTCAATATTCAGCTCCTCAGCAACAGCCAGCGGCGGCGCTGTAGGAAGCACTAATGCGAAAGTACATGTTGTTGCAACAGAGATCGCACAGGCAAATGTTACCATGGAGATCTTTGTTTTTTTGGAAAGCACACGGAGCATTGGGGCAAACATGATGTAAACAACATCGCCGAATACCGGAATACCTGTGATAAATCCTGAAAGTGCTACGGCGATAGGTGATTTTTTCTCACCGAATGCACCTAATATCTTATTGGAAATTGACTCAATACCGCCGGACTCGAACATGAACTTACCCAGCATTACACCAAGACCTGTTACCATACCGATACCGCCCAGAGTACCGCCGAATCCGTCTGTAACGGTCTGCGCCACATCAGCCAGCGGCATATTCACCAGCACACCTGTGCCAAATGCGGTGATCAACAGCGCAACAAAAGCGTTCAGCTTAAATTTAATGATCAACAACAATAATACTACAATTGCAAGAATAAAAATACCTATCAGCAATGGCCCTGTTACCATTTCTCCTGAAAACATATACGTTTTCCTCCTTTTCCCTTTTCCTGTTATCCCTGTCACTTCTTCAGCAAGTAATAACACGTATGACCTCTCATCCATTCCATAGTTCGACTATAACAAATCAGACGTCACACGTCAAGGGTAAATATAAATTATGTAAGTTTATTATAAATTTTCCATAAACTTTTTGTGCACTTTTTATATCGCATTTCACTTTAACGCGCTGCTAGCAGAAATACTCTGGGTACTTTTCAAGTATTTCCTGGAAATGTCTCCGGTAGGTACCCAAATGCCTGTCATAAAAAATCTTCAGATCAAAGTCCACGGAGAGTCCCAGAAGCAGCATATGATAGATATCCCTGTGCTCCTGATGAATGGCTGTAAGGTCAGTCTTGTTCATGATCGCATCCAGATACCTGACCCTGTCGTAATGAGAACTGACCTTTTTCATGGCATACCAGGTCTTCTGCTTTCCCGCCATGGTATAGATCAGATGATGAAATTCATCGTCAAGCTTGAAGAAGGGGTCTATCTTCTCCTCATCTTCCAGCGCTGCCTTCTGCCTGTCCAGGTTGTCCTTCAGGATTTTCATTCCCTCTTCCTTTATATTGCCTGCAATCTGGCGGATGATCTCCGGTTCAATCACGGATCTGACAAAATACCCTTCCTTCAATATATCTATATGAATCATGGAAACCCTGGAACCGCTCTGCGGAAAAACATCCACAAGGGATTCCTCCTTCAGCATAATGATCGCCTCATGTATGGGCGTCCTGCTGATGCCCAGCAGCTCAGTCAGCTCCCCTTCATTTAATGTGGCCCCCGGCATGAGCTGCAGCGTCATGATGTTGCTTCTCAGCAGCCTGTAGGCATATTCCCGGTTATTTTCCTTTTCTCTCTTCTCTGATATTTTAATGGTCATAATCTGTCCTCTGTCCTGTATATTCTCTCTTTTACTGAAGCGTAACATACCCTGGACACCGCGTCAACTCAAGCAGCATCATAAGACAAGAGACGTCATACGTTTTGTGAATTCTATACATAAATCTCATTTATATGTTGGCACTTTTTCATATTGTACTTTGCTTCTGCATTTGTTATAGTAGTTTCAGGATAACTGATATATCAATTTATTGCATTCATCCATTCCATTTCGGCTTGTTTTCTTCATATTCTTGAGAACAACAGCCGAGAATTAATATATCAGTTGCGCTGCAATATACAGAACGTGTTCTATATCAACGTTTATTTTTCAAATAAAAAGGAGTGTTCTAATCACATGAAAGCCATTAAAGTAATCGAACCATTCAAAGTTGAAATCGTCGACGTCCCCAAGCCGGAGATCAAAAATGATGATGATGTGATCGTGCGCATCACCTCCGGTGGTATCTGCGGGTCTGACATCGGTATATATAACGGAACCAATTCACTGGCAACTTATCCGCGTCTGATCGGCCATGAGTTCGGTGGAATCGTAACAGAGACAGGTAAAAATGTAACATCCGTAAAGGCAGGCGACAAGGTTGCCGTTGACCCGGTTATAAGCTGCGGCCACTGCTATGCCTGCAGAATCGGACGTCATAATGTATGCTCTACCCTGGAAGTCATGGGCGTTCACAGGGACGGCGGCTTTGCTGAGTTCGTATGCGCTCCGGAAGCCAACATCCACAAATTCCACAAGGATTTTGATGAATCCTTCCTGGGACTGGTCGAGCCTTTCACCATCGGTGTGGAGATCAACAGAAGAGGCCAGATCACAAAGGGCGACAAGGTGCTGATCATGGGTTCCGGCCCTATCGGTATTGCTGCTATGCAGGTTGCTAAAAGAAACGGCGCTGAAGTCATCATGACAGACCTGGTAAAAGAACGCCTTGACAAGGCCCTTTCCATGGGTGCAGACGAAGTGGTTCTGGTATCTGAGGAGAACCTGGAGGAACGTCTCCTGAAATTCACAGACGGAGAAGGAATCCCGGTGATCGTAGACACTGTATGCATCCCCTCCTCCTTTGAGCAGAGTGTACAGCTTGCCTGCCCGGCCGGACGTATTGTAGTTCTCGGACTGAAGAATGTTCCATCCCAGATCACTATGGCTGACATCACCAAAAAGGAACTGACCATTGCAGGCTCACGTCTGAACAACAACTGTTTCGACGAAGTGATCGCCGGTTTTGAGGACGGCACCCTCCATCCGGAACAGCTCATGACAAAATCCTACAATTACAAAGATATAATGGAAGCTCTGACCATGATCACGGAACATCCCCAGGATGTACTGAAGCTTGTCCTGAAGTTTGAAGACTAAATCAATCCATTGACAGAAACAGGAGGAATCTATGAACGAGATATACCTGACAAATGAAACTTCCGGTATCACTCCCGCTGAAGTGGAGAAATGCATGGATGAACTGCTGGCCCAGTACCCGGACCTAAAAAAGGTGCTTATCATACCGCCGGATTTCACCCGCTGCTACTCCTATGCCGGGGAACTGACACAGATTCTCTATAAGAAGCTGTCCCCCACCGCCACCGTACATGTGATGCCCGCCCTGGGCACCCACATGGCAATGGACGCAGAGGAGAAGGAAAAGATGTTCGGCCATGTCGTGCCTGAGGAAGCATTTTTAGTACACCACTGGCAGACAGACACCGTTTCCATCGGAAAAGTGCCTAAGGAAGTCATCGAGGAAATTTCCGGAGGGCTGTATTCCACGGACATTGAAGTGGAGGTCAATGAAAAGCTCATCCACGGAGGATATGACCTGATCCTCTCCATCGGACAGGTGGTTCCCCACGAGGTTGTGGGCATGGCCAATTACAGCAAGAACATCTTCGTAGGTGTGGGCGGACGCCAGATGATCAACAAATCCCACATGCTCAGCGCCATTTGCGGTATGGAGAAGGCCCTGGGTGTTGCGGACTCCCCCGCAAGGAAAGTCTTCGACTATGCCCAGCAGCATTTCCTGGACGGAAAACTCCCCCTGGTGTATATTCAGACTGTCACCACCTTAAAGGATGAGGAAATCTGCCTGAACGGACTTTACACAGGGCCTTCCAGAAAACCATTTGAGCTTGCGGTCCAGCTCTCCGAAAAACTGAACATCTGCCATGTGGAGCGCAGGGCAAAAAAACTTGTCACCTATCTGGACCCCTATGAACTGAAAACCACATGGGTGGGAAACAAAGGCATCTACCGCACAAGAATGGCAGTCGCCGACGGAGGGGACCTGATCATTCTGGCTCCCGGCGTCAAGGCCTTCGGCGAAAACGAAGAGATGGATCATATGACCAGGACATACGGCTACAAGGGCCGGGACTATGTGCTGAAACTGTTCAATGAAGGTGCTTTTGAGAACAGGATCATGGCTGCCGCCCATCTGATCCAGGGCTCCTCTGACGGAAGATTCCGGATTACATACTGTACCAGACCGGAAAATCTTTCAAAAGAAGAGATTGAGAGTGTGGGCTATCAGTGGATGGATTATGAAAAAGCCGCATCCCTGTACGATCCGGAGACTTTGCACGACGGGTGGAACACACTGGAGAACGGGGAAGAGATTTATTTTGTGAAGACACCTGCATTGGGGCTTTGGAAAGTGGACTGACTGTAAAATATAAATTGAATCTTTGCATTTTTTATAAACAACGGGGTATTTCTGTAAATATACGCAGAAATACCCCGTTGCTGTGCATTACAAAGCGTGCTGCCGGGCACGAAATGAACAGCGGCCGGGGATCATTTTTATGGTAACCGATTTCTTTACCAATGTTGTATCCGGCATTTTTGTTCTGTATAATGGTTAACATACTTAAACGAAAGGATTTCAGCCGTGAAAAAACATCAGGTAAGAATAGATACAGACAAATGCGTTGGCTGTGGGTTATGTGTGAAGACATGCCCGGCACATAACATAGAGCTGAAGAATAAAAAGGCCAAAATCGTACTGGATGACTGCCTTATGTGCGGGCAGTGCACCGCTGTCTGTCCCAAAGAGGCCGCTTCCATAAGCGGTTATGAACATGAGGACACTTACAGGAACCCTGAAGTGCGTTTAGACCCCCCGGCAGTTCTGGATACGATCCGTTTCCGAAGAAGTATCCGGCAATTCCGGGATAAAAAGATACCAAAAGAGATCATGGACCAGATTCTGGAAGCCGGAAGACTCACCCATACAGCAAAGAATATGCAGGACGTATCCTTTGTTGTCCTCGATAAAGAAAAAGACAACATAGAACAGATGGCAGTCAGCCTCTTTCAAAAAATAAAACCTGCTGCTGACCTATTCAGCCCCATGGCAAGGCGTAATAAGATTGATAAACACTTTTTCTTTTTCCGTGCCCCCGCCGTTATTGTCATTCTGGCGAAAAATAAAACAAACGGTATTCTGGCGGCCCAGAATATGGAATTCGCTGCAGAGGCAAACGGACTTGGCGTTTTATACAGCGGCTTTTTTACAACAGCGGCCAACCGTTCTTTCAAAATCAGGAAGGCTTTGAAAATACCACGGGGAAAGCATGCTGCCATGACTTTGGTATTAGGATATCCGGATGTAAAATACCTCCGCCCGGCACAGCGCGAACCCTTAGATGTAAGATATCTATAGAAAATGGAGTGCAATATGGAATGTGAAGAAAGACTGAAAAAAATAGTAGACGGATTCCAAAAGAACAGAAATGCCTTTTCTGCCATTGGAGATGATACAAGGCAGCTCATCCTGCTTGTTCTGCTGGAGAGCGACCTGTCAGGTATTCGGGTAGGAGAGATTGCGCAAAAGACGCATCTGACAAGACCTTCTGTATCCCATCACCTTCAGATCCTCAAAGAATCCGGTATCGTCGCAATGCGGAAAGAAGGAACAAAAAACTATTATTATTTGAGTGCAGAGGAGACGCAGTGGAAGGAAATCGCTGATTTAGTTAACCTTATCTATGGAAGTATCCGGCACATCAGCTCACGGTCATAACAATTTTTTATATTTTGGAGGACAGTCCCATGATCTTATATTTTTCAGGAACAGGCAACAGTGAATATGCTGCAAAGCGGATTGGTAAAGAAATCGGAGATGAAGTTACGAATCTGTTTGAAAGGATCAGAAACCATGACTTTTCAGCCATGCGCTCTGACAGGCCGTGGGTTATCGTCTCACCCACCTATGCATGGAGAATCCCCCGCATTCTGCATGCATGGCTGGAAAAGACTGCGCTGTCCGGCAGCAGGGAGATTTATTTTCTCATGACCTGCGGCGGCAGTATCGGAAATGCGGAAAAGTATCTAAAGAAACTATGCAGTTCTAAAAACATGAATTTTTCAGGATGCTTTCCCCTTCTCATGCCGGAGAATTATATAGCCATGTTCTCCACTCCCGGCAGAGAAGACGCGCTGGAAACCATCCGCCTTGCGGAAGACCATATAGACAATGCCGCACGCCTGATAAAGGGCGGAAAAAAGTTCCCGCAGAGTCACCTTACCGTAAAAGATAAAATAAACAGCAGCATTGTCAACGATATCTTTTATCCGGTGTTTGTCCATGCAAAGAAGTTTTACGCAGCGGACTCCTGTATCTCCTGCGGAAAATGTGCGGATATATGTCCGCTGGGGAATATCCATATGGATAACGGGAAACCGGTGTGGGGGGAAGATTGTACGCATTGTATGGCATGTATCTGCCGCTGTCCGAAAGAGGCAATTGAGTATGGGAGGCATAGTATGGGGCTGCCGCGGTATATTTGTCCGAAATAGGAGTAATGCGGGGGCGATTGTTTCTCCGCTGATCCGTAAAAACATAGACAGGATATTTCCGCTGATCTCTGCAGAAAATATCCTGTCTGTATTTCTATATATAGTAATTCCAGAAATGGGCAGATCAATCTGCTATAACTACTGTCTGGTCCTGATGTTTAGAACTGCAGGGGTATACCAGCCGCCTGCCATTTTCCTCCAGTGAAATATGATACTCAAAATCTTCCGCCAGTTCTGCCGCCGGGACTGTCAGGGAGTACACCCACCTTTCACACTTTGCAAACTTATACCTCCTGTATTCCGAACATCCTATATATCTTATATCCAAAACCGGCGATATTTCACTGCCGCCTATGACAATTACCTTCAGCCTTAAATCCTCTCCTCTCTGCAGGGAAGTTCTGGCCGTAGGAACAACAAGTCTTAATGCCTTGTCTACCACATTCCCCTTCAACTCCGGCAGATCAGAATACCACTTTGTCAGTTTATCTTTGCATTGTCTCAGTATAGGCGTAACCGCTCTCTGCTGTATATTCGTTATAACCCCCATGTCTCCATTGGATTCTACAGCCATCAGCAGATGATATTCCAGCTCTTCCACCGCTCTGAGCAGTTCTTTATAATCTGCCAATGCACTTTCATGGCTGTCTGCTTTACAGTGTATTTCAAAGCTTCCCCACAGACATCCGATCTCAGCAGTCCGCTTCATTGCCTGAAATGTATGGTTCCAATAATCATAACGTGATTTTTCACCTGCACTGTGTATCAAAGTTCCCAGCTTCTCGAATTCATCCACAAAGTCATACTGCTTCTTCATATCGTCCCAGGGAATCTCATTGCAGTATATATTCCCCGGTCCATCTTCCCATCTGCTTGGCCTGGGCATATTTCCATCCTGTTCTGCAAAAATATCTGCTGCTTTTTCCCCCGCTCCTTTACCAAATTCAGCTACAGAAAAATTTCGGTAAAAGTCGCCGGTCGGAGCACAGCGTCCATTTTTTTTATACAGTTCCAAATCGGCTTCATAGTCCTGCCAACTTGTGCCTCCGCAGTTTATTTTCCTGGAGAAATCATTGCCCGCAAGCTGGTTATTTTTGGTCGCTCCCTCAATTGTGACAGCGGAAATTGCCGGGCATCCTTCTTTTACCATAAAATCAATGGAAAGGACCGTATCCTGTTCCACCTCTATATCAGGGACACAAATTTCATTATTTTCCTCACTGATCATTCTATCACGTAAAATCAGGTTTTTGATCTTAATATCCAGTTTTGCATCACACTTCTGGAATACCATACATACTGTATAATTTCCCGGCGGAAGTTTTAAAACATACCCTGAACACCCCTTTCTGGCTGTGTTCAAAACGCCCTTGCACTCAGGGTATTCCTCTGTATAAGAATCCGCTCCCACATATCCTTCCAGACATATTTTTTCAGACACTGACTCATCCCAGGGCTGCTCCCAGGCGGCTTCCATCAGTGCTTTAATATTTGGCGCAATACTGCTTGTTCTCCAGTGAATCCCAAGAAGTCCGTCACAACCGTATCGTTTGGCGTCGAAGGCATCCCTGCGCATCCTGCCCACCCATAACTGGGGAGAAATCATGGCAGGGTCATCCTCCAGCCAGGGTATTGCCCAGGATGGCCTGTCTTTTTTCAAATCCTGAAATTTAGGCTCAATCGGATCAAAGCCTACATTTCTGTTAATACATGAAAATGGCATATTCTCCGGCAGATACTTGTCAAATGCCGCGCGGTCCTCCTGTGGACCCAATGTCCAGCCACAGACAGCCAGCTCAAAGGGGGCATCCACCTTCTCTTTTGCCTCCAAGGCACAGGAAAAGTCCCTTATGGTTTTTTCTGTATCTTCCTTTGTATTTCCAAGCCATGTCCAGTCTTCCGGTGTCCACATCCAATAATAATCAAGGGAATGGGTCCTTTTGATTCTTTCAAAAATACCTTCATAAAG
This sequence comes from Blautia caccae, assembly GCF_040095955.1. NCBI lineage: Bacteria > Bacillati > Bacillota > Clostridia > Lachnospirales > Lachnospiraceae > Blautia > Blautia caccae. Next base: position 142,807 of record NZ_JBBMFP010000007.1, on the reverse strand, counting down.
GCTTTGAATCATTTCTTTATCCGGCTCTTCTGTAATACCCAGACGTTTTCTTACTGCTTCCGGTATTGTCAGGGGAGCTTCTGTTCCTATACATGTCTTAACGGCCATCTTTTTAGCATAAGAAAAGGTCTCTGCCAAAACTTTACCATAAGCGTTAAACATCCGATTATACTTCTCGGCCGGAACATCTGCTTCGTGTATTTCATGACTGTATATTTCGTCTTCATACCCCTGCATATAATCTGGGCCATAACAGTCTTTCTCAAATATATTCCCCATCCCGCAAGGGTAATCCTTTGTCTTCATAGGATGATATCCCCAGCTGTTTCCATTGGTCTTAAAATGCTGGACCGGATAACTGTACTTTACCGTGCCATCTTCATTACAGTCTTCTTTCTTTCCGATCCAGACCAGTGGTTCTGCGGTCATTGCCTTTGGTGCTTCCCTGTTTTCAGGATAGGTATGCAGTGCAAAAAAATTAGCCCGCATCTTCGGCAGTTGTGTCAGAATCGCATAATAATCATCCTTATTCCACCAATCCGGTCCCTCCGGAAAGTCATGAAACGGATGGATTCCTCTCTCCTTAAAAATTGGTATTTCTCTGATATTTATCTTCCTATTCCATATGTCAACAGCACAATCCTCTTCCGGTATGGTATCCCCATGAAGATAAAATCTGATTCCCAGCAGCTCCAAAAAATGATACGCTGCGTAAAGTACAGAAATCTCCGTATTTCCGGTAAGTATGACCGGATCCTTTCCGGTACCTGAACCATACAAAATATATCCTTCTTCACCAAGATCTGTATAGTCCAGAACATGTCCATATGATTCTAATAAGCGGCTTCCTTTACATGCGGCAATTATCGCATTCCCGCTATCCGGCATTTTATTCACTATCAGCGGCAGCTCCAAACCCAACACATAAAGATAACGCCTTAATTCCTTTGCTGCCAGACCTGTCAGCAGGTCCATTCCCTTTTCTGTCACTATATAGCTTTTCATATCTACCTACACACTTATCCCTTCTGCTTACTTAACCCTTGACGGCCCCTGCCATCAGTCCCTTCACAAAATATTTTTGCCCCACTACAGCCAGTATAATGATGACCGGAATACATGACAGTAACGCCCCTGCAAGAGGTGCCCCGTAAGATATCTTATAAAAACTCTGAAGACGCATGAGGCCAATAGGCAGTGTATACTTTTCCTCCGCATTCAGATAGATCAAAGGCGTCATAAAATCATTCCATGTATTCATAAATGTAAGAACACCCTGTATGCCAATTCCTGCCTTACTTAAGGGTATTGCTATCTTCATGAATATCTTAAACTCACCATACCCATCAATCATTGCGCTCTCATATAAATCTTTTGGAATCTGTCCCATGATCTGACACAGCAGAAATATTCCAAATGCGTTTATCAGTGCCGGTATGATCAGGGGTACATACGATCCGAACAGCCCCATGGTTTTATACATCTGAAACTGGGGAACCATCAGCACCTGCGGAGGTATCAGCATCGTTGCCAGTATCAGGCTCATAAGAATACCTTTTCCTCTAAATTCAAATCTTGTGAATCCATATGCCACCAGCCCGTCAACCAGCATAGCAAGAACCGCAGCAGCCGCAGCCACACAAAAGCTGTTCATAAACTGCTTCCAGAACGGGATAGTCTCAAATAGGGTTTTAAAATTATCAAGGGTTATCTCCCTCGGAATCAGCCGTAATATATGCCTGTTCATCTCCAGATCCGTCTTAAGTGCTCCTGATATCATAAATACGAAGGGGTACAGGATAAACAGCACAGCCACCAACAATACTATATGGAAAAGGATACTTGCAATCACTCTTTTTTTCTTCATCCGCATACCTCAGTCTTTCTCACGAAACAGATATCTCTGTATAGTTGTGATTACCAGAAGGATAACTGCTATCATATATCCCATCGTAGCCGCGCGGTTTACCTGATTATTTTTAAACATCATATTGTACAGGTATATAACGGGATACAGCATGGAATCCCTTGAACCCACAGATGAACCGTTTTGAACCAGGGTGATGACTTCGCCAAACATGGCAAAAGAACCCGTAATCGCAATAAATACGATATATGTCATAATAGGCTTCAGCAAAGGCAGTGTAATATACCAGAACTCTTTCCACTTGCCCGCACCATCGATTCTGGCCGCCTCCCCAAGTTCCGTGGGTATCCCCTGTAAACCGCTCAGAAAATACAGACTGTTAATACCAAAATATCTCCAACATCCGATCAAAAGCACGGAAGGAATCGCCCACACCGGATCACTTAAAAATTTAACCGCCCTTTCTATGATACCCATATCCTGTAAAGCTGTATTGATCAACCCGTTATTAGTTCTAAGGATCAATTTAAATACAATGCCTACTACAATAACAGATGTTACATTTGGAATGAAAAATGCGGTTGAAACAAAGCCGCTTTTCTTACCCATAAATTTACTGTTCAGCATCAGCGCGGCAATTAATGCAACGGGAAGTATAATAAATATACTCCCCAGCATATAAATGGCAGCATTCGTTACAGACTTCCAGAACCTGGAGTCCATAAACACTGTCTGATAATTGGAAAATGTAAACTGTCCGGCTTTTGTCTGCAAAGACAATATCAGACCTGAAACTGCAGGATATAATCCAAAGATCGCATACAGGATAAAAAACGGTGATATGAAAAGATACGGCATAATTTTTCGTTTATTTCTCTTCATATTTACATGTCCTCCTGTATGTTATTTTGATTCGTTATATTCATTCACCGCCTCTGTCAATATATCTGTCAGCTCATCAATACTTATATTTCCCTCTACCAGATCGTAGGCATTGGAATTAAAGGATTCCGTAAAGGCATTTCTCCAGTCTGCCTGATACTGTACAGGTATCTCGTCCGCAAGGCTTTCATAGAGTTCTCCAAGATTTTGATTGTCATAATACTCTACCGGACTGTTACATTCAGGCATGGCATCGTAAACCGGTGGATATAATGCGATCATTTCGTATTTCTTTACACAGTTATCTTTATCCAGCTGTGCAAACTTCATGAAGTCCCAAAGCTCCTCTTTATCTTTGTCCGTATACTTTGTCATACAAAGGCCTGTACCTCCCCTGACGGATACCACAGAAGCTGTATCTGTAAGCTTCGGCAATGGTGCCATCTGCCATTTTCCACTCTGTTCCGGAACATTATCCCTGAGCCACCCTGCTGCCCAGTCAGCGGTAAAATAGGTTGCCACTTTATCTTCCGCTACCACCGGCCATGCCTCGTCCTGTGTCTCCCAGGCATACATCATTCCGTTTTGCTGCATTTGGACATAATCCATGACAATGTTTTTAAATTCATCTGTAATATTCAGTTTGCCGTTTTCGTCCACATAGTCCAGACCGGCAGCGCGCAGAAGTAAAACAATCTCGTCAAGTTCGCCGCCCATTGACATATCCTTTGTTGCCGAAATATAAATATCATGTTTTGCAAATTCCTCTGCTGCAGCTTTATATTCCTCCCATGTGGTTGGAATTTCAATATTATATTCCTCAAATAAATCTTTTCTGTATGCCAGACACAGAGCATGCTCCAGGCCGTAATAATGTCCATCATAAGCATACAGGTCCAAGCGGTTCTTGACCATCTTATCCGTTACATCGTCCCGCTCCATAAATTCGTCAAGAGGATAATAGCACATCTGCTCCTCGGACATAAAGCGTGAGAAAAAACCCTGTTCCTGATCTACCAAATCGGGGGCTCCTTCTCCCCCGGATGCATTGATCACTGCCAAACGCTCAGAAAGCGCATCTGTTGTCATGATCTCAATGGTAAAATTAACATCCGGATGTTCCTTCTTATATTCCTCTGTCACCCATCTGAAATATTCCGCATGTGGTTCTGCGAATGCCCATATGACAATATCATCTGAATTCGTATCTGTTACTGTCTCTGTATCTCCCCCTGTACCTGTATCCGCCTGATTTTCCTTCCCCCCATTATCTGTCTCTTCGCTTGTGCCGCCGCATCCGGTTAAAATTGTAGTCATCAGCATTGCCGTTCCCAAAAACATCGCCATTTTTTTCATAGTTTTTCCCCACTTTCCTCTCCAAAACGAGACCTATTTCGTATTCTTGAAATCTTCAACTGCCTGAAACATTGCCAGCATATTCTCTGCACTTGTAGGACTTTGTATATTGTGCGTTGTGTTAAATATAAATCCGCCGCCCTTTGAAAATAGTTCCAGGCGTTCTCTTACCTCCTGATATACTTCATCCGGTGTTCCGAAAGGCAGCGTATGCTGGGTATCAATACCCCCACCCCAGAAAACAAATTTATCGCCCCACTCTTCCTTCAGGATCTTGCCATCCATTCCTTTGGCTGAGAGCTGGACAGGATTCAGAATATCCATCCCCGCTTCGTAAAAGTCCTGTAAAAATGTCATGACTGCGCCGCATGTATGATAAAATGTTTTCCAATTTGTATTTTTGTGCACCCAGTCATTGATCCTTTTATAATACGGTTTGTAAAACTCTCTAAAGGAATCCAATGACATAAACGGCCCGTTCTGAGTTCCAAAGTCTGTCCCTGATATGTAAATCACCTGGATCTTGTCACCGCAGGCCTGGCGGATCAATTCTGCATTTTTTAATCCCGTCTCCACCTGCATCTCAAAAATCTCATGGAAATAGTCCGGACATACATGATGAGCCATCATAAAATCTGACAGGTTCCTGATTCCTTTCGGATATTTCACATTCGGTCCGGGAACCGTTGCAAAATCACCTATTGAGGCTATGGCACCGCTGTAAACAATTCCGTAATCTGTATTGTTATAGTAATAGTCACACTGCCGTTTCAGTTCATCCAGTTGTTCATCTGTAATGACAGCAAAGTCATTCTTAAAATCCTCCCGCGCACTGTCTGTGTCTTCATCAAACTCGATATTTCCTCTGGTAATGTTGTCAAAGAAAAATCCCCCTTTTGGCATCATACCGGATGGCGGTACGCTTAAATCCCCCTGGGGATACAGATATGTACGACCTGTCTCATCTACTGTGGTATTAAAATTCAAGGGAACATCAACTGCAAGACCGGACTGCAATACCCAGGGCTTACGGCCCGAATTGGAAAATCCGAACATGTTCATGCCTGTGGATACTTCCACACAGTCAAGATGCAGTTTCTGACGAACATCCTCTTCCACTTCCCCCAATAACTGAAGAGGTTCGTTGATCTTTACTCTTTTTTCCTCCAGGCCCAGTGCCCTCCTTAACCGGTCAAGAGCATTTGCATTGATTCCGGTAATTGGTGTCGACCCCATATCTACGACCACTTCTTCCGGCTCAATATGATTCAGTGTCTGATTCAGCCTTTCTCTGCTGGTTGCCATTTTTCTTCCTCCTCCAATGTAGTTCATCAAAGAATTTTACTATCTCGAGTTTCATAAAACCCTTTGAAATTTATTAGTAAAAGCATACGCTTAAAACTAATCTTTTCTTTCGTGTCCGTGCACGATAAAGGTTAAATTTTTTCTCTTTACCCTTGATCGGATAAAGAGAAATTTTCATAAGTTATATTTTGTTGCTATAAATATATGCGTCTTTATTGTAGATTCCTTTGGTTTTGTGCCATATAAAAGATAACGCCCTAAAATTTCAACTCCCAGAAATCCCTGCCTGAAGGGCTCCTGACAAATGGTGGCTGAGACAACACCGGATTTCAAATTTTCCCGCACAATATCCGTAAGGTCATACGTTACTATACGGAGCTTTCTTCCGCAGTCCGACTCACGGACGGCCTTTATACCACCCTCCACACCTGCTGATGCAAAACAGATCGTAGTCAGTTCAGGCTTCTCTTTCAGCAGCGCTTTCACCTGTTCATATGATTTCTGGTCATCGTCGTCATTCTCAATAACTGCTTCCACTGTTATATTACTGTAATCTCTTTTCAGGGTTTTCTTTATTCCCCTGAGACGCTGCTCCTGTGCCATGACCATACTGGAACCGATGATCAGGGCGACATGTTCCTCGAATCCATTGCTCATCATACCCAGCAGTTCACCTGCCACACATCCGCTGGTTATATAATCGCACCCCACATACGCAAGATGTTTTACACTGGATATGTCTGTATTTATAGTCACTACCGGTATATTTGCGTCTTCCAAATCCTGAATCTTCTGCGCCACATTTTGGGAATTAACCGGAGTTATTACAAGACCGGATATTTTTTCTGCCAGAAGTCCATCTATTTCTTTTAGTAAAAGGTCTGCGTCAAACCCTTTAATCTTTCTGACAATATTCTGTATTCCAAAGTGCCCCATTTCCTCCAGTGCGTTGTTGACACCATTGATAACATCATTAAAAAAGGGATTGCCTTCCGAACAAAGGATTACTCCTATTGTCTTGGTATACTTTTTATTTGCCAGTGTTCTGGCTGCCATATCGGGCTTATACCCCAGCTCATCTGCTATTTTTATGATTCTTTCCGCTACCTGCGGATTTACACCCGGCCTGTGATTTAAGGCCCGGTCCACTGTCCCTCTTGATACATTCGCTGCTTCTGCGACTTCTCGGATTGTAACTTTCATGGTTTCTCCTACACCGTGTCCGTGCACGTTTAATAATTGTATTATAATCTATACAATCGCTTTTGGCAATTGTCTATAATATGCGAAATTTGTCATTAAATTTCGTGAATATTTACTAATTTTGGGGAATGCTCTGTCTCAATCAGCAGATATGATACAAAACACATTAAAAAAATGGTACTCCATTTACGAAGTACCATCTAATATTCATATAATTATCAGTCCGGACTGCTCCGTATCTGACCTTCTCTGCAATCCGTTATTTCTTATTTTTTATCAAAAAGATACATACTAAAAAACGAAACCACATCCCCATTCCACTGCATATTCATATTGCAGTGTTTCGCCATCTTCGCCGCATCTATACAATACGCAGACAGACAGGAAAAACGATTCTGCTCCTGCACGCATGGTTTTCCTTCCGGCATATTACATGCGTCGCACAGGTTGCAGGGTCCGCACATGACGAACATGCCGTCCTCATCCAGTCCTCTTCTCTTGAGTTCTTCTACTGTGCGCAGTGTCATCCGGGTGTGTATCTTCTTGATTTGTTTTGTCTCCGCATCATCAAAGATGTTGTTAACAGGTGTTCTGGACTGGAAAACTACCGCCTGGCGGTACTGCATAACTCTGTTCTCCATCTCTTCGGGGGTTCCGCAGTAGGGTGGACATCCATAGTTATTGCCATAATTTCCACAGTCGTTCTGTTCGCAGAACTTGCGGAACTCATGTTCAAATTCTAAATCTTCCGTGTTCATTACGGCGGCTTTCGCAAACCCCGCATCCTCAGCGACTGCAATCAAATCTTCTTCACGCATATTACTGATTCTCCCTTCTGAATCCCTCCGGTCTGTCTCGCACGGACGCTCTGCCGGCTGTCCCTGTCATAAATAAAGCTGCTGACAGGCAGTTATCCCGCAGCAGCTTCTAACACTATTTCCTTTACCTGCAGGAGGCCCATGAGCGGATGATGTCAGACCAATCTATACATTTGGGGTGCGGAGGATAAAACATATAGAAGCAAAATCGTCTCTTGGGCTCCTCCTGCTTTTCATGGATGCATAAATTCCTCACACAGGTTCCCGTTTCGTTCACGTTCTAAGCAGGCATTCCATATCAAATAACATAATGGATGGAAAACTTTCTTCGGAAGTCTCAACCTTTTACTCATCCAAGCAGGTTTCCTGACTCACGGATCTTCGTTCGGCGCTCCTTCTCATATAATCTCTTATACAATGGACTTATGCGCTTCGCTCCCCGCTCACAGTGACCGGATCGTCCAGGACTTACACCTGATTCCCTTTTCACCAGGATTTTCTAAAAGAGGGCAAAACTAAATCCTGATGCACTTGGCAAGCTGATATGGAATTTATACACATGATTACTTTAGCACAATGGCCGGTATCTGTCAATTCTTCCGGCTCATATTCTTTCTTTAATCGCAAAAATAATATGATCCATGAGAACAGCATCCTCTCCCATACGGGGACTGTCCATCCCGAATGCACACAGAAGCTTCCTCTCCGCATCCAGCACTTCCCTTTCCTTCAGCATCCCCCACTCCCTCTCATCCAGCAGATGCGCTTCAAGAGCGGCCCATGAAACTGCATCTCCGCAGCCGGCCCACTCTTCTGCCTGCCGCTTAAAATCCGCCTGTTCTGACGGCTCTATGACGCCCGTCTCCACAGCACGGGAGGCTGCCGCATCTGCCGTTATGCAGAATCTCTCCAGCCTTCGGAAGACATTGTGCTGCATCCTGGCACCTGCGCCGGTCTGCAGAAACAGGGATTCCATCACAGCCTCTTTCACCGCACATCCTATCATTTCTCCTATTTTGCTGTGTGCGCCCGTCTCCGTGATCTTAAAATCAGACTCCATGTCAGCCACAATGATCGTGCCGTCTGTACCGGAACCCGTGGCGAGCCCGTGGGAATATCTGCTGGCTATGCACAGCTCCTGAATCGCGGCTGTTTTTGCCTCTGTACAGGTTATCAGGGCCTTGGCAATGGCTCCGTCTGTCAGGTCCGCATTCAGGAAGATCATAAGATTGATTGTTCCCAGTGTATGCCTGCATTCCCCGTCCAGGTCCACCCAGGCCCCGTCCTTCTCGTACCAGGATGCCCGGTCCCCTGCACGCCCGCCGTTGACTTCAATACCGCCTGTTGCGATCACACTGACGGCAATATCCCTGTACTGTGTCCTGACATAAGAGGCATTTTTCATAGAGGCGGCTGTCATAATACCTGATGACGAGTCCGCTGACAAACCTATGATGCTGTCAGAGACATAACGCATATGACTTTCATAGGTCCCTCCCTCAAGCCGTATCTCCTTTTCTCCCTCCTGTCCGCCGTCATAATTATATACAGCTTTTAAGTCTGTCCTCAATCCCCCGTTCTGGGGCGAGGTGCTCAGAACCTTCCTTTTTCCTCCGAAAACCGCGGCAATATATTTTTCATCTCTATAGAGTTTATCCCCTTTGCCGGGCAGAAACCTTTTATCCTGCATCATATATCTTTTCCTTTTCGCCGTCCTTATACTTTTTAATCCTTCCGTACCCCGTGAATGACAAGCCTTACGGATGCGTCACTGGTACAGGTGGCCAGGGTCACCACTTTATCCTTGATCGTCACTTCCACACCCAGCTTCTCTTCTGAAGCGTCCAGTATGGTCTGCAGAAACTGCTGATGCGCCTGCTCGTTTTCAAACTTGATCTGGAATGCCATATCTTTTTTTGTGGCGTTGGCATCATGATAGGAGAATATCCGGTATCTGCTCCAGCCATCCGCTGTATAGATCCAGAAATACGGGTTCTCTTTGACGGTCCCCTCATCCCGTATGTTCTTCATACTGCCGAACATGGAGCCATCCCTCATGTTGTGGCCGAAGATGAAGGTATTTGCATCTGAAAAATCCTTATTTCCGTACGCATCCAGAAAAATACTTCCCACCGCGTTCTTATCCCCGGAAAATGTATGCTTGATATAATATGTATTATCCTCATCCTGCATGACCGGATAGTTAATACCAAGAGCCGGGTAATAGAGCCAGGCCACCGTGTCCGGATTCTCCTTCTGAAGAGCCTTCAGATCCACCTGCACATCCGGAACATCCGCATCCCCGTCATCCTTCTTCGGATCAGCCGGAACATCCTCTGCCTGATCCATACCGGCAGTCTTCTGCACCCGGGCATATTCCTCCCCGGCCCGTTTATACTGCTTCTGCAGGGATATCATATTGAAGACTCCATAGGCGATGATGCATACCGCACACAGTATCACAATATTCAGAATCCTATTTTTTTTCTTTTTATCCGCAGACTTTATGTCTTCCGCTTCTTTCTCTTCCGTCCTTTTCTCTTCTGTCATACTCTACTCCTCAATCAAACCGTATTTTATTTTGATTCTCTCCAGCTTCTCGATCATGGGTTTACTGGCAAGCAGAAGAAAGATAACCGTCGCAGCCCCGTGCACCATGTCCACCGGCAGCCCTGATATATAGATAGCCAGAAGGTTCCTCTTCGTTATGGCATAGGAGGACATAAGCAGCGACACCGGGTTCATGATTCCTCCGTAAATAAACAGGGCTGCCCAGAAACCAAAGATACAGAGAGAAACCTTCCTGGCCTTCAGCCATCCTTTCTGGAACAGTATTCCGGCCAGAAACCCGATGATGCCCATGGAGAACATCTGCCAGGGCGTCCATGGCCCCTGCCCAAACAGCATATTTGACACCAGCATGGAAAGTGCCCCTACCAAAAATCCGGACTCCGCCCCAAAACACACTGCCGATATGATCACAAACGCCATGACCGGCTTAAAACTGGGTACCATGAAAAACGCCGCCCTGCCGGCCACCGCTATGGCTGTGAGCACTGCGATGATCAACACTTCCCTGGCCTGTGGCTTTCGGCTCTCAAAGGTTAGAAAAAACGGTATCATAGAATAGAACACAATGAACAGACTGATCAGTAGATATTTCCTGTCATTGAAAAAATGTATCCCCACCCATATGGTCACAGGTATCATGACCACGATCAGAAATATAGCCGCCAGAGTCCTGGGCGGCAGTTTCCCCTTATTTTTCGGGACAGCCATCAAGTCACTGTATTCCAGATAATTAAGTTTCTCCTTTTCCTGAGGCTCCTCCCAAAAATCCGTATCCACGGAGTCCGCATTCTTCTCATCCCAAAATACATCCAGAAAATCATCTAATTTATCATCCCGTAGTATACTGTTCACCTCCTGACGTATGCATCCACTCCTGCAACCACATCCTCCACGGTCACCGCGTCAGGAAAGAACTGTCGTGACATACGGTTTGCAGCGGTTGTATAGAAACTGTTTCCCGCAAAAAATTCTTTTGCCGGTTTATTTGTCACCACATTTCCCTCAAAGAACAGACCCACCCGGTCCGCGTACTGCGCACAGAATTCCACATCATGGGAAATGAGAAGAATGGTAACACCATGTTCTGTCAGCTTCCGCAGGATTTCTCCCAGTTCTTGTTTATAGTGGTTGTCTATCCCCTTCGTAGGCTCATCCATGAGCAGGATTCTGGGGCGCAGCAGCAGCACCTTTGCAAGTGCCAGCCGCTGCTGTTCTCCGCCGCTCAGATCATAGGGATGACGGTCTAAAAGATTCTCCAGCTTTGTCAGGGACACAATTCCCGCAATAGCATCTCTCTTGCTCATTTCTATGGAAAAAGCGTCGCTCTTTTTTTCTTTTTTCCCGTCAATCATTTCATACAGATCGTCCCGCACTGTCTTCTTCACAAAAAGACTCTGGGGATTCTGGGGCATTACGCCGAGGAAGCCATGATACAGCTCATTATCCGTGTATTTATCTATACTCTTCCCCTCCAGCCATATTTTCCCTCTGTACGGGTGGCGGATACGGGCGATCAGATTCATGGTGGTACTTTTGCCGGTGCCGTTGCCGCCCACCAGCGCGAAGATTTCCCGTTTCTTTACATCCAGGGAAAGTCCCTTCACCACATCGGGCAGCTCACGCTCATAGCGGAACCAGATATCTCTGAGACGTATTTCCGGTATTTCCTTCTCTGAAGATACATGGGTTTTCTTCCTGACGGATTCTGCCTCATGATGAACGGATTCTGTTTCCCTGCCGTTTCCGCCTTTGTTTTCTTCACACTCGGCGGCCTTTAGCTGAAGGTCTTCAAGCTCCTTTTCCAGCCATCTCCTTCCCTGCCTTACGGTCAGGGGACACTCCCGGCTGCTCTCCACCCCGGCATATACCTGCATAGGCGTGGGCATGGATAGAAACATATCGTGCCCCAGCTCCTTGAGTTTCCGCCCTATCTCTGAGGGCGTGCCGTCAGCGATCATTCTGCCGCCATCCATGACATATACCTGGTCTGCCCAGGGGATCACATCCTCCAGGCGGTGTTCTGTAAGGATGACCGTGGTTCCCACATCCCTGTTAATCTTCCTCACTGTCTCCAGAAAATCCGAGGCTGCTATGGGGTCAAGCTGGGATGTAGGCTCATCCAGGATCAGCAGCCTCGGATGCATAGCCATAACAGAGGCCAGATTCAGAAGCTGCTTCTGGCCTCCTGACAGCTCGTTTACATTGCGCAGGAACCATGCCTGTATTCCGAAATAAGAAGCCATCTCAGCCACTCTGAGCCGTATGGTGGCACTGTCATAGCCAAGACTCTCCAGTCCGAAAGCCAGCTCATGCCAGACTTTGTCCGTCACGATCTGGTTGTCAGGATTCTGAAGCACATAACCAATCTCCGCACTCTGGGTTCTCTCATCCACCTCTTCAAGCTCTGTTCCAAAATACCGTATACATCCGCTTTTCTGTCCATGGGAGGCAAGGACTGTCTTCATCTGTCTCAAAAGTGTACTTTTTCCGCATCCGCTTTTTCCGCACAGCACAACAAAGCTGCCCTCCTCCACTGTCATATCAACCCCGGCCAGCGCAGGTACCGTCTGCTGGGGATACAGAAAACTGAACTTTTCTATTTCAATACAATTCACATTCCGTTCCTCCCTCTGTTTCTTTCCCGCCATTCATATATTCTGTAAATGTCATGTCTGTCTTCAAAACCTTCTGCTCACTGCCCGGTTCATCTTCCTTTAAGTACCAGGGGATATCCCTATCCATACGCATTTCCTTCTCCAGTCTCTTAAAGCTCTCATCCTCCCATAATCCCAGCAGGAAGGGGAAAAAGCATATAAACGTCCAGGCCAGATAGGTAATTACGCTCCAAGGCGTCAGCGGGATACCGCCAATCTTAATCACCGGATCATACTGCGCAAAGGAAAACCCATAGTGAAATCCCAAGAGGCATACCCCAAGAAGCCCGGCCAGAATACCTGTGACCGTCACATCCCTTCTGTCAAAGTGATAGATGGAGAACGAAGAGCGGCCCTTCAGGCCGTATCCTCTGGCCCTCATGGAATCTGAGGTGTCTATGGCGTTCTCCAAGGCCCAGGTGATCAGGATGGAAAGGATCGTAAGTCCATAACGGATTTTCTTTATCAGTTTTCCATTGCTCATATCACGTCCCACGCATTTCTGCCCGTTTCGTATGACCTTTACCTGTGCATTGAATTTCGGCACAAAGCGGAATACCATGGAAAGCACCAGGGAAAGCGCCGGAATCACCCTGCCAAACAGGTAGACGAACTTATCTGTGGTCATAACCTCGTTATAACAGGAAAACCACAATATAGCAATAAACAGCATGGAGGCCAGAACGATTCCATACACAATAGCCTCCAACGTCACCGGCCCTGTCTTCAGATAAAAAAGCGTAGTGACGCCATAGTGGTTAAACGCCGGGTTGATAAATGCCACGATCACCATAGCGGGAAGCGTGAAGATCAAATTGAATTTTGCCACAGCCTTCCACCCCTTCAGGCGCACCGCGTAGAAAAATGCGCCCAAAAAGGAAATGCCCAGAAGGACCGGATGGCTGAGAAACATGGTGACCAGCAGTACAAGCATGAAGTAAAAGAAATTTACAGCAGGATGGCAGGCTGAAAATGCATCCGACCGTTTATTCATAATACTGATCTCCCACATCACGGCCCAGATCACAGGTGTAGCGCCATTCGATTATGTCACCATCGCTGACTTCATACTGAGAACAGCCGTAATTTGGGAACCAGCCATTCACGCTGTACATCCAGCCGGACAATTCGCCGCAGTCAAACTCATAGAGCTGGTTGATGCCTTCCACATAGTAAGAACCATAGGCAGGTGTATACTTTGCACTCATTTGGATGGAAGTATCTTTACACACCCGGTACAAGACATCATACACAGTTTCACCCGGAGAGTACTCTACCTCAGAGGTATATAGAATCCACCCATCTGAGGGTACAAAATCCGCTTTTGCTTCATTTAAATCATCCCAATTATTGAGAATTGTGGAACATTCAATCGATATGGTGCAGGTATGGGACGATTGCCCGCTCTGAGTCTCTGCAGCCTGTTCTGAGTCATTTTGATTATTACCTGTCGGTGAATTGTCTACCTCATGACTTTGCTGATTATTGTTTCCGTTATTTTTTGTTTTCTCCTCTGCGCCTTTGTTTTCCTCATTATCTTCTTTACTTTTGCCGGCAAGTATATAATAAGTGTCACCTACTTCTAAAACATTAAAAGCAAGATTAGTCAGCGCCTTATCCCCGACTCCGGAGACAGATCCTACAACCACATCACAAACCTTCCTTGCTTCTCCATCCACATATTTGCATAAAACGGCATTATCTGCATCCCACTTTTCATTTAAAGTAAGGCCCAGAGCTGCCGGCGCCGCCAAATTCATTTTCTGCAGTGTAATGGCCAGGCCATACGGAGCATTTCCCCCGGCTTTTTTTACCTCTTCTATCTTGGCATCAGAAAATTCAACTTTTAGATTCTGATCAACAGGGTTTTTGATTCGTTTTCCTTCATAGGTCCATACATAAGTAATCCCTTTATCCTGATCCTTTCCGGAAAATTGGAATTGACCATCTTCACCGGATATCGTATCCATTTGAGCGGCTGTAATAATACCGTCATCTGGTATTTGATTTATCTTTTCAAGTTTTTTGGCTGATGTACCCTTTTTCTCTGTGGTTTCTACTCTGTCAAGCTGTGTGATTTGATCACTTTTTACCTTCTGGCTGCATCCTCCGGTTATTAAAATTACAAAAGCAATTAAAAGGACCAGGAATACTTTTCTCTTCCTTTTCATTTGTTTCGCCTCCAACACAGCACCAAAAGGGAGAGTGCCCTAATGCACTTTCCCTCTTTTCAATGCTAATTTTTCTTTTTAAAATAAACGCAGACACCAATGACTGCTGCTCCGCAGGCTACACAGAGAATATACGGCAGTGTATTTTTATTGAAAATCCTGGCCAGTCCCTGTTTACTCTCACCTCCGCTGCTGTCCGCTGCTGTTTCTTCTGTATCTTCAGACGCATCCGTTCCGGCTTCTTCTCTGACTTCCGGCTCATATGTGTCCCCATTGAAACTCCAGAGTGTATCCTTCTCTTTTTTCTTGGAATCGTTTTCTTCAGTCTTTTTCTTAGCTGTACTGCCGGCCGCTGTCTTCTTATTGCTGCTTCCTGATGCTGTCTTACTGCTGCCTGAAGATGACGATTGAGAAGTTCCCGTCTGCTTCGATTGCACTGATTCTGAAGTTTCTTCCTCCGGCAGACCGGTTCCGCTTCCATCACCTGGGCCTCCCGGCTGCACAATCAAATCCGACATATCGTAAAGGCTTGTCTTCTTATCCAGAAAACGCTGATATGCTACCAGGGAATAGAACCCCTGCCCTGTTGCAAGACCGTCCACTGTTCCCTGCTCGGCACCACCGTTGTTTTCCGCTCCGTCCTTCACGTGCATAAACCCGCTGTCTTTAATATGATAAGATATCATATTCCCCACAATCCATTTACCATTTTTAATGAACCTTGCATCTGTCTGAGGATCTATCCCTAATGCGCTCAGCGCTGTAAGAATCTGTGCTCCCGACTCTGAGGTTTCCACATTCATGGTACCAAATCCACCACTTGACAACTGCATGGAACTGAGATTATCCAGAGCTTTATCAACTGCCTTTGTCACCTTATCATATCCGTCTTTCTTATAATAGGGTGCCAAAGCCTGAAGTGCCATTCCTGTCATATCCGAATCTGCTGTTGATCCGGTCAGTGTCCAGCCGCCGTCCCTTACCTGTGCATCCACAATATAATCTATCAGTTTTTGTTCTGTTGTCTGATTGGATACTCCTGACTTTTCAGGGATTGTATAATCCGGATGACAATTAAGGGCGATCAAAGCCCAAATAGGGCCGTTGCGGCCTTGTGCCTTGACATTGTTAAAATCCGACAGATATTCAAGAAGATTATAACCTGCCACATTCCGCGCATCTTTGCCTATTGCAGTTACTGTTAATATAGTTTTACTGTACTCAGAATACTTTTTAGTGTCAGTCAGCACCCCCTTCTTCACTGCTAAATAATTTGCCAGATGATTGTAATATGTAGAAAAATAACTGTCATTTAAATCCATCCCTCCCCGTGCAAGAGCGATCACATACCATTCGCTTCCAACAGTGGGGTTTTTATCTGTGGCAAGAACATATGCCTTTGTCTCTGCCAGTACATCTGACACGGAACGGGACAGAGAGTCCGCTTTTGTTATGACTTTTACTTTTACAGATGCCTTAATAGATGATCTGCCTTTAACCGAAGCTGTCACAGTGGCTGTACCTTCTTTTTTAGCTGTAATTACACCACTGCTGTCCACAGATACAACGGAAGAATCTGAACTTTTCCACACATAATTCACCTTACTGGTTGCATCTGCCGGTACTTTTTCTGGAGTCAGCGTTTTACTGTTGCCTTTTGTAATCTGGATCTGACTCTCCATACTCAGCCCGGTAAGAGGAACAGGGACATTCACTATCAAATACATTCCATCTGTTTTTGCCTTGGTGGAAATCGTATCTGCTTTAGAATTTATCTCCGCCTTCATTTTTTTCAGTTTGCCATCTTTATAGGAAAAAAGGACAGGATTCTCCATAGAAGACAGTTTGCTCACTGAAAAAGTCATGGTTACATTTTTTTCCTGCTCATAACTATTACCATCTCTGATGTCAGTATAAGACAAATTCCATGCTGACTTACAATCCTCTGCGTTCTTATATTTTTTACGGATTGCTTTTTCAGCCTCCCGGGTATCCCCGGTTTTTTCTGCATTTGTTTTAATATACCAGTAACTATCTGCAGTCACACCGTTCTGGCTATGGATACTGCTTCCAATCCAATTCTTAACATCCTGAATCTTTTTGGCTGTACTCTCACTTACGGCCAGCAAATCCTTCCACTGATCAAAAGCTTCTGCTGCTTTGAGAAAATTTGCTGTCTCTGCCGCCTCAAGATTTACTTTAGCAGTAGTGTCCATGACCTCCGCTGCCTCAGTGATCAACTGGTTCAATGCAGAAAGTGCCTGTGACAGCCGTTCCTCGGCACCGGTAAAAAGCTGTGCCCTCTGCGCGTCATCCAAATTATTATACTCTTCTGCGGCCTGACCAATCAGCTCAGCTTCCTCCAGGGTTAACGTTTCAGGAAGAGATGCCAGGATACTGTTTACTGTATTCACGTGCTCTTTTAATTCTTCCATACGTTTTACTGCGCTGTCCAGCTTGTTCTTAAGTGAAGTATCGATCAAAATCTTTTCTTCTGCCCTCAAACCTTCATATACGGTCAGGGCTTCCTCCACTGTCTTGCTGCTGTCAATGGTCAGTGCCGATAAAGAAGGAATCTGCCCTATCAGTTCTTCTGCTGCTGCTACATTTGCATACTTCTTCTGCAGAGCCTCCATCATGGATACACACCTGTCCAGCTTCTGTTCCAGCTCTGCCCGGTCTTCAAGATACGTTTTAGCCTCCTCAGACAACGACTGATATACTCCCGATGCTACTGCCACCTGAGCGGAATCCTGAATCGTCAGTTCTCCGGCTTTCGGAAGTGCTCTGATCAGCCCCGCTGCTGCTTCTGCCATCTCCATAGCATTACCCACTGTGACCTGACAAGACGCAGATATCTGACTTCCTGCTTTTACAGCCGTAATAACTGCATTTCCCGCTGAGACTGCAGTCACAAGCCCTTCCTGGGAAACTACAGCCACATTTTCGTCGCTGCTGCTCCACTCCAATTGGAGTTCTTCTGTCGCATTAGATGGTGTGCCGGTCACCTGGAACTGGTATGTCTGTTCTGCCTGAAAGAATAATGCCGTCTTATCCAATCCAATGGCTGTATATGGCCTGTAAGTAACCGTAACCCTGCATGAAGAACTCACGCCGTTCTGAGCGGTTGCTGTAATATCCACCTCTCCAGGTGCATGAGGTATAATATTTCCATTATTGTCAACACTGACTATGGATTCGTCAGAAGAACTCCAGGCAATTTTTTTAAATAAAGTCTCCTGAGGATATATATCCGCACTGAGGTGCACTGCACTGTCATTATCATACAAACTAAGGGTACTGCTTGACAAAACCACGGTCTCCGGCCAAACTGTTTGTGTCTGAGGCAGATTTTCCAGTGCTTTGTCCACTTCACTCTGTGAGGCATTCAGCTTCTGCATTACTGTCAGCGCTGTATCATATGCCTCTCTGTCTGCTTCTTCCGGAAGCCAGGACTCTGTATCCTGATTAATATAAGCAATCTTAGTCAGTAATTGTGATTTATCAGCCTTTTTGTAAATGGAATCATAGGCATTAGTCCCTTCCACATCAAGCCCCGTCCCATATAAACTGAACTGCACCCGGACAACATCTCCGCCCTGCAGTTTATAACCGTTCATACTATATCCCGGAAACTCTTCATTGACCGAATACATCCATCCGGATGTTGTGGTTCCTGCGCTTTCTTTTGAATATGAATACTCTGTGAGGTTTGGTTTGTACTCATTTATCAGGCTGTCATCCAGCTTATATCCATCTTTTTTTGCTTTGTTTTTGATAATTTGAGGTATGCTGAGAGGAAGTCCATCCCCATCCGCATCAGTAATTCCCTCCAGGTACCACCCATAGGAGCTATCCCGCTTAACAATACAAGGGTATCCCTGTTCTTCCATATACCGTTCCAGAAGCGTAGCCACCGTATCTCCGTTCTGCAGCGGCACCACATCAGGCACTGTCACCCATCCCTTCCCCAGAGCAAAACGCTCTACGGATAAAATCACGGAGCTGGACGCATCCTTGGCCATAACCGGCGCCGGATTTCCCAGCGCCAATCCCAGCCCAAGAAAGCATGCCATCAGGAAAGCCCATATTCTTTTTAATGTCATTTTCCCTCTGTTCATATGCTTCCTCTTTTCTTATCTGTTATTCTCTCTCTTTTTTTTCAGGCATGCAAACAGGATAAAGCTTCCGGCAAGTACAAGAAGATTCATAATGTCCATTTGAGATGCCAGTGTATCTCCTGTTTTAGGTACACCGGTACTTCCTCCTGTAGTAGTGGACTTATTACCGCTTCCTGAAGAATTATTGTTGGAAGAGCCGGATGTTGATTTATTTCCGGAACCAGAATTATTTCCGCTTCCGTTTGTGTTGTTATTATTGTTATTATTGTTGTTACCCTTCTCTTCATCATCTGTTCCGGATGTTGTCTTGACCTCTCCGACTGCAAACGCGGACAGACTTTTCACAGTAAATGTAAGATCACTGCCATCTGCTTTACAGTCCAGATACTCGATGGTTCCATCGTCCAGAAGATGAGCGAGAACTATGGTTTTACCCGTAAGATCATTTCCTGTATGTACAACAAAGGTTAATCCTCCGCTTACCATGAAATCTGTTTTCGTTCCATCGGCAAGTACTCTGTACGCTTTGATTTCAAATACTTTCATAACAGAAGCTTTCTTATCTGTATCCAGCTTTCCACTGAGTGTTGTATAGGAATTATCTGACTGTGCCACTGATTCTATCTCGATGACTACATCCCATGGAATGTTTCCCTTGTATGTAACCAGATTGTTCTCTGAAGAATCCTTGGTCTTAGTCTTGGATATTTTCTCCTTCAAAGTTTCCATGTTCCCAACAGCATCAGCCGGTATCAATGCCTGTTCAGCCGGTGTCAGGGCATCGTATGCCTCCTGCGCACTTTTCAACACTGTAATAATTTCTTCAGATGTCAGCTCATAAGCATCTTCATCCACAGCATCCTTCATCATTTCAAGTACTTTTTCTGCATTCTCCTGTGATTTCTCGAAGTTCTTTACCAATGACTCCACAGTGTTCCATGTGCCTGTATCATTCACATACTCCTGCGCCTGCTCACTTAATGCCTCATAAGCAGTTTTGATCGCTTCCAGTGCCGCTTTCACATCCGACAGATTATCTGCAGTCACCTCAGACGGCAGTTTCTCAATCATAGCATCTACTGCTGCTGCCTGCGTAAGATCCTCATTCACCTGTCCTATCTGCTCTTTTAGAGCAGCCATCTTGTCAACGAGCTTTGTTCCGTCTTCCCAGACAATGCTGTCAAGATAAGTACGTGCATCCTCATTGGCCTCATATTTTGTAAGCAGATCGCCAGCCTCTCCCAGATTGAATTTTGTTACAGGAAGTTCAAACGCTGCGATTCTTGCAACAATAGGTGCAAGGACTTCATTCACGTATCCTTCGTACTGCTCCGCAATCGTATTTAATGTCATTAACTTTTCATATGCATCGGGATTCTCATTCGCAAATATCTTCTGCTGTGCATCATCCATCTGTTGATATGTGCTGACTGCATCAGCAATTGCCCGCAGGATTTCTTCTGTCATCTGGATATCAGATCCATCCGGCTTTGTTCCTTCCAATTCATCCGGTGACGGGAGGTTCTCAACTTTATTCAACAAATTTTCTTTGGCAAGTGTCTCAAGTTTCTTCTCCGCCGCAACCAGCAGATCATAATTACTCACCTGCGAACGAAGTGCATCTGAGGACAAATTATCATAGAGACTGCGCACATTTCTGATAAACTCCTGATCCTCCAGTGTGACATCATCAAAATTTTCCAGTTTTGCAATATTATCAATCACATCTTTTACAGCTGCCGCATCCTTTTTCGCCTGATCAAGTGCAGAATAAACCGTTTCCAGTTTCTCCGACAATTCAGCATTTACCATTGCTTTCTGTTCAGATGTCAGCAGATTATAGTTACTGTATGCCTCCAGAATAGCAGCCTCATCCTCTGCCGTCACCTCATCCGGAGAAGGCAGTTCTGCGATCAGCGCTTCCACACTCTTAACTGCTTTTAAATCTTTTATTGTCTTTTCAGCCTGTATAAGAGCGGACGCATTACTAACTTTTGATTTCAAATCATCTGTAAGAGCGTCATATGATGTGCGGATGCTTTCCACTGTATCTGCATCATCCAAAGTGATCTCAGACGACAGAGCCGCAATAGCTGACAGTACATCATATACTTTTCTGCTGCCCAGCAATACCTGGTACTTGTCCGCAAATGACTGATCGTCTTTATAGGACACATCTAAGTTTTCATATGCAGCTTCCGCATCCTGAATAGCCTGTCCGCTTTCTAAGGTTACTTCTCCCACAACATCCACTAATTCGGAGAAATTCAGATAGGCTTCTGCTTTTTTCAAAATGCTCTTATTTGTAACATACCCCTGAAGCTTTTCCTTTAATTCTGCATCATCACCGCCAAGGGCTTCATAGGCACTTCCGGCAGTCTGAACTGATTCTTTTGTTACAGAAGCTAAATCTTCCAATTTACTGATAGACTCAATTACAGCGTCAATCTGCAGGGACTCTTCATAACTGCAGACTCTTACCTGAGGTTGTCCTACCAATGTATAATCCACATCTGCAACGGCTGCGTATAACGCATAATATTCGTCCCCAAGCCCCTGAATGCTTTCCGCATCTGCACGTGCCGAATTTGCTGTATTCAGAGCATCCTCCAGAGCTTTTCTCTTGGTTTCATCAGTAATAGAGGAACCGTCTTCGCCATAACACTCCATGGCCGTATCAATCAGGTTATCATATTTGTCAAGAGTCAGGGCATAACGACTCCATACGTTATCACCATGTACAGTATCTCCCAAACCTATAATCGCATCTTTTGACCACATAGATTCTGTATGGCTGATATCATACCAAAAGGACCCATCCTCCAACTGATATCTCTGGAGCGCCTTTAATGGTGTAATTGTATCGCTTACTGCAAAGACTTTTTCAATATCTATTCCTGCTGCTGCCATTCCTTCAAGTACACAGCCGTGAGATATGGTATTCGCATACTTATACCAGAAGTTGTAAAACATTCCGGCTTCGTCTCCCTCGGTAATCAGTGTCGAACGGAATCCTTCTACCAGCGATGCCAGCTTTGTCGGGGACACCAAATCTGCGACAGCCCCCAATGCCCATGCCCGCATGTCCAGATCAAAGGTATCTGAAGCAGCCAGTCCTACTACATCATCTACCAATCCATCCGGTATATTCGCGCCTGCCGCTCTCAGTCCCATTAATGCCCATATTGTATTTGCATAAGGCCCCGTCCAGTTCTTTTCCAAATGTTCAACCAGATTATTTCCCTTATCATCATTATAATTATAGGGATTTTCACCCGTTATGATCAACTGGAGAATTGTCCTGGCATAATCCGTTGGCTGATTATATGTATTTTTGTTCACATCATTAACAGCCGCACCATCTAAATTATTATTTTCCTCTGTAGCTGTTGCACTTGCCATAAATATGGGCCAGGAACCAGCCAAATTCTTTTTATCCTTTTCCGGGCGGTCATACCAGCCTTCCAGTATATCTTTTGCCAGAGATTTTGTTTCATCTGATATAGAATAATATGGAAGTGCGCCATCCTGCTTTTGGTGAAGGAAAATATATAATGTTGAATTTAATCCATCTTCTGCCGTGACTTCCAGACGGGTGATATCATCTGCATTTACCGTTACCGCGCTTCCTTCTATCTCCTCTCCATTTACGGTACAAGAGGCATTATCTGATATTTGTATATCTTCAAATGTCAGCGGACCATCGTCAGAATCAAGCTCAAGTATAAAGCTTTTTTCTCCGCTTTTTAGTTGTTCATCCAGCGAATCCACAGAACCGCCATTTATAGACAGAGAATTTAATACACATTCACTTGATTTACGCATTACCCTTATTTTATGTATCTCTTTGCTTTTCCCATCCGGCGCCGTAACTTCAACTTTAATTATTTTATTTTCATTCTCATCTGTTTCAATACTGGGGTCCTCTAAATTAATCCCATAGTAATTACCGCATTCCCCCTTACCGTCGTCAAAATATCCGCCTTCGCTCTTCTCATTGCCAATGACATTTACCTGTGCTCCCGCAGATGAAGGAAGTATCCCTAAAAGCAGCTTATTATTTTTTGATGTTTTAGGAATATTGAGAATATAATCACCCGTATCCTTATCTAAGGCTATCTTATATTCTATGGGAAATACATAATTTTCCGGAAAAGATACCGGTTTTATTTCAGATATACTTGTATCACTGCTTTGTACTGTTTCCGTCTCCTCCCCATCCCAATAAAAGATGTAAGGTATATTAAGTACATATCTCCCCTTAAAATTACCTGATTTGTCTAACCCAGGTACGTTAATGTCTGTATCCAGGATTTTCATTACCGGAGGCATTGTGCTCCAATCTAAATCCATGCCTATAGGCGGTACGCCTATCATAAATGACAGATTGACTACATTCAATCCTTTATGTGCCTGTATTGCCGGACTGCTATACTTTCCCTGATAAATATTGCTATTCACATCAAACCGCTGAAATGAACTGCCGTTTACAGAGATATGGTTATTTCCTATACCCATCCAATAAAAACAACTTTTTGTAATGGCACTAAAATTTATCGTCTCCATTTTGTTTTGCTTTCTGTTAACCACTATAGAAAAATCATTCACATCGTCTGGTATTACGGCATAATGATATTTACTGTCAGAGGTGTTTATCATCTCTGTGTCCCCTGACAGGATCTCTCCTGTCTCATTATTATTTACACCTACATATTCAACTAATATGGGATACCCGGAATTTTCATCAAAAGATGACTGCTTATTATCTAATACAGCAATATATTCATTTTCCTTCCCGTCCTGGCTCTCCGTTTTAATATCAAAATAAAATGCGCCCACTATTGCTGTTCCGGAGTACATCTGGCTATTACTCATAATATTAGAATACGTTATGATAAAATGAGTCTTGCCATCCACCACTTTATTTTCTATTATTTTATCTGAGCTATGAAACATAGTACCGGCTTCATTATAAATATCTAACGAACTAAATACCTCAGAAACTTTATTCTCAGAATCTGTAAGAATACCTTCTATGATTACCTTATACCCGCCGGAAAATTGTTGAAAGCCTCCATCTCCTACATATATACTTGAATTTTCCTCAGATGGCTGTAATTCAATCTCTTTATTTCCTATTTTTATACTCATTTGTACCAGGCCATTATCTTCCGCAGCATGTGCAGCCCATACATTGGTCACATCAAATCCAAACAGTGATATTAAAAATATAAAACTTAAAACTTTTAATACTTTTTTCATAATCTTCCTCCAGAATATATTCGTTCATCCAAAAACAGGACGGTATAAAAATACCGCCCTGACCTCTAAAATAGCTTTTTATTTAGAAGCTGCTTTTGGATAATAATAGTTAGCATAGCTGAGTATAACTCTGGAACCATCATTGTTAATAGTATTCTGGCTCATATAATTATTTTCATTCAAAGGTGTTTCTCCATCTTTGCCAGAATATGTCCAGCCAACACCATAGTATGCTGTATCTGATTCGTAAGCTGCCCCCTGATAAAACAGGTTCGATTCCCCAGTTCCGCCAATATACAGTCCATCTATTGCATTATATGTGATTGTTGGATCCTGCCAATCCGGCACCACCTTCCAGTATCCCTGGGTAATATTAAGATTTAATTTTGGTAAAGCTTCTTTTACAATTGTCTCAACATCTGTTCCAGGTGCCACATAAACTGTGGTTTCTCCAGACAAAGCAGGATGTGTACCGTCCGCTACTGCGTTCAATGTTACCGTTACCGAAACATCAGTATCAGCCGCAAATGCACTGATGCTCATCGACAGCACCATCACCATTGCCAATACGATACCTAAAAACCGTTTTATACCTTTTTTCATTTTGTTTCCTCCTTATGATATTTTTGTTTTTGCCTTCCGGCACTATCTATCACAACAAGACTGGGCCCTCGTCTTATCATAATCTATTAAGTTTTTCAAAAAATGGTACAAAAAATACACGTCCGTCATGCCTTCGGACACTGCAAATAATTGGTTTGCCACAACTGTGTTTGTGTTCTGACTTGGGTTCGTCCTACTAAAAGCGCCTTCCCGGGAATGATTCCCAGTGGCTTTGCTGCTTTG
The DNA here is from genome assembly GCF_040095955.1 of Blautia caccae. Classification (NCBI taxonomy): domain Bacteria; kingdom Bacillati; phylum Bacillota; class Clostridia; order Lachnospirales; family Lachnospiraceae; genus Blautia; species Blautia caccae. Next base: position 117,751 of record NZ_JBBMFP010000007.1, on the reverse strand, counting down.
TTCGTCCCCCTTACAGCAGGGATGTTCTGCCCGGATTCTCACCGGATTCCTTTAAACAGGGCTATTGCCCTGACCACAGAAGATATATTTAATTTTTCTGTTCAAACTATAAAACGCCTTCCCGTACATACAGGAAGGCATTATGGATTCATAATAAATATACCCAGACTGCTCCCTTGTACATGACAGGAAAACAGCGGGTACTGACTTTGTTTACAGTAGATTTACATCTGTTCCGGACTCTCATCGGATTTCCCATTATTATTCTGACATTATGCATCAGAATAAACTGCAATCTTTTTTCTATATTCTCGATATGGCTACATTCTAACTCATTTGGTAATATTTGTCAATATACTGCGCAATAATTTTCTTACTTTGTACATATGTCGTTACAATTCACGGCCAATGTCCCGGGAGGTGTTTTGCGAAGCAAAATCCCGAGTTAGCCAGCGCCAAAATGCAATTTATTGCATTTTGTGTGCATCGCGAAGCGTGTTACTGGGCACGCAGTGAACAGTAACCATATGTCACTATTTCTCAGATGCCGTCGGCATATTCCACCTGGATGCCGTATTGCGCCGCATAGGTCTCCATCTTACTTCCCCGGCGGCAGCGGATGACACAGTTCTTATTGGTCAGCCATTCCCCCACATCCTGTGGGTCATGGAGGATTTCCAGCACCTTCAGGTTATTGCAGCCATGAAAAGCCCATTTTCCTATCTTCTGCACCGACGGCGGAATGAAAACATACTCCAGCTTCTTACATTTTAGAAATGCACTCTCACCGATCATTTCCAGATGTTCCGGAAAATGCAGGGATTTGAAGCCACACTGATAAAATGCCTGGTTTTCTATCCTGTGCAGTTTTTCGGGAAATTTTATATCCTCCAGGGACTCGCACTTATAGAATGCCTGATTCCCAATGGTCCACATCACCTCGGGCAGTGTGACATTGGAAAGGGCACGGCAGTTGGCAAATGTCATGTCCGGCAGTATCCTGCAGTTTCCCATGGGGTCAAACAGGGCTTTCTCCATCCTCCTGCATCCGTCAAATACGCCTTTTCCCAATTCCCTCACCGTCTTCGGCAGCAGTATCTCCCTCAGATTGCTGCAGTTGCCGAAGGCACCCTTCTTGATCACATATACTCTGGGCAGCGCTGCATGCCTGAGAGCTGTGCAGTTAAAAAACGCCTCTGTACCCACGACACGGACAGCGGGCAGTTTTATGTTCTTTACCTTGATATTATTCTTAAGAAAACACACGCCCAGCATTTGGTAACAGGCTGGTATCTGCATATCCTCCTCCGCTGCGCGAATAACATTTTTTCGTTCCAGTACACAATATTCCATCTTTCTTCACTCCCGCCTTGCATATGTGCCATTATAACATAGAGAGGGAATATTTTTGTTGTCCAAACTGGTTATATTAAAGGAAGATAAACAGTAACTTTATTTCCGTAATACCGTTCAAATGTAAAACCCATTCTGTCTGCAATGACATCATTTGCAGGCACCCATTCCCTGAATATGTATTTGCAGAGATATCTCACGGTCTCTGCCAGCTCTTTTTTGTCTGAATCCTGTTTTGTCTCGAACACAGCATAGCGCCTCCCCGGTATGGTCACAGTTATGAGACCCTCGGGCACACAGGAGAAATTTTTGACGACAGGCCCCATAAGATATGTGATCTCCTGGCTGTCCAGGGGATGATACCACATGGCTATGTAATCATCCTTGAAACACTGCATTCCGGAAAGCTCCGCGTTATCTATTTCCGGAAACTCATGGTCCAGCCAGTAAGCCACCTCCTCCAGAAGGTCAATATCTGCTCCTTCCTCCGGAATGACTGACCGTCCGGCCATCTTCAGCTCCTGTGTCTCCAGAAATGAAATGCGTATCTGATTCCTGTCGTATTCCGGCTCAGGCAGCACATCCAGCCTGATATCATCCTGCCGCTTTAATTCACTGGCAGGAAAACCAAATTCCTTCTTAAACGCTTTGGCAAACCCGGCTGCTGTCTCAAAACCATACATTGACGCGGCATTCCCAATCTGTTCTCCGTCCCCAATCCTGGCTGCTGCTTTGAGAAGCCGCCTCCTGCGTATATACTCTCCCAGAGGCATATCGTAATACATGCGGAAAAGGTGGCGAAAATGATCTGTGGAATAGCCGAAAGCTTCTGCAATATCATCCTGCCCGTACTCCATATCCAAATGTGTCTCTATATAGGCCAGTATCTTATCTTCCATGATCTTTTTCATATGTACCTTCCCCCATGCTTTTTCGACATATTTCGATAAACAAAATAGGATGCCGCACGCCCTGCGCAGCATCCCTGTTTTTTTATTTCCTGTCAACCTACACGAAGCTGGAATTTCTGTATATCCTTTTCACTGGAAACCTTCTCAATCTCTGCTCCCAGGCATCTTAATTTCTCTTCAAAACGCTCATATCCTCTCTGGATATAAACAATATCGTCCACAATGGTGATTCCCTCTGCCGCAAGCCCTGCAATGACAAGAGCCGCTCCCGCGCGCAGATCGGGCGCACTTACCCTGGCACCGGTCAGTTTGTGTACGCCGTCAATAATGGCTGTATTGCCCTCCACCTTGATGCTGGCTCCCATACGGGAGAGCTCGTCCGCGTATTTGAAACGGTTCTCGAAAATGGACTCCGTCACAATGCTTGTCCCCTCCGCCAGTGTCAGTGCCACAGTAAACTGGGGCTGCATGTCTGTGGGATAGCCCGGATAGGGCATGGTTTTTACATGGGTGCGTTTCAGGCGTTTGGAGGCTACTACGCGTACCGCGTCGTCGAATTCCTCCACCTCACATCCAATCTCCTCTAATTTGGCTGTGGTCGCCTCAAGATGCTTCGGAATCACGTTCTTCACCATGACATCCCCCATGGTAGCTGCTGCCGCGCACATGAAAGTACCCGCCTCAATCTGATCCGGGATAATGGAATAACTGGTTCCGTGAAGCTTCTCCACGCCTTTGATACGGATAACATCCGTACCGGCGCCTTTGATGTTGGCTCCCATACTGTTCAGGAAGTTGGCTACATCCACCACATGAGGCTCTCTGGCCGCATTCTCGATGGTGGTATTGCCCTCTGCCATGGCGGCTGCCATCATGATATTGATGGTCGCACCTACAGACACCATGTCCAGGAAGATATGCTTTCCTGTCAGCCTCTCCGCTTTGGCGACAACTGCGCCGTGCAGAATATCAACGGACGCACCAAGAGCCCGGAAACCTTTCAGATGCTGGTCAATGGGCCTGCTTCCGATGTTGCAGCCTCCGGGAAGAGGAACTTCCGCTGTCTTGTATTTTCCAAGTAACGCGCCCAGAAGATAGTAGGACGCTCTGATCTTCTTGATATATTCGTATTCCACGCTGATGTTGGCTATGGTGGAACCTGTGATCTTCACCTCTGTGGGACTGATTCTCTCAACAGATGCGCCGATTTCCCTGATTGCCTCTAATAAAACATTGATGTCACGTACGTCCGGTAAGTTCTCGATGTAAACCATTTCATCCGTCATGATTGCCGCCGCAAGGATGGCCAGTGCCGCATTCTTCGCGCCGCCGATCTCCACTTCGCCGACTAACGGGTTACCGCCTTTGATAACATATTGTTCCATATTCACACCTCTATATTTTATTTATGCTCCCCGCCGGTATACTCGGTACCAGAAAACATAATCTCGTCTTCAAATTTACTTTTCTTATTCATCTGATCGGATAAAAGACAGACTTTCCGGCAGGTTCATGATTTATCTTCCTGCTAAGATAGTCTACGACTTAAATATTATATTATAACAGATAAAGCAATTTGTAAACAAAAATTAATATTTTCATTTTTTCTTCATAAACCGACATTTTTTATTCTCTGTCACTGTTTCAGTCTTTCTACAATTTTCTGTAAAGTTTCCTCCACATCCAGATTTTTCTCATCAACTGTGATATCCGCATACTTTTCGTAAAGCGGTATGCGCTCATCGTAGAGTCCTCTCAGGTCCTGACCCTCCTTCAGGACAACACCGCGTCCCTTCAAATTACTGAGGCGTTTGTCCAGGGTATCGTAATCCAGTTTCAGATAGACGATCTGTCCTGTCTCTGATAAATGTTCCATGGCCCGGCTGCAGTACACCACGCTCCCCCCTGTGGCGATAACAGCCTTTTTGGCATCTTTGGCAACCTGTACATTGGCATCTTCCTCTGCTCTGAGGAAGCCTTCCAGCCCGTCCTGGGCAATGATCTCACTTAACAGCCGGTTCTCCCTCTCCTGGATCACCAGGTCTGCATCTATGAACTGGTATCCCAGCACCTTTGCCAGAATGACTCCAACCGTACTTTTACCCACACCGGGCATTCCGATCAATACTATGTTTCTTTTCATTTTCTGCTTTTCTTCTTTCTGCTCTTCTTAACACTGTATCCGAAGGTTCCCAGCTTTTTCCCGAGGCTGTAATACTCTCCGTGGGAATAGACAATGGGATTGGCAAGAGCCAGGTCAAATTTCCCCTTCTCATTCATGTATTCTTTGTCCACATGTACGGCCAGCACATCCGCAAGGAACATGCTGTGGCTTCCGTACTCCGTGATCTCCTTCACACGGCACTCTATGGAAACCGGTGATTCTTTTATCATCGGGGCACCCACATGGGAAGCCTCCTCTCTGGTGAGATGGGCCATTTTAAACTTGTCCACATCCCTGCCGGATTTTACCCCGCAGTAATCTGTGGCATATGCCAGCTTTTCCGTGGTCAGATTTATGACAAACTCTCTGGTGCTGCAGAGCATTTTATAGGAATAGCGCTCCGGCCTTACGGAAATGGATACCATGGGCGGATTGGTGCAGACCGTCCCGGCCCATGCCACGGTAATGATATTGTCATGCCCTTCTTCATCCGCCACCGTCACCATCACGGCTGGCAGCGGGTAAAGCATGTTTCCGGGCTTCCATTCTATTTTAGACATTTTGTTTCCTTTCTTCAAAGGTTTTTATTCGCATTTTTCGAGCACAATCGGCTCTCCGTCCTCCGGAGTAAGCTCCATGAGGGTTCCTTCACTCTCGATCACGGTGCCGCGAAAACACCATTTTCCCTTTGGCACAGCCACATTTCTGGATGTTCTGCCTTTTTCACAGATAGGTGCCACCAGAATATCTTCTCCCAGCATGAACTGGTCATTGACCCTCTCGTATCCGCCCTCAGGAAACTCATATGCCATATACCGCGCAATGGGTTCCCCTGTCCGCGCAGCATGGTGGGCAAGCTCCAGAATCCTGGCAGCATAGCGTTCCCTCAGTTTCACACTCTTTAATATCCTGTCATAGCTTTCCCTGCCAAGCACTCTCCAGGGCGCTGCGGAGAACTGCATAACGGGCAGGAGACAGGCAATCTCACTGTGCCGGTTGAACAGTTCCTGGTCCAGATTGCCGCTGTTTTCCTGGAAATTCACGTATTCGCCGCCGCCGATCATATCCGGACTGCCAAAGGGATGTCCTGTGATCCCCTGCATGAGGGTGTCGGGCAGCAGCGCCCGGATGCCCTCCTCGCCCCAGTTGTGGGGCTTGTCACAGAGTCTCTGCATCAGGGACATTCCCCCTGCCTTAAAGGCCATACGCAGCTCGTTGAACGGGAATTTCTCCGCGTAAGCGCACCAGAGGCGTGCCATCTCATTGGACGTGACACCGCCGGCAGTGACCATGTCGTCAGGATAATAGAACACGTCCGCCCCATCGAACTTAAAACCATCCACGCCAATGGCTCTCAGGGCCTGAAGCTGCTCATCCAGCCAGTTTACAGCCGTCGGATTCGACAGATCCAGGGCAGCGGACCAGCCATTCCACCACTCTGTGATGAGAGGCTTTCCGTCAGGATTTTTAATGAGAATATCCATAGCCTTTGCCTGACGGTACTGCAGGGTGTCCGGAGTAATGTAGGGACAGATCCAGAGCATGACAAAAAAGCCTTTGTTGTGAAGTGTCTTCAGCATTTCCTCCGCATGGGGAAATTTTTCCCGGCTGAAAACCCATTTCCCATAGTAGTCAGACCAGCCGTCATCAATCATGAGCACACCTGCAGGCATGCCGTTTTCCAGAATATGATCCGCGTAACGAAGAATATCCTCTTCATTCTGCCAGAATGTAAGCTCTATCCATGAATTGTAGACCGGATTTTTGAAAAACTCATCACTCAAGGTGTTTTCCCGGAAAGGAAAATGTTCTCTGCAGGCGGCCAGATACGCGCCTTTTAGGTTTACATAACCTTCTCTCAGTTCCACATTCCGGTCAATTGTAATGTTTCCGCCGCCAAAATGCAGCAGAAAGCCCTCCTCACACCAGATGTAGCGGCCCTTTGTGGATACAAAGAAGGGTACTGCCTGATTTGTACTGTCATTTCTCCGCAGATCGATCTCTGCTTCACTGAAGGCATCGTAGGGCTGCGCACAGGAGCCGTATACATATCCGCCGTACCAGTATTCATTTTCTAAAATTGGAAATACCATATCTTCCTCCCGTATAAGACCCCGCAGAGTCCTAGTTATTATTCTGCTGCAGCGTACCGATAAAGGCCGGGATAAGCTGCTTCTTCCTGGAAACAACTCCCTGAAGGATATAGCCGCCCTCCTCCTCTTTCACACCAAAGGCATCCTCCACCAGTTTCCCGCTTCCGTCCCCGTAACAGATGATCTCTGAGGATTCGTCCAGTATGTTGGTAAGCATGATGAATACCATAGTGATCCCGTTCTTGCCGCATTCCTTTTTCATAAACGGAATCAGGCGTTTCTTCAGATCCTTCAGCTCCTCCTCATTCATGGAGCTGATCTGACCCACGCCGAAGTTGGTGTCGTCTGCGGTAAAGCGTTTGAAATCCTGATAGAAAATGCCTTCTGTGGTCTTTCCTTTCAGATTGCTTCCCGCTGTGAACATTTCTTTTGCAAATTCTTCTATATTTACACCGGCAATGAGGGCCAGCGCCCCTGCTGCCATCTTGTCCATATGGGTGCAGGTGGGCGAACGGAACATAAGCGTATCGGAAATGATGGCCGCGCAGAGAAGCCCTGCAATGTTCGGCTGTATTTCCATGGCTTTCTCCGTATATATCTGATACATAATGGTGGCAGTGCATCCCACCGGCTGATTTCTGAACATGATGGGCGAGATGGTTTCCAGAGATCCCAGTCTGTGGTGGTCAATGATCTCCAGGATATCGGCTGCATCAATATTATCCACTGCCTGAGTCTTCTCATTGTGGTCCACCAGGATCAGCTCTTTCTTCTTCATGCCCAGCAGGTTTCGTCTGGACACGGTTCCGATGTATTTTCCATGCTTGTTCACCACAGGGAAAGCCCTGTGTCTGTTCTTAACCATCACATCCTTGATATCGTCCGTAAAGTCGTCGGTCTGAAAGGTTATCAGATTGTCCTTCTTCATAATGTGTTTTACGGGGATACTCTGGTTGATGAGTCTTGCCACTGTAAAAGTATCCAGGGGAGAGCGGATGATCACGCAGTCATTTTTCACGGCTGCATCCTTGATATTATCCGCCACCTCAGCACTGTTGCAGACAATGACGCAGCTCACGTTCTCGCGGATGGCACACAGATGGTCCTCGTGTCTGTCACCCAGGATCACCAGGTCGTCCTCCTCCAGAAATTCTCCCAGCTTATCCGGATGGGCCGCGCCGATAACCACTTTTCCCCTGACAAAATATCCATGGGGATTTCCCGTTACCACGGTACCATCCACAGTGTTGGCAATGCTTCTGTACTGGGTTCTGGCATTTGACAGGAAATAATTGTCGTGGGCATCCATATAGGATTTCGCAATATCTCCTGTAGTGATGAGTCCTTCAAGCTGTCCGTCCTCTTTTGTGATGGGCAGTGTCACGGCATTGCTCTCTTTCATAATGGCCCAGGCATCCTTGATGGAAATGCTGCTGGAAACACCTGGTGTCTCCCTGATCTCCATATCCTTCACCTGTGTGCCCACATCTGCCAGATAACCCGGCGCCTCCATACCGAAACGCTTCAGTACATACTCCGTCTCACTGTTGATCTGTCCTGCTCTCTTTGCCAAATATCTTCTTCCGTCGCCGGAGCGGTTCTTGATATCCGCATAGGCGATGGCTGAGCAGATGGAATCCGTATCCGGGTTTTTATGGCCCATAATATAGATTTTCCCTTGTTTTGCCATTCTCTGCGTCCTTTCCCTTGCTTCTATAATAATTATAATTTTCTGTAGAATTTTCCAGTCTATGCATTGTATTTTTACCTGACGGCTTAACGTGTTTCCCTGTTGGGGAATTCCTATGGTCAGTACAGTAAATGCACTGGCCTGTTGAATAGTTACATCCTAACATACTTTTGGGAGAATATCAATTTACCTGCCTTTTTTCATTTTAAAGAGTTATGGAAATTTATTGTTTACTGCTCAGTGTCCTCAGTACCAATTGTTAGATTTTATGCTGCGATAAAATTGGCCTGGTGACCAGTGTGACCATATATGGCAGCTGGTTGGACATGCATATGTGGCCGCCGCGGATTTGTTTTATTTAATAAGCAGTCACAAAGGATGACCCTGGTTTTTCCTGATTTTGACTGTCTGGAGGAGTTACCTGAATCAAATATATGATCTTAATGGGACTGCTGCTCTCATCTTGTTTTATAGATAATATGTTAGGTGACTTGGTGGGTTTAGGTAATCTGAATGGTCTTGAACTTCTTTTCTGCTTGTTTTACATTTAATCAGACTGACGCACCGTGCCTTTGTAAGTATCCTGGAATATTCTGACCTTTTTTTCTGCTTGTTTTACACATAATCAGGCTGACCTCTTGCGCTTTTGTAGGTAATTTCGTAATCTTTTGCCTTCTTTTCTGCGTATTTTACATATAATCAGACTGACACCTTGAGCTTTCGTAGGTATCCTAGAAGATTCTGACCTTCTTTTCTGCGTATTTTACATATAACCAGACTGACGCCTTGAGCTTTTGTAGGTATCCTAGAAGATTCTGACCTTCCTTTCTGCTTGTTTTACACATAATCTGATAGACGTTTTTAAGATTGGCAGGTAATCTTAAGGAACCTGACCATGTCTACTACCCATATTACATATAATCTGAAACAGGCTCTTGGCTCTAGTTGGTGGGCTCGAAAAACATTACTCTGGTACTTCTCGAATGATATATAAATAGAAATTTTAGGTTATCTCCCTGGCTGAACCACAGCAAACTTCAGTTATAGATCAGAGATACCTGTTGCCGGCGGGAAAAGCCTGTGAAACTAAGAAAACGCAAATTTTCGGGATTATCTCTCTGATTTTGAATCTGTCTTGGGATTCAAAATATCTTAAATCATTTCATAATAACGGACCGACCTATGTCTGGTCTGTCCTTTCGGAAAATTCGTGCTTTTCACCATATTTTTTGCAGGGGTCTTCGGAAGGATAGGAAACCTCCTGCGTCAATTTAATTCATTGAAAACTCATAAAACATGTTTTATATGGAAAAACGGAAACAGCAGCCCCATATCATGCAGTGACACCCTGATTTTTATGCCGGAATCCACTTTGAACTGTATGCGGAAGGACTGGCCCTGGGAAAGGCAGAGGGTATTATAACTCTGCTGAAGGATCTGGGCGAAGTATCTGAAAAACTGCAAAGAAACATTATGGAGCAAAACGACACCGAAGTTCTGGACCCATGGATTAGATATGCGGCCAGGGCCAAGACAATTGAGGACTTTGAACAAAAATACAATAACTCCTGACCATACCCCAAAACCGAACATGCTAACAGAAAGAACTGCACACGGACATTGCAGACCTTCCCCTTTCTGTGATATAATCGAAAGCAAAAGAATTTGCTAACCGACACAGGAGGGAAAATCATGGCAGAAGAAATGAAAAACCAGGAAACTATGGACGACTTCGCAAAGGAGATCGATGCTTCTTTTGAAAGTTTCAGAGATGCGGATATGGACATCTGGGAGAAGCTGGAGAAGATGAAAGAGGACAAGACCGAATTTGACGTGACCATTGAGGGCATCGTAAAAGGCGGCGCTATCGCTTACGTGGAAGGCATCCGCGCTTTCATCCCCGTATCCAAGCTGTCCCTGCAGTATGTGGAAGACCCGGAGGAGTTCCTGAAAAAAACTCTGACTGTCCGTGTCTTTGATGTAAACGAGGAGGAGAACAACCTGGTCCTCTCAGCAAGAGAAGTCTTAAGAGAGAAAAGAGACGCTGAGAAACGTGAAAAAATCGCTGACATCAAAGTCGGCACAGTTCTGGAAGGCACTGTTGAGACACTGCAGAACTACGGCGCATTCGTGGACTTAGGTGACGGTATCTCCGGTCTGGTACACGTATCCCAGATCAGCCAGAAGAGGATCAAATCCCCGAAAGCAGTTTTATCTGTAGGCGATAAGGTAACTGTTAAAGTGATCAAGAATGAAGACGGCAAGATCAGCCTCAGCATGAAAGCACTCCAGGAAGTGCCGGAAGAGAAGGATGAGTTTGAAGATATCGAAATTCCGAAAAGCGAAGAGCTGACCACCACTCTCGGTTCCCTGTTTAAAAATATCAAACTGGATTAAGACAGGAGTACAGAACATTGAAAAAATTACTGAACCGGATTTTCGTGGATGGTTTGAGCGGCATGGCCTCCGGGCTTTTTGCCACGCTGATCATCGGCACGATCATCCAGCAGATAGGAAATCTCATTGGCGGAAATATCGGGACTCTGCTGTACCAGTTCGGCAAGATGGCTGCAGCCATGACAAGCGCCGGAATCGGTGTGGGTGTGGCCTGCAGATTTAAGGAGGCACCTCTTGTGGTGCTCTCTGCCGCCACCGCAGGCATGGTGGGCGGTTTCGCAGGTAAGATCACTGCGGGCGCCGTATTTGCAGAGGACGGTTCTGTCATCCTGTCCGGCCCCGGGGAACCTCTCGGTGCCTTTGTGGCCGCTTATGTTGCTATTGAACTGGCAAGGCTGGTAGCAGGCAGAACACGCCTGGATATTATCCTGGCACCCCTTGTGGGTATCCTCTCCGGTTCTGCTGTGGGCATACTTGTAGGCCCTCCCATCAGCCGCATGATGACACAGTTAGGCTCCCTTATCAACTGGGGAACCGAACAGCAGCCGTTTCTTATGGGCATCATCGTGTCTGTCCTTATGGGCATGATACTTACGCTGCCTATAAGCTCCGCCGCACTGGGCGTTATCCTGAATCTGTCCGGTCTGGCTGCCGGCGCAGCAACTGTAGGATGCTGCTGCAACATGGTAGGCTTTGCTGTGGCAAGTTTTAAGGAGAACGGGGTTTCCGGTCTTCTGGCACAGGGTATCGGTACATCCATGCTCCAGGTGCCCAACATAGTAAGAAAACCGGTCATCTGGCTGCCGGTAATCCTGTCCAGTGCGATTCTGGGACCCATCGGCACCATGGTATTTAAAATGACCAACAACGCCACCGGCTCCGGAATGGGAACCGCAGGGCTTGTAGGCCAGATCATGACATGGCAGACTATGGTTCCCGCAGAGGGAGCCGTACTCGTAATGGTGAAAATCATTGTGATCCATTTTCTGCTGCCGGGACTTCTGTCCCTGTTCTTCTGCAACTGTATGCGGAAGCTGAACTGGATCAAGAATGGTGATATGAAGCTGGAAGTGTAAAATATTGTCAATCCTATAAAATTTTCATTAACAATCGTCAAAAATGTGACAATCTGACGCTTTTGTGATATACTTGATAAAAGTGGGAAATCTTCCTGCCGGCAGTAAAATACACCTGACAGAGTGTCCTTGAACTGCCACGAATCACGAAAGAGGATGTGAAAAGAATGAGCAGCGCCCTTCATATTACCAATTACGAGGACGTAAACAGCTGGGAAACTCTGATGTTCCTGTACAATGCCGCATTGAAGGAAGTGGGGACCAAGATTGATATTCTGAACGAAGAATTTCAGCACATCCACCGTTATAATCCGATAGAACATGTAAAATCCAGGATTAAAACTCCTGAGAGTATTGTAAAGAAACTGAGGAAGAACGGATATGATTCCAATATCGAGAACATGGTCAAGTATGTAAACGATATTGCAGGTATCCGAATCATCTGTTCTTTCACTTCAGATATTTACCGCATAGCCGACATGATTGCAAAACAGACTGATTTGAAGATACTTTCCCTGAAGGATTACATCAAGAATCCTAAGGAGAGCGGTTATCAGAGTTACCATATGATCGTAACCGTACCCATCTTCCTGTCAGACGGAGTAGTGGAGACCAAGGTGGAAATACAGATCCGCACCATCGCCCAGGACTTCTGGGCAAGCCTGGAGCACAAGATTTATTACAAATTTGAGGGAAATGCTCCGGCCTATATAAGCAGTGAATTACAGGAATGTGCCAAAATAGCATCCCAGCTTGACCGCCGTATGCTGTCCCTGAACGAGGCAATTCAGAAGTGCAGTACCGGTTATGATAATGATTAGACGTCCGGGCCGGCCTTAAAGAGTGCCGGCTGTTAAGAAGTATGAAAGAGAGGCCCCTGGCCGCAGATATTCTGCATGCCCGGGGCCATCCTTTTATTTATCAGCTAAAGAGGTTCTTAAAGAACTCTATGATCTTATCAAAAAATCCCTGTACCTTTTCCTGGTTGATATCCAGCTTCAGTCCCAGGTCCTCAATCTTGTTATACAAATCCTTTGCCTGTTCCTTCAGGCTGTCCACGTCCAGATCCAGCCCCTTGATCTTCTCCATCAGATTCACAATAGCCTGTCTGTCCTCAGCGGAAAGATTGATCTCCATCTCATCTGCCGCCTGGTCCACCACGTCACCTATCTCATCCTCTGACATGTTCTGGGCCTCCACGACCTTTTCCTTGACCGCGCCCACAAGCTGCTCTGCCTTCTCGCTGTCTCCCACATTCTCAGCCAGCTTTCCTGTGATGACCAGCTCATTGGTGGCTGTGTCCACATTTTCCTGCTCCACTTTCTCTCCGGTCATGTTCTCGTAGGACTTAATGGCGCCTACAAGAGCTGCTGTCCCTGAGATCTTAAATGGTCCCGCAACTACAATATCCGCATCCTTGATGCCTGCTGTCACCAGGGCATTCTGGTACATACCGGTGGTACAATAGGAAATGTTGTGAGTTGTTACCTTGATTCCGTTCCCGTCCGTCTTGCCTTCTACCAGTACGGATGAGAGCGCTCTGGAACCAATCACACTCTTGTCCAGATAAGCATCCAGATAGTCGTGTTCATCCTGGTTGGTGATAGTGGCTACCGTATAATTTTTCAGGTCATCCTCTGTAATCCCCAGAAGCTCCAGTACGGTTGCACGCTCCTGCGCATTCAGATCCGCGCCTAATGATACATATGGTTTTTCCAGTTTGGCGTCCTCCCTGTCTGCCAGTACACTGACTGGTGATGCCAGCAGCATGATCCCCGCAGCCAGGAACGCAATTCCTCGTTTCATCATAATCATAACTCCTTTCATTTATCCCCTTGCAGCTCGCAGGATGTCCCTGCCTGCTATAAGAATAGCATAAATCATCAAATCCTGCATCTAAAGTTTCTCTTAAAATTTTCCTAAGGCTGCGGTTCACTGCCCGCCGTCCAATTAGGTATTTCCCCCAAGGGGATGCTGTGTGGTGCACATTGGAATATAGCTTTAATTTGTATAGTGGGTAAACAAATTACTTGCCCCAAGTATAGAAGAAGTGGTATGATTACTATAACAGTAATTACATTCTGCATTACGGAGGATTATTTATGGCGATCGCAAACCAAGAAATGATAAGAGACAACAACAGGCGGCAGGTCCTGGAATATATTGTAAACAATCCGCCTATCTCCCGTGCTGCTCTGGCTAAGGAGCTGCATCTGACAAAGGCAACCATATCCAACATTGTGCAGGAGCTGATGGACCAGAATCTGGTGGCAGAGATAGGCAGCGCCCAGACCGCCCTGGGCAGGAAGCCCATCCTTTTGGAGTTCCGGAAAAAATGCGGTTATGTCTTTTCCATAGATGTCCATCCCCGTCAGATCATCACACTGACCGCTGACTTAAAGGGTGAAGACTGCCATTTGAAGGAATATCCCTTCCGGGAGGAGGACAGTCTGCTGGAGCTGCTCCGCGGTATTATGAAAGAAGCCATTCCCCGGTGCAAGGATGCTCCTTATGGGATTGTGGGAGTATCCATCGGTATTTACGGTGTTGTGCGGGACAATGAGATCATTTTTACCCCCTACTACCCTCTTCCAGAACCTTACCTGGGAAAAATCCTGGCCGGGGAGTTTGGCATACCGGTACATGTGGAAAATGAATCCAATCTGTCCGTGCTGGGTGAGTCCGCATTTCATTATAATTATAAAAATATGATCCATCTGAACATACACGATGGAGTCGGTATGGGTATCCTTATTGATGAGCAGCTCTATAAAGGCCGTGACGGCTACGCCGGAGAGTTCGGCCACACCATCCTGTTCCCCGACGGCAAACCCTGTCCCTGCGGCAATAACGGCTGTTTTGAGCTGTATACTTCGGAGAGGGCTATTCTGAAAGAATATGCTGCGCGCACCCATCAAAACACCGTTACCATTGACAGCTTTCTCAGGGCATATCAGGATCGGAAAACAGATGCGCTGGAGATGATGGATCTGTTTGTAAAATATATGTCTATCGGCATTAATAATATCATCAATACCTTCAATATTGACCTGATCGTGCTCAACAGTTCTTTTTCCAACTATATTCCTGATATTAATCAGCGGATCGTGGCATACCTGGCCTCCCATCAAAACCGGGACTGCCGCATTATCCCCTCCAGACTGCAGGATACATCAGGGCTTATGGGTGGGATACGGCTGTGTGCGGAACGTTTTCTGGATATCAAACATTTGAAAATACGGGTTCCATTTAGTGACAATTTACGATAATTTTTTACATTCATAAAAGATTCGGTTTTCGTTCATGAATTCTTCACAAGTTAAACATGATTTGCACATATTTAGGGAATATACTTATATCATAAAAATAATTTAAATCAAACATTATTTTTATATTTTCTTTTTCATATGTCGGTCGTAAGACCGGCTCTCCTTCCTTTAATATTTATAGAAAAAGCCATCGCCCGGTTTGGATATGTCCGGGCGATGGCTTTTGTTTTGGAAAAATTTATTTAGGCGTTCTCACGTCTGCTCTTCAATTCTTCCACATTGGCTTCCACCTTTTTCTTACTCAGCGGATACACAAACCATAAGAACAGAGCCACAACGAAAAAGCAGATGGCAGGTATCAGTGTGGAGGTTGTGTACAGGCCGTTGATCACGGACGCTGTCTGTACCTTTGCAAGCTGGTCGTACCCGATAATGGACAGTGCCCAGCCTCCTGCGCCTCCGGCCAGTGCCTGGCCCAGTTTTCTTGCAAAGGAATATACTGCGTAAACGGTACCGTCTTCCCTCTGACCTGTCTTTACCTCCTGGTCGTCTATAACGTCTGTGATATTAGCCCAAATTACGGTATTGAAGAATCCAAGTCCCAGCATCCCCACATTGGCAAGTACAATGTAAACCAAAACGTTCTGCACATGCATAAAATACAGGACAAGGAAGATAACTCCTGCCAGAAGCACTCCTGCCGTGGATGCTTCTTTTTTCCCGAATCTGCGGCTGATGGGCACACTGAGTGGTGCAACCACCAGCAGCATAAGGGCTGTGTTCACTATGGTCACAATGGAGATCGCGCCTGCAGATCCAAAATATTCTGTGTACAGATGATTGTTCATGGCTTGTATGAGAAGCTGGCTCAGCAGAAGGAAAATAGCTGCCCCAATGATCCCCAGCAGTGCACGGCTCTTGAAAATAGCTGCAAAGGTCTGTCCCAATGTTACCTTTTTAGCATTCGGATCTGGCTCCACTTTTACACGCTCTGTAGTAAGCTTATAGCAAATGATGTAGCAAAGGATTGCGCATACCGCGAACACACCGGCAATGATAGTGAAAATAGAGGTACTCCTGATAACCTGATTGCCGTCCGCATCCTTCACGTAGATCAGAAGCGGTGTCACCGTTCCGATAACCAGACCGGCCAGTGTGGCTCCCACAGTACGGAATGTGGAGAGGGCAGTCCTCTCATCCGGCTTCTCCGTAATAGCTGATGCCATAGAACCGTAAGGGATATTGATAGATGTATAAAACACACTGCCCCACAACAGGTATGTCACATACATATAAACAATCTTCAGTGTCATAGGCGCTCCTGCCATGCCGCCCTGGTACATCAAAAAGCTGGCAATGGCAACCGGACCGCACATTCTTCTCAGCCAGCAGCGGAACCTTCCGTCTCTGGACGGCTTCACAGAGTCCACAATACGCCCCATGGTGATATCCGTAAAGGCATCCACTACCCTGGCCAGCAGAAACAGCGTTCCTACCATAGCACCGCTGATCCCAAGTACCTTTGTATAAAATACCATTAGGAAGGAGCTGGCAAATATAAAGGTAAAATCATTTCCAAAGTCACCGAACATATAGCCGATTTTATCCCGTATCCCAAATGGCCTTGCATTATTTTTCTCGTTCATGGTAATCTCCCTGTTTTTTTTCTTATCCTCAGGCAACTGTCCCCCGCCTGCAGTTACAGGCAGAAATCCCGCCGAAGCACCTACGGCAATTGGATCTCTGCTTAGTGCGGGCTGTATGCTTACTTACTTTTATGGTTCAGCGGCAGGCTTTCCCAGCGCTCCTTAAAGTAGAAGGCTGCATCTTTTGGCTGTCTCTGCCTGGTGAAGATTCCTTTTTTGTTGCCGTTTACACGCATGATCCCCTCTGTGGTCTGGAAATCCGCAAAATTCCAAACCTGCTCACCTTTGATGAAATCATAGGAGTCAAAGACTCTGTGGCACATTTCCAGATATTCTTTCTGGTATTCCTGGCTCCACATAACAGAAGGCAGTTTGTGCTCCGCGGCATACGTGTCAGCTCCATATTCGGTGAAGATAAACGGTCTGTCCAGGTCCTTGCCGGCCCACTTGTCCATCTCTGCCCTGAAAGCCGCCTCTGCGTCACACATCTCGTACCCGCCCATAAGATACCAGCCATAGTAACGGTTCATACTGATCACATCTGCCAGATGATAGCATTTGCAGGTATCCGGCAGGGAATTCATGATCAGCGCAAATGTTCTGGGGCGCTTCTGCACATCCAGCTCATGAGCCCGCGCAAACACTTTCTCAAAATATGGTACTGCGGCCTCATCTGTGGTCTCAGGCTCGTTTAACAGGGACCAGGCAATGACGCAGGCATGGTTCTTGTCTCTGGTTATCATCTCCTCCACTGCACGCAGATGATTTTCCAGCAATTCAGGGATGGTGTCTTTTGCAAAAAATGCCGTCTTCTTCCCAGTAGATGCCTCCATGAAGTTCATCAGACTCTCAAAAAGTCCCACAGCCGGAACCTCATCAATGACCAGGAAGCCTTCACGGTCCGCCATCTGGTAAATCTCGTCACTGTATGGATAATGGGAGGTACGGAAGGAGTTAGCTCCGATCCATTTCATACATTCAAAATCTCTCTTCATAACCCCAATGTGAAACCCGCGGCCCACAATATCACTATCCTCGTGTTTTCCGAAACCTTTCAGATAAACAGGAGAACCATTGATCAGGATGTCTTTTCCCTTTACCTCCACAGTGCGGACGCCAATCTCCTCACTATATTCATCCAGCACTTCCTCTTCGTCCTTGATGCGCACCGTAAAGGTATAGAGATAAGCGTTTCTCACCTGCCACAGATGTGCATTTTCAATGTGGAGGATTCCCTCTTTTCCCTGGGAAACTGCCACTTCTCTGCCGTCCTCATCATAAACCGTAACCTCCACCGGATGCTCTCCTGTGGTAACTACGCTGTAAGAAACCTCCGCGTCTCTGCCGTTTATCCTGTGGTCCACTGTCAGGTCAAACACATATTCCTTTGGATATGCAACCAGCTTTACAGGGCGCTGTAACCCGGAATAGTTGAAAAAGTCAAAATACGGACTGTTCATTTTCTTTCCATTGCTGAGAACTTTTGTCTTACCGCAGGGGATATTGGTCTCACTCAGCTCATTGTTGATTTTGACAACAACCTTATTTACTGCATTGTATCTGGCCACATTTGTAATGTCAGCCATAAAGGGAAGGAACCCGCCCACATGAGATGCCACATGGACACCGTTTAAATAAACCTCTGCTCTGTGGGTTGCACACCCAAAGCGGATAGCTACATTTTTTCCCGCATATTCTTCCGGAACAAATACATCTGTCTCATACCAAAGATCACCCGCATATTCCCTTGTGTCTTTGTCTGTGTAAAAATCCTGAAAGCTGGCAGGCACGGGAATAAGGTCAGCCTGGGGGATTCCATCTGCCCACCCGATTTCTGTTCCCTTTCCTTCCGGGTCCAGGCAAAATTTCCACATGCCATCCATGCTCACGGTTCTTCTGGATACGGACTGCTTCGGGTATAACATTGAATACTGTAACATTTCTTCTCCTCCTCGTTTCTTGTATGGCTAGATTCTAGCAGTTTTAAGCCAACAGCATTCTTACATTTTTTTGCTTTATTCGCATTTTTTTATTTAGGACTTGAATATTTCAAAAAATTGTATGATAATAATTAAAAATAGTATGAGGGGGCATATGTATGGCGTCGTATGACACTGT
Organism: Blautia caccae; assembly: GCF_040095955.1. Lineage (NCBI taxonomy): Bacteria > Bacillati > Bacillota > Clostridia > Lachnospirales > Lachnospiraceae > Blautia > Blautia caccae. The sequence continues at coordinate 99,034 of NZ_JBBMFP010000007.1, read as the reverse complement.
TTTGAATTTTTCCCGGAAAGTGTTGAAAAATTATAATTTCCAAACTTACATCTTAATGGAGGATGAACTTGACCATATTGATCTGGATTTGGGATTGAGAAAGAAAATCGCGGCAGACAGTGACTCCAGGGATAACGCACTGCATTTTATCAGAAACAGTAAAGAGCATGTGATGTATTTTTCCAAAGATTGTTTTAACTGCCATCACACAGTAATGCGGCTGCCGGAGACGGAATCACCTGCCTTTTTTATAGCCGGTCCATATCTGCAGCACAGAGCTGATAAAAAATTCATCCTGAAGATGCAGCAAAAATTGTCCATCCCCACAGAGTTTTCCGGATTTTTGAAACAGTATTATGAACTGATCCCTTTCATTAACCACGAAGATGATGTGCGCACCATACTGCTTCTGCTGGCAGCGGAAATATTTGGCGGGGCTGAACATTTTTCTGTTGAATACTGTGATATGTTTATGGATGAAATTACAAAGGTTTACTATGGACAGGCACAGGTCAATCTGGAAAACCGGGAACTGATCGAACAGAGGTACCAGTCAGAGCAGGAGATGATGCAGGCAGTGGCTTCAGGAAATTATAAAAAGATCGAGCTGCTGGCAGCCGGGGAGATGACGGTTTCTCTGGAGCAGAGGCTTTCCAACCGAATCCGGGACTCCAAGAATTATCTGATCATATTAAATGCCCTGCTTCGGAAGGCCGCGGAGTATGGCGGGGTGCACCCGCTGTATTTGGATGAACTTTCTTCTAAGTATGCACGGGAAATTGAGACGATCACCAGCGAGGATGAGGACGGGAAGCTGAAACGGGAAATGATGCGGAAGTATTGTCTTCTGGTGAAGTCCCATTCTTTGAAGGGGTATTCACCAATTATTCAGAATGTGATCAACCATATTTGTCTGTATTTGACAGATGATCTGAGTCTTAAAAGGCTGGCGGAGGAGTTTTCTATCAGCCCCAGTTACTTGTCTACACTGTTTAAGAAGGAAACAGGGAGTACGCTGACCGATTTTGTGAATAAGAAAAGGATTGAGAATGCGGTGTTTTTGCTGAATTCTACGGATTTGCAGATACAAAGTATTGCGGCGGCGTGCGGGGTGGCGGATTTGAATTATTTTACGCGGTTGTTTAAAAGGAATATGGGGAGGACGCCTAGTGAGTATCGGGAGATGATTCATCAGAAATGATGGCGAAAGGGACGGGGAGGAGGGGAGAGGACGGTAAAAGAATAAAGGCGTTAGTTTGGGAGATGGTGTGGGGCTGGATGCGGATATGTGGATTGGAAGAAGAATATGGATATTTAGAAAGAACCGCACCGGTGTTGGATTTGGGGTGCGGTTCTTTTGGGAATTGTTAATTATAGGAGGTCTAGGAGGCCCCGGATGTCTTCGATGATGTGGTCGGCGCCGGCGGTTTTGTAGGTTTGGGCAGCCTGGGTGAGATGGGCGGACCTGTCGGCAGGGGACAGGGCGTTGTATTCGGATTCGGTGAGGCCCAGGACGGAGCTGCCTTCCAGGATGCCTGCGGTTGGCATTCCGGCGTTTTTGCCTTCTTTGATGTCAGCTATGGTGTCACCTACTTTGAGAACGCGGCGGACATCCATCAGGTGCATGGATTCCATGTTGCGGAAGATCATGTAGGGGTAGGGTCGGCCAATACCGCCTACGTCGTCGGGGCTGAACCAAAAGTCAGGGGCATATCCCTGCTCTGCGGCTTTGGGGGCTACGATTTTCATCATTTGTTCTGTGTATCCTGTGGTGGAGCCTATCTGAAGGCCCAGGCTTCGGAGTTTTTCTATGGTCTCTGGGACGTAGGGCTTGGGAGCAGCGAAGTCGGGGAGGATTTCCAGTATTGCTGTCTCGCTGTGCTCGTAGACCTCTTTTACATCCTGTTCTGTGAAGGGAGCGCCGTGGATCTGATACCATAAATTACGGATGCGTTCCATGGACAGCATAGTGCGGATGTGGTCTATTTTCAGCATGCCCATGGGGGCACGCACCTCCTCTATGGTGGGGGTGATACCGAATTCTTCAAAGGCTTTTATGAATGCCTGTACGGGTGCAAAGCTTCCGTAGTCTACTGTGGTTCCTGCCCAGTCAAATATAACTGCATCAAATCTGCTCATCTCTTGTCTGCCTCCAGAAATTCTTTGATAATGTTATAGAGGTTTTCCATGTCTTCATGGTAAATCTCGCCTATGTTTCCTATGCGGAAAGTATCCGCATCTGTGACTTTGCCGGGATAGATGGCGTAACCTCTTTCTTTGATGTACCGGTACATCTCCTGAAAGGAGAAGTGGCTGCCTTCCGGGTAGTAGAAGGTTGTGATGATGGGGCCCTGGTATTTGCCTTCTATGTAGGGACGTATGCCCAGTTCTGCCATTTTTTCAATGAGATATCGGTTGTTTTCCTCATAGCGTCTGGCACGGGCCGGGATGCCGCCTTCCTCCTCCAGTTCTTCAAGAGCCTTGGCAAAGGCCAGAACTACATGGGTGGGAGATGTGAAACGCCATTTTCCGTCTTTGTTCATGGTCAGCCACTGGTCGTACAGGTCCAGGGACAGGCTTCTGGCTTTTCCGCTGCTGTCCATAAGTTTGTCTTTTCTGCAGATGATGAAGGAAAATCCGGGGACACCCTGGATGCATTTGTTGGCACTGCTGATAAGAAAATCAATGCCCCAGTCTGCTGCCGGGATATCCACACCGCCGAAGCTGGACATAGCATCCACGATAAAGGTCCTTCCCATGTCTTTTACCACTTTTGCAACAGATTCAATATCGTTTAGAATACCGGAGGTTGTTTCGCTGTGGACCATGGATACATGGGTGATCTCCGGGTCTTCTTTTATGATCTTTTTGATGATCTTGGCTGAGGGGACTTTGTCGTATTCCTCACGGTACAGCACATAGGGAATACCTGCGTGGGCAGCAATATCTGCCATTCTCTCGCCGTAGGCACCGTTTGCGGCAATGAGAAGTTTGTCGCTCTTACCGATCACACTGGTGAGGACGGACTCCACACCGAAGGTGCCGCTGCCCTGCATCAGGACAACCGTGTATTCCGGTTCGGTTACATGAGCCAGTTTCAGAAGCTGGCTGCGAATACTAAGAGTGATTTTTTTGTAGTCATCATCCCATGTGCAGTGGTCAAAAAGCATCTCTTTTTTTACGGTGTCTGTCGTGGTCAGAGGACCTGGGGTTAATAATTTATAGTTTAACATGTTTCTATTCTCCTGTATGTGATTTTATTGGTATCTTTCACAGCCTTCGTTTATTTACATTCTTCCGAAAGCTCCTGGTGCCGTTCCAGTAAGGAAACGGTGAGTTTCTCTGGAAATACTTTTGGGTAGGCGGACATATTTTCAGGGTCTGCCTCCTCGCCCTCGTAGATAGGGTTCGGATATGTCCTGATCAGCTCGCTTCTTCCTTTTTCCACAATGCACTGAGCCATTTCCATGGCCAGAGGGTTCGCCTCTTTTTTGTCAATGACTGCAACGGACTCTGTGAGGGAGAAGTTGCCCTCTTTTGGGTCCACGTAGTCCACGGGAAGGCCGTCTTTTTTGTCAGCAACTGCCTGGTGGCGGAGGCCGAATCCCACTGCCACCTCACCGGCACGGATTTTCTTAAGCGGCGCAGAGCCTGAACTCTCGATGTGGGCGCCGGCATTTTCATAGATGCCTTTCAGGACGTCTTTGGCACCGTTCTCGCCGTATTCACTGACAAGCGCCTGCATAAGAAGCCATGCTGTGGATGAACTTTTGATATCTGTCACGGATAGCAGGTCTTTGTATTCCGGTTTTGTCAAGTCTTTCAGGCTCTCCGGTCTGTCCAGGTTGTTTTCGCTGAGCATCTCTGTGTTCAGGATAATGGCGCCCTCCTGGGAGGTGATGGGTGCATAAAATGCCGGAAACTCAGTGAGGGTTTTATAGTCAAAGGTCAGATCCAGAAACATATTGTTCTGCTCCTGTGCACTGTCCAGATAGAAAGAGCTCATGGTTACCATGTCCGCCTCAATATCTTTCCCCTCTGCCAGCAGTTTGCCGCCCAGTTCTGAGGTGCCGAAGGTCTGGAACAGGTACTTTCCCTCATAACCGTTTGCGTCCAGTGTCTCTTTCATAGCCTCCACAGCCTCGTCATCTGCATTGGAATAGATTACTACCTGTTTCTCACTGCCCGAACCGCACCCTGCAAGAACGGATGCCGCCAGAGCTGCTGTCATCATAAATGCTGTCACTTTTTTCATTTTCATACTTTCTGTACTCCTCTTTTCTTTTTTAATATGGATGATTCCAGGATCTTTCCAGGATGGAATTCTCTCTGGGACAGGTATCCCACTAGTCCTTTCACCACCAGATTCGTTGCCAGGATCAAAAGGGACAGGACGAATATTTCATTGAATCTGGTGTAATACTGCAGCTCTTTTATTTTGGTGGTGATGACCATGGTTCTGGCTCCGGCGATAAAGATGACGGCGCTGACTGTCACCATGGCATTGACAAAATAGTAGCTGAATACCTCCAGAATGGTAGAGCGCATGTTTGGCGTTACGATCCTGAAAATGGTTTTCGCCCAGGAATCCCCCATCAGGAGGGCTGTTGTCTCCCAGGAACTGTTGAGCTTTTCCAGGGAGTTTTTCATCATCAGGTACGGGGTGGAAAAAAAATGTACCACATTGCACAGGATGATAAGTGCTAAGGTATTCTGCAGCGGTGTACCTGTAAAAATAAGCAGAAATGCTATACCGATCACCATGCCCGGAATCGTGTTGGTGACCAGGGCAATGCTCTCAATGATGCCCTTCCACCTCCTTCCAAGCTGGCTTCTGGCTGTGGCAAGGGCCGCTCCATAGGTGGTGACAAGTCCTGCCAGCGCAGTCAGCACTGCCATGAGCAGGGAATTCTTAAATACCCCCAGCAGACTGCTGTCCCGGAAGACTTCCGTCACATGAGACAGGGTAAAATTTGTTCTGTAGGGCCATTCCTCCACAAAGGGAACCACAAAGATCACGGCAAATACGGAGAGGATCACAAGCAGAACTACACCGCTTGTCAGGCCGCAGAAAAAATCTCTTCTCCTGTTCTGTCTTATCTCTATGGCGGAAATCTTGTTGTACCGGACATTGTAGCGCTCCAGCCAGTGAAGCAGGGAAATGCTCAGCACAGAGGGGAGCAGCATCATCATTGCCACTACCGCTCCATTCCGGAAATTTGGCACACTACCAAGCATTTCGTTGTAAAGAACGGTTGCCACCACCTCAAACTTACCTCCCACCGACGCGGGAATCCCGTAGTCAGTAAAACACAGAAAAAAGCACTGTATCATGGAGGCTGCGAGAGTGCCCAGAAGTGGGCGCACCACGGTTCCCATAAAGGTGGCAAAAGGTTTATCTCCCATGACTCTTGAGACCACCATAAATTTTTTATCTATGTAGCTCATGGTGTTCAAAATAAGCAGGAAGGAAACGGGAAGTGTATAGATCACATACCCCAGAAGCAGGCCGTTAAAGCCGTAAATCTCAAAGATCTGACGTCCGAAAAGCCTCGTCAGAAGTCCCTGTTTGCCGAAGGAGTAAATGATGGCAAACCCATAGGTAATTGTGGGGAGCAGCATGGGAAGAACCGCCAAAGTACGGATCAGTTTCTTTGTCCTCTTTTTCAGATTGGTGTAATGGATCGTGTAAGCCAGGAAAAATGCCAGCAGAGTAGCCAGAAGCGCACTGCACACGGAAATCCACAGACTGTTCAAAAGTGCCCTGCCGAATCCTTTTCCGGTCAGCACTGCAATGTAGTTTTCCGCGGACAATCCATCTGTCCCCTCAAAGGATTTTCCCAGCAGCCTTACTATGGGAACTGCAAGAAATATCAAAAACAGGAGGACCACCAGTACATAAATCACCTTTATTTCCTTTTCATTTCTTTTTATCATACAGTCACACCACCTGCAGACTCACCTGCTTATCCTGGCGGAACAGCATGAAAATATTGTTTTTCTTGATTTCCAACTGGTTCAGGATGAACTCTTTTACAAAGAGGTTATGCGGAGCAGTTATGATTTCCTCCGGACATCCGTACTGGGAAATGGTTCCTTTGTTTACGATCAACACTTTATCGGACAGGGTCAGCGCCTCCTCCGGATCGTGGGTGACGATAATGGTTGTCAGATGGAATTCTCTGGCGATCTCTTTGATCTTCTCCTTGATGGATTCCTTGATAACGCCGTCCAGGGCACTCAGAGGCTCGTCCAGAAGAAGGATCTTAGGCTTCATCACCATGGTTCTGGCCAGCGCCACACGCTGCTTCTGGCCTCCGGAGAGCTGTTCTATCTTCTTCTCCAGATGCTCCTCAAGCCCCAGAAGATGAATGAATTCCTGTACTTCCTTCTCGCTGGATATGTCCGGTTTGTTTCTGAGGCCGTATGTAATGTTTTCATATACATTTAAATTGGGAAACAGGGCATAATCCTGGAATACAATATTAAATCCGCGTTCCTCCATAGGTACGTCTGTGATATCTTTGTCGTTAAATATGATCTTTCCTTCATCTAAATCCGTAATACCCAGTATCAGGTTCAAAAGTGTTGTCTTGCCGCATCCGGACGGGCCCAGTATAGAGACGATTTCTCCCTCCTCGATACAAAGATTGATATTCTGCAAAATGGTGACCCCGTCATAGGATTTCTTTACATTCTGAAGTTCTAACATGAAATGTATTCTCCTTTCCTTTCATGTACAGCGCTGCTGCTGACAATGCCTATTAAACTGCATTTTCGTCTTTTCATCCATCCTGTTTTCGTAAGCTCTTCGTTAAATGCCTGTAAAGCAGGCCGGGACGTCCCGTTTTACAAAAACTGTCTGTGGATTTAACAATGGGATGATAGAACTGTTTCCTATATGAATGTATGATGAAAAAAGCACTGAAGGAGCTGGATGGATCAGAAAGCAGTAGGGAAAAAGGCGCTCGCGCAAGAGAATCCGTCAGGCGGCTGAAGAATTTAATGCTGCTGAGGAGCGAAGGTCATCCTGCCGGGAGACCCGAACCAGATTGACCATCCTTTTCCGGATGAGAGGACCAATGGCCTCAGCTCTGCATAAGAATATATGAAAGGAAATCCGCTCTGCTGTCAGATCACCCTCACAGCAGATGAATGCGAACATTCTGACCCGGCTACAGATGCCGTCAGAAGGGTAAAAGAAAAGAAATATGAATGAAAATATTTATAAGGAACTGAAGAAATCCGAAGAAGTGAAAGCATACATGGAACAGGGCAATCACAGCCTGGGTGTCCTGGGCTTCACGGAGCACTCCTGCCGGCATGCCGTCAAGGTTGCTGAGACAGCAGGAAAAATACTGAAAAAACTTGGATATGGAAAGCGTGAAGTGGAGCTTGCAAAAGTGGCCGGACTCCTTCACGATGTGGGAAACTGTATCAACCGCAGCGACCACGCCCACAGCGGTGCGCTTATGGCTATGCACATTCTTCAAAAATATAAACTTCCGCCAAGGGACACTGCAGTGATCATAAGCGCCATCGGTCAGCACGATGAGGGAACCGGCAGCGCTGTAGATCCGGTCTCCGCGGCTGTCATTCTGGCTGACAAGACGGATGTGCGCCGCAACCGAGTGCGCAACCCCATACGGGAAAATTTCGATAAGCACGACAGAGTCAATTATGCTGCCATCTCCTCCGCACTCTCCATTCATATGGATAAAAAAATCATCCAGCTCAATATTGAACTGGATGAAGAGATTTGTTCCATTATGGATTACTTTGAGATTTTCATGCAGCGATGCTCATGTGTAAACGGGCCTCGGAAATGCTGGGCATGAAATTCAAGCTGATGGCAAACGGCAATAAAATCTGCTGATACCGCCGTTGTTATTCTTTTGCGGTATTTCCGTCTGCAAGGGCATTTGCCAGTCTCGCAAAGTCCGCCAGCGTCAGTGTCTCTCCCCGGATACCGGCCTGAAAACCGCAGGATTCTATGGTGCGCTGTATTTCCTCTTTGAAAAATGACAGCTCCGGAGAATTGTTCAGTCCGTTAGCCAGTGTCTTCCGCCTCTGGTTAAAGGAGGCTCTGATCAATCGGAACATGAGCTTTTCATCCCTTACGTCCACAGGCGGTTCTCTGTGGCGTGTCAGGCGTATGACCGCACTTCCCACTTTCGGTCTCGGCATGAAGCAGTTTGGGGGCACATTTGCCACAATGTACGGATCAGCGTAATACTGGACTGCCAGAGACAGGGCGCCGTAGTCTTTGGTTCCCGGTCCCACCTGCATGCGGTCTGCTACCTCTTTCTGCACCATAACCGTGATGGATGCAATAGGCACATCACTTTCAAATAATCCCATGATAATCGGAGTCGTAATATAATATGGCAGATTCGCCACAACTTTGATTGGTTTTCCAGCGTTGTGCTCCTCTGCCAGTTTTTTGATATCGACTTTCAGAATGTCTTCGTTTAATATGGTCACATTCGGAAATTCCTGAAGCGTATCTTCCAAAATGGGAATCAGCGTCTTGTCGATCTCTACCGCATATACCTTTCCGGCGGCCTGTGCCAGATACTGGGTCATGGTTCCGATACCGGGGCCTATCTCCAGCACAAAGTCATCCTTTGTAATATGTGCGGCATCTATTATTTTGTCGAGTACATGGGTATCGATTAAAAAGTTCTGCCCGTATTTTTTCTGAAAAACAAAATCATATTTCTGCAGGACCTCTATGGTCCTTTTCGGATTTCCCAGGTATGGGGCTGTCATCTTTTCATCTCCCGTCATAATTTAATGTTCCCCGGCAGGCCGGAGTTTACACACTCCAATGCGCTGCCGGGGATTATTTTATACATCAAAGTCTTTTTCGTAAAGCATAATGCGTCCGCTCTCATCCAGGTGGCGTTTTGCCACTTTTTTGCCCGGGCGTCTTCCGCCTCTGGAGGCACGTTTGATCGCGTTGTCCATCATCTCTTTTACCTGTCCCACTGATACGGGATCGTCTTCGTCCTGGTTGTCACCAATCAGGGTGTACAGGGCCAGAACAGCCATGTCATCAATTTTGTATCCCATCTCTTTGGAATATGTCTTTGCAAAGGATACCAGCTCGTCATTGGTAAATACCGGAATGACTACGCGGGAATCAAATTTCTCCATAAACTCCGGATACGTCTTCTCCAGGCTCTGAATGCCCGGCTTCAAGTCTTCCAAAATGACAGTCAGACGGTTTGTCCTGAATTCCATGGCCTTGGAAAGTTTCTCTATCACATCCGCTTTTAAAGATGAAGCGTTTTCCACTACCAGAAAGCCGCCGGCCAGCTTGTCAACTACATAGGCCGGGTCCTTCTCATTCATCTTCTCCGCATCCAGATATGCGATCTTGGCGCCTTCCATATGGCGCTCCTTGCAGATGGCTTTTATCAGGCCCTCTGACAGGCGGGTCTTGCCTGCATCTTCGCGTCCTGTAATCACTATATTTCCGGATTTTGATGTCCTTTCACAGGCAGACTCCTGTGCAATGTCAAGTGCTTCTGTAATCTGCTGGGTCAGGCCCGGTATGGGGGCAAAGTAAGTGAAGAGACGTTTCTGTTCTTCCGGGGTAAGGTGATGTCTCAGTATGGATTCTGTGGCAGTCCCTGCAGGAGACATGGATGCCTCTTTAGGCATACGCTTGTCTTCAGCAACTGTCTGGACCAATTCATCCTCCGGATATTCAGGCTGTTCAAAACTTTCAGACCGGTCAGCTTTTCCTGGCTGTGCATAATCTCCCGGCTGCGCGGCGCTCTTGGACTGTGCCGTTGTCTCCGGCTCCATAACTGCTGACTCCAGGGCTTTCTGCAGATCTATTGTCATGCCGCCAAGTCCTGCTTTCACTTCATCTACCGGTATTTCGATGGTTCTGCCTTCTAAATCGTCCGGTTCTGAGGTGATGGCCGCCTCTGCCATGATGGATTCCATGGACGGCTGCTCCAGCTCTGGCTGGACGGGTTCCGGGGCCGCCTGCTGTGGCTGAGCTGACTCCGGTACTGCCTGGTCAAACTGGGGGGATTCCGGTGCTGTCTGCTCAGCCTGGAATGATTCCGCTTGCGCCTGCTGTGGCTGAGCTGATTCATATGCTGTCTGTTCAGCCTGGAATGATCCCGCTTCCGCCTGCTGCGGCTGAGCCGGTTCATATGCTGCCTGTTCAGCCTGGAATGATCCCGCTTCCGCCTGCTGTGGCTGAGCCGGTTCATAAACTGTCTGTTCGGACTGGGCAGCTTCCCCATCCAGAACCGTTGGCTGTGAGCCGATCGTATATTCTCTTACCGGCTCCTCCACTGCTTCTGAAACCGGCTGCTGCTCCTGATCTGCTTCGTATATTGGCTGTGGTTCACTTCTATCGTTTTCTGCATCTGCCGCATTGGATTCTGCCGATATCTCAGACGGCATCACCGTGTCTTCTGCCACATTTTCCGCTGTTTCGGCCACGGCTTCAACTGCCGGTGTTACCCCTTCGGATACCTTTGCGACTGCCTGTGCCAGTTCTCCTGCTGTCTCAGCCAGAATAGCGTCCAAATCAACCTCCCGGACAGGCTCTTTCGGTGCCTCGACAGGTCTTGATACCGGTTGTTTCATGGCTGCAGGTGTGATGCTGGATGATGCAGGTTTGTCCGGTTCCAGTTCTTTTACCACGTAATCCCTGGTGTCATCTTCCATGCCGTAGCTCTGTATATCATCTGCGGCAGATTCTGCCGGCGCATCTGTCTCAGCCTCCGGCTCTTCTGCTTTCGGGCCGCCGGAGAATACATCCCGGATACCCTTTGCAATTTTATCCTGTAAAACCCCTGTTGTTTCCAGAATCGGTGAAAATACGGATACTTCCTCCGGTGCCTTTCCGGTTGCCCTGGAGCGGACTGACTCGATATGGGGCATTTCATCTGTATTCTGTTCTGCAATTCCTGTACCCACGGACTGGCTGACAAGCTTTGAAGCCGCCTGTGTGGCTGCGGTTATTGTAGCTGCTGCGGCTGCCGCGGCGCTCTCCGGTGACGGTTCCACATAACGATTTCTGTACTTTTCCTCCTGGCTTGGAGAAAGCGGAGCATATTTCATTTTCAGCTCCATGGCTTTTATCACGTATTTGCCTTCACTGAACCAGAGAATCAGGTCATCGCATTCTTCCACACATTTGTCCTTCATACCGGCCTTGGCATACAGCCTTGCCAGCTCATAAGACCAGCGCTCCGTATACTCACGTCCCTTGTATTCTTCCAGAATTGCGATCTGTTCCTGGATGGGTGAACGTCTTCCTCTGTAGATCTTGTACTTTAATATGTAACGTGAGTTATCATTCGGGGAGATTTCTACAAACTGGTTGTAATATTCCACTGCCTCATCAAAATTCCCCATTTTGATTGCCAGCTCAACCAGCCGGTATATTACTGTTTTTCCTATAGGTGCCCTCTGATGTGCCAGTATGAGCAGCCTGCGGCTGTCTTCATACCGTTTATTCGCCTCATAAATCTCGCCGACCATACAGAGTGTTCTTGCACTTCGCACCCTGCGCCAGTCAATCGTATCGACAATTTCCAGAGCCCCCTTATAGTCCTGCCTGTCAACCAGATCGTTGATCACGTCCAGCTTGGCACGGTATTCGTTCTTGTCCACTGTTTTCACCTCTGTTAGTATATTCTTCAATTTCGAGTAGTCTTCAGACATTATTACGGTAGGGTATATTTCTCCATAATTATTTTCAGTGTACCATAGACCAAAAAGGATGTCAAAAGAAATGATTGGCACGTAGTTTTGACAAATACACCAATTATTACATGTCAGATATATTTTATCATCAAATTCAGAAATCATTTTAATATTTTCTATTTTGTCAGTATTCTACCCGTATTTTAAACCGATAACGGCAAGTAAACGTCTGACACAAACAGCGTTCTATATCGTGTCCCGCATCGAACTGCTTACACCTCCCGCCTAAACGCACAGCCGGGTCTGGCCATAAGCTTCCCTGTACGGGCGTTTAGGAGCGCTTAGAGAATCTTACGAGATCCACACGCTAGCAAGCACTTAGTGAAGAGCCCTAAGGCGATGAACTTAGTGCGGGTTGCGTGTTAGCTCGGAAGTTCTCTGCTCCCGTCCGTACAGGGAAGCTTATGGCCAGACCCGGCGTCCGGTTTTACCCCACACAAAAAGGAGCCGCCCCTCATGAACCTCTCAATTCATCAGGACAGCCCCCTCACCTCATCACCCTGCACTCACCAGGATAACACTATCTCTATTTATCAATCGTAACCTTATCCAAATGCCAGATCTCATCCACATACTGCTGTATCGTCCTGTCAGACGTGAACTTACCGGAGCATGCCGTATTCAGCAGCGCCTTCTTAGCCCATCCCGCTTCATCCTTATAAGCCTCTTCCACACGCTTCTGTGCTTCCGCATAAGCCTTAAAGTCAGCCAGAATAAAGTAAGTATCTGCCCTGTCACTGCTCTTTGTATTCAGCAGTGAATCATAGATATCCCGGAACAGCTCAAAGTCACCATTGGAATACGTTCCGTTGATCAGCTGCATCAGCACATTACGGATATCCGGATCATTGTTGAAATACTGCATGGGATCATATCCGCCATGGTTTTCATAGTTGATAACCTCGTCGGAGGACAGACCGAAGATAAACGCATTCTCCTCGCCCACTTCTTCCACGATCTCCACATTGGCACCATCCATAGTACCGATAGTAACCGCACCATTCAGCATGAACTTCATGTTACCGGTTCCTGACGCCTCTTTACTTGCAGTAGATATCTGCTCAGACACATCGGCTGCAGCGAAGATCATCTCCGCATTTGATACACGATAGTTCTCAATAAATACTACTTTCAGTTTTCCGTTGATAGATTTATCATTGTTCACCACATCTGCAACTGCGTTGATCAGCTTGATCGTAAGTTTTGCACGCACGTATCCCGCTGCGGCTTTTGCGCCGAAAATGAAGGTTCTCGGATAGAAATCCATTTCCGGATGCTCTTTGATCTGGTTATACAGATACATCACATGCAGAATATTCATAAGCTGGCGTTTGTACTCATGCAGACGCTTTACCTGTACATCGAAGATAGAACGCGGATCCACCTCAATGCCGTTGTGCTCCAGAATATATTTTGCAAGACGCACCTTGTTCTGATATTTGATATTCATGAACTCCTGCTGTGCTCTCTTGTCATCTGCATATACTTTCAGCTTGGAGAGCTGTGAAAGGTCAGTCACCCATCCGTCTCCGATATGGTCTGTTACCCAGTCTGCCAGCAGCGGGTTGCCGTGGAGCAGGAAACGTCTCTGTGTGATACCGTTTGTCTTGTTGTTGAATTTGTCAGGATACATCTCATAGAAATCCTTTAACTCCTGTTTCTTCAGGATTTCCGTGTGCAGCCTTGCAACACCGTTTACGGAGTAACCGCCTGCGATAGCCAGATGTGCCATCTTGACCTGGCCGTCATAGATGATAGCCATTTTGCGGACTTTCTCCTGATTGCCCGGATATTTATTGTTGATTTCCTGGATGAATCTGCGGTTGATCTCCTCAATGATCTGGTAAATACGGGGAAGCAGTTTGGAGAACAGCTCGATGGGCCATTTTTCCAGTGCCTCTGCCATAATGGTATGGTTGGTGTAAGCGCAGGTATGGGTTGTGATCTCCCATGCCTCCTCCCAGGTCATGCCTTCCTCGTCCAGAAGGATACGCATAAGCTCCGCCACAGTCATGGTCGGATGGGTATCATTTAACTGGAAGGTAACTTTCTTCGGCAGTTCATGCAGGTCGCTGTGAGATTTTTTGAATTTCTCAATGGCAGCCTGGATACTTGCGGAGATGAAGAAATACTGCTGTTTCAGACGCAGCTCTTTACCTGCATAGTGATTGTCATTGGGATAAAGGACATCACAGATATTCTTTGCAAGGTTCTCCTGCTCAACTGCTTTTCTGTAGTCACCCTTGTCAAACAGATCAAGCTGGAATTCACTGATGGCCTGTGCATCCCAGATTCTCAGGGTGTTGACGATCTTGTTGTTGTAACCCACGATAGGCATGTCGTATGGAATAGCCAGTACAGACTGGTAACCTTCCTGTACGAAATTGTTTCTGCCTGTGGCAGGGTCATATACTACCTTTACATATCCGCCGAATTTTACTTCTTTGGCGTATTCCGGACGGCGAAGCTCGAATGGATATCCGTCTTTCAGCCAGTTATCCGGTACTTCCACCTGGAATCCGTTCTCGATCTTCTGTTTGAACAGACCATAGTGGTAACGGATACCGCAGCCGTAAGCGCAGTAGCCCAGAGTTGCCAGGGAATCCAGGAAACATGCTGCCAGTCTTCCCAGACCACCGTTTCCAAGGGCCGGGTCCGGCTCCTGGTCTTCGATCACATTTAAGTCAAATCCCAGTTCCTCCAGTGCCTCTTTCACTTCATTGTATGCGCACAGGTTGATCAGGTTGTTGCCCAGCGCACGGCCCATAAGGAACTCCATGGACAGGTAGTATACAATCTTCGGGTCATCTTTTTCATACTGCTTCTGTGTCAATAACCAGTTGTCAATAATAACGTCCTTGACCGCAAGGGAAACTGCCTGGAAAATCTGCTCCTGGCTTGCCTCCTCAATGGTCTTTCTGTAAAGCATCTTTACATTTTCCCTGACGCTTTTCTTAAACTCTTCTTTTTTGAAATTATTATCTAACATTTTCTCCTCCTCCGGAACTGACCGGCCGGGAAGATTCCTTATGAAATCTTCTCCACACCTAATGTCACGCTTTCAGAATTGATCTTCCAATCCTTTGTATAGCCGCTTACTTCATTGTAGTTGACGTCTTCTGCCAGTACCTCTGCCTTGATGTCCGCCTCGTGAGCGCGGAAGATGCCCTCAATCACCTGGTTTCCTGTAAGGGAAATTCTGATTTTATCCATTACCTCGAAACCAGCCTCTTTACGCATGGTCTGGACTTTGCTGATGATCTCTCTCACAAAGCCCTCTTCAATTAATTCCGGAGTCAGGTTTGTATCGAGTACAACCGTGATGTCATTGTCTGATTCGGAAACATATCCTTCCATCTGCGCAGTGTCAATGAGTAAGTCACTTTCTAATAATACTATTTCCTGACCGTCAATGTCAAGTTTCAGCTCGCCGCCGGCCTTCAGCTCATCCATGGCTGCATTGCCGTCGATGGAGGAAAGGGCTGCTCTTATGCTGTTCAGGTGCTTGCCGTATTTTGGTCCCACGGTCTTTAACTGAGGCTTGAAGCTGTAGGATGTGAAGTCTCTCACATCATCTGTAAAGTTCATCTTCTTCACATTCAGTTCATCCTCAATGATCTCTTTATAGAAGTCGGAGAGCTGGAACGGGGCCTTGACGAACATTTTGCCGATCGGCTGGCGGTTCTTGATATTTGCCGCATTTCTGCATGCACGGCCCATTACCACGATTTCCAGAAGGTCTTCCATGTTCTCTTCCAGTTCAGCATCGATCCACGCCTCATTGCATTCCGGAAAGTCACACAGATGGATACTTTCCGGTGCGTTCTTGTCAATGCTTCTCACAAGGTTCTGGTAAATATCCTCTGTCATGAACGGAATCATAGGTGCTGCTGCTTTTGCAACAGTCACAAGGGCTGTGTACAGAGTCATATAAGCATTGATCTTATCCTGTTCCATACCTTTTGCCCAGAAACGCTCACGGCTTCTTCTCACATACCAGTTGCTCATCTCATCCACAAAATCCTGCAGCGCGCGGGCTGTCTCAGGGATGCGGTAGTTTGCCAGGTTGTCATCCACGGTTTTCACCAGGGTATTGAGCCTGGACAGCAGCCATTTATCCATAACAGGAAGCTTGTCGTATTCCAGTTTGTATTTTGTAGCGTCAAAGTTGTCGATATTTGCATACAGCACGAAGAACGCGTAGGTATTCCACAGGGTACCCATGAATTTGCGCTGTCCCTCCTGTACAGCCTTGCCGTGGAAACGGTTCGGCAGCCAGGGCGCACTGTTTACATAGAAATACCAGCGGATGGCATCAGCCCCGTAGGTATCCAGAGCCTCAAACGGATCAACGGCATTGCCCTTTGACTTGCTCATCTTCTGTCCGTTTTCATCCTGCACATGGCCCAGCACGATTACATTCTTAAACGGAGCCTTGTTGAAGATCAGGGTTGAGATAGCCAGCAGAGAGTAGAACCATCCTCTTGTCTGGTCCACAGCCTCGGAGATGAAATCTGCCGGGAACTGCTGCTCAAACAGGTCTTTATTTTCAAACGGATAGTGATGCTGTGCAAAAGGCATGGAACCGGAGTCAAACCAGCAGTCAATCACCTCAGGCACACGGTGCATCTCTTTGCCGCATTTCGGGCAGCGGATGGTGACATTGTCAATGTATGGCCTGTGCAGCTCAATGTCATCCGGACAGTTGTCGGACATTGCCTTTAACTCTTCTTTGCTTCCGATGGAGTGCATATGTCCGCATTCACATTCCCACACATTCAACGGGGTTCCCCAGTAGCGGTTACGGCTGATACCCCAATCCTGTACATTTTCCAGCCAGTCTCCGAAGCGTCCCTTGCCGATACTTTCCGGAATCCAGTTGATCGTATTGTTGTTGCGGATCAGGTCTTCCTTCACGGCTGTCATCTTGATGAACCAGGACTCTCTTGCATAATAGATCAGCGGAGTGTCACATCTCCAACAGTGGGGATAACTGTGCTCAAATACAGGCGCATCAAACAGCAGGCCGCGTTTTTCCAGGTCAATCAGCACTTCTTTATCTGCTTTTTTGCAGAAAGTACCTGCCCACGGAGTCTCTGCGGTCATCTCACCTTTTTCATCTACTAACTGTAAGAACGGCAGGTCATAGGCTCTTCCCACCTTGCTGTCATCTTCACCGAAGGCAGGTGCAATATGAACCACACCGGTACCGTCTGTCAGCGTTACATAAGTATCGCATGTAACATAGTATGCTTTCTTTTTCAGTTCTACGAATGGGAAGAGCGGCTCATACTCTTTGTACTCCAGTTCTTTTCCTGTATAGCGCTCCAGGATCTCATAATTTCCTTCTCCCAGAACCTTATCAAGCAGTGCTTCTGCCATATAGTAGGTGTATTCCCCGGATGTCACTTTTACATAGGTTTCATTTGGGTTCACACACAGTGCCACATTGGACGGAAGGGTCCAGGGTGTTGTGGTCCATGCCAGAATATATGCGTCCTCGCCTTTTACTTTAAAACGGGCGATAGCGGAGCGTTCTTTTACGTCCTTGTATCCCTGGGCTACCTCATGGCTGGAAAGCGGGGTTCCGCAGCGCGGGCAGTAGGGAACGATTTTATATCCTTTATACAAAAGGCCTTTGTCCCAGATTTGTTTTAAAGCCCACCATTCGGACTCGATGAAATCATCATGGTAGGTGACATAGGGATTATCCATATCTGCCCAGAAGCCTACAGTTCCCGAAAAATCCTCCCACATTCCCTTGTATTTCCACACAGATTCCTTGCAGTGGTTGATAAATGGTTCCAGACCGTACTCTTCAATCTGTTCCTTGCCGTCCAGACCCAGCATTTTCTCCACTTCCAGCTCTACCGGAAGGCCGTGGGTATCCCATCCTGCCTTTCTCGGTACCATGCAGCCTTTCATGGTGCGGTATCTCGGGATCATATCTTTGATAACACGTGTCAGAACATGGCCGATGTGAGGCTTGCCATTGGCTGTGGGCGGGCCGTCATAGAAAGTGTAGGTCTCACCTTCTTTTCTGTGTTCCATGCTCTTTTTGAAAATTTCATTGTCTTCCCAGAATTTCTCGATGTTTTTTTCTCTTTCCACAAAATTCATGTTTGTGGGGACTTTCTGATACATGTCTTATTCTCCTTTCTCTGTGCCTGGGGGATATAAAAAAGGCCTCCGCCCTGCAACAGGACGAAAGCCTCAGCTATCGTTTAACCACCTCTTACACATACTATCATACGCGTTCCTTTTAACGGGGGAAATCCGGCATCCCTTACTTATATTTCAGGCAGCGGCTCCGGAGTGATATTCTTCTGCTGATACTCATACCGGGCTTGCACCTTCCCCGGCTCGCTGTGGTTTTCTCCTGCAGAATACTGTCTCCATCATCGTCTTTGTCTTTATCAAATTTCATTATAAATAGATAGAGAAGAAAATGTCAAGGGATATGGGAGATTTTCTGTGATTTTGGCTATTTCGGCAGGTCTAATCCGGGAAGTTCTGCCGTATCCGGCACTACGATGTCCGCATTTCCCAGAATTTCACTGCTGCCGATTCCCACACTTTTCATTCCGCCTGCTGCCGCTGCAGCGATCCCTGCCGCCGAATCCTCTATCACCACACAGTCTTTACAAGGTACGCCCAGCATTTCAGCCGCTTTTGTAAACACCTGGGGGTCCGGTTTTGCACGTTCCACCAGGTTTCCGTCCACCACTGCGTCGAAGAATGGCATAAGACCCAGCTTTTTCAGGATCATGCCGCCGCTTTTGCTGGCGGAGCCCAGGGCGATCTTATAACCCTCCGCTCTCAGTCTTTCCAGAAACGCAGGTATGCCCGGCAGTATCTCAGATTCATCTATAGTGGACACCATATCCAGATAGTACCCGTTCTTCCTGTCCGCCAGCGCTATTTTCTCCTCCATGGACAGATTCTGTATCTTTCCGGTCTCCAGCACGATCTCCAAGGATGTCATTCTGCTGACCCCCTTCAGACGCTCATTATTTGCCTCGTCAAATACAAAGCCCAGCTCTGCGGCCAGTTTTCTCCATGCCAGATAATGATACTTTGCGGTGTCCACTACAACACCGTCCAGATCAAAAATCACTGCTCTCATGCGCATATGTCCTCCTCTTTGTCTTTGCACTTCACTGACAGGGTATCTGTCAGAGTATATATTTCATCATTCACCAGCACAGACAGAGGCTGCACAAATTTCTCACGGCTTTCCAGCAGAACTTCCCGGCGGTTTATTTTCACATCTATTTCATGCCCATATACCTTCACAGAGAAACGCATCTCCTTCCAGTGTTTTGGCAGCCGCGGAGAAACATTCAGCCTTCCGTCAGAAAAACTGATGCCTGCAAATCCAAAGATAACACAACTCCAGATTCCCCCAAGGGAAGCAGCGTGGATACCATCCGTTGTATCATTTGGATTGTCATCCAGGTCAATGACCATACACTTTTTAAAGAACTCCCAGGACAGTTCCGTCTCACCGATGGCAGCGCAGGCCTGTGCGTGGGCACAGTAACTCAGAGAAGAGTCGTGTATAGTCCTCTCCTCGTAAAAGAGAACATTCTTTTTTACCACTTCTTTAGAGAACATGTATGGAAACAGGTTCAGGAGCATAACCACATCCGCCTGCTTCAGCACCTGCATATCAACCACCTCGTCCCTGGAGTAGTCCAGGAGGACTGCCTGTTTGATCTGAGACTTTTTATATTTTTCAATATCCGGGATGCGTTTTTTAGAG
Organism: Blautia caccae; assembly: GCF_040095955.1. Taxonomy (NCBI): domain Bacteria; kingdom Bacillati; phylum Bacillota; class Clostridia; order Lachnospirales; family Lachnospiraceae; genus Blautia; species Blautia caccae. The sequence continues at coordinate 79,527 of NZ_JBBMFP010000007.1, read as the reverse complement.
AGAAATGTGTCATCCTGGGGAATGACAAGCTCCTCATTGGGAACAGGAACGTACAGCCTGTCCGCAAACTCTTCCCAGCTCTTTCTGTTCCTATCCATCCCCAGACGGCGGTCCAGCTCACGGTACAGATCCGGACTCTCCGCACAGAGCTTTTCAGCCAGAACAGAGGCCAGTCTGCAGCAGTAGCGCGCCATATAATTGGTATATGCGTCATTATCCACGTGTTCCGTATATTCATCAGGTCCGATAATGTCACAGATCACATAAGCCTGTCTTTTTTCATCCCACTGCCCCCGGGATACCCAGAAAGAAGCCGTCTCAAAAATGATCTCATAACCGAACCGCTCCATAAATGCTCTGTCCCCGGTAACACTGTAATACTGCCATACCGCATAGGCAATATCCGCTGTCACATGATGCTCTTTGATCCCGGACCACACTTTGTTGGCCTTGCCTGTATGTATGTTAAGCGCTGCGTAGAGCGGTGTCTCTTCCCGCCCTGTTACGGCTGCCTCCCAGGGATACATGGCGCCCTTGTAACCATATGCCTCTGCCTTTTCCCTGGCTCCGTCCAGACCTTTATACCGGAATTCCAGCAGATTTCTGGCTGCCTGCGGAAATACATACTGGAAAAACGGTAATATAAAAATCTCCGCATCCCAGAACACATGTCCCTTGTACCCCTCACCTGTGAGTCCTTTTGCCGCAATACTGCAGTCTGTACTGTGCCAGGGCATCATTCCCAGCAGATGATACTGGGCAAAACTGACTGCTGCCTCTTCCTCCGGACTGGCCCCGTCAATCTCAATCCGGGCCTGTCTCCAGATATCCTGCATTATTTTCTTATGCTTTAAAAAGACATCTGCATACCCTGCCTCACTGCATTTTTCCAGCAGCTTCTTCTGCCTGTCCAGGCCAAGAGAGTCTTTTTCATTTTGGATATAGACATATTTGGTAAATTCCCAGGTTCCTCCATCCGGAATACTGAAGAAATATCTGCCGGTGATCCCTCTTCGTTTCAGGGTAAACACAGCCTCCTCCTCTTCTCCGGTATAACTTACCCCTTCCAGAATACTCAGTGTATCCTCCTCCAGATATCCCTCCACATGCAGATACTTTCTGTCGTACACCCGGCAGTTCACCTTCTTAAAGTGGGACACACCGCTGTTGGTCTGCTGTCCGTCGATTCCGGTACAGATTCCGCCGTTCTTTATGCATCCCTTCTGCATGGTGATTCCGATACTCTGTACAAACAGATGCTCATTTTCCATGGAGGCAAACCGGCGGTCTGTCAGGCAGAAGCTTGCGCCTGATTCCAGTTCATAGGTAGATGTGATCACCAGCTCTCCTGTGTGGATATTGAATTTCCTCTCAAACTCTGTAAGACAGCGGCTGTCCGGCAGCACCGGCTCCCCGTCCAGCACCAGCTCATAGCCTGTCACATCAGGGCAGTTGACAAGTTCCGTAACTTCCTCCTCATAGGCCCTGTTGTAGAGACCGGCTATGAACATCCCCTTCTTCCCATCCAGAGAGGGGAGGCCAAGGGAAGCCCGGACACCCATATATCCATTACACTGTGCAAACACAGATTCTGTCTTCAAAGCAAAACGAGGTTCGTATTTCTTCTGTCTGAGCCAGATCTCTCCGCCCTGTTTTTCAATCGCATAGTGAATCATTCTGTCTCTTCCTCTCCCATCTGTCAGCCGTCCGTCAGCTATTCCTGCCATATATAAGGCATGCCGCTTTCGGCTGCTTTGTATAATGCCCCGATCACACGCTGAACATATGTCCCCTGCTCGGCTGTGACCAGCAGCGGCTCCCTGCCAAGACAGGCTTTTACAAAGTTCTCCTCACTGTCTCTGTGCCAATCCCTCATCTCCATGAACGGAAAACTTTTGTCCGTAAGCTGTCCCTGTTCTTCCCCGTATATTTCAAGAGGAAATACGTTTGCGCCCAGCTTATCTCCGTATAACTGTATTTTCCTCAGATCACGTTCTTTCATATTAATGGCAAAGGATGTTTCCAGACTCATACTGGTTCCATCAGCAAAATGTATAAACCCAAAGAGTCCGTCCTCCACGGTAAAGCGTCCACCGTCCCATGTTCCCATAAGGCCCTGGCCGCCTCTTTTTCCGATTCTGTCACTGGAAGAAGCACACACGTAAGAAATCTGCGGATACCCCAGAAGATAGAGCGCACAGTCCAGCATATGTGCCCCGATATCAATCAGCGGGCCGCCTCCCTGCATAGCTTTATTGGTAAAATTACCCCAGCCGGGAATTCCTCTTCTTCTGTGCCACTGCACGTTCGTATTATAAATGGTACCAAAATCCCCCGCCAGAATCTTCTCTTTCAAAAATGCAGTCTGCTCACTGTGCCGGAAATGAAACCCGTAAGACAGAAGCAGCTTCTTTTCTTCCGCCTTTTTTTCCATGGCCTGTGCCTCCTGAACAGTTATGGCAGGTGGCTTTTCACATAATACATGACAGCCTGCCTCCAGCGCGTCCAGTGTGATCTGACAGTGGAATTTATTGGGCACGCAGATTGTCACCGCATCCGGCCGAAGCTCAGACAGCATTTCCAGATGATTTCCGAAATACCGCGCAATCCCAAACTGCTCTGCCACTGCCTTCGCAGCGTCAGGGTTGGTATCACAAATTCCCACCAGCTCTACATTTTCCATGCTTTGATAATTTGGTATATGTGTCACCCTGGCGATCTGGCCGGAACCAATGATTGCCATTTTCAATTTATCCATCTTTATCCTCCTCTTGAGGGCAGAGAAAACACCGTCGGCATCCTGAGACGCCGGCGGTGTTTTTTACAGAAACTGCTTCATAAAATCAACGGATTTCTGATATACCTCCAGCGGATCATCCCCGCGGATCCTTCCTTCATTTACAACAGCGCCCTCATATCCTATATTCTTTAAAGTCTGCATATGCCTGTTCCAGTCAATGGACCCGGTACCAGGCTGATATCTGTGGTTCTCCGCAATGTGGATATGTCCGATCACATCCCTGAACTCTGTAAGAGAGCGGGAGATATCATCCTCTTCGATGGCCATATGATAAAAGTCAGCCGTGATCTTGACCATCTCAAAGCCGCCTCTGCGGATAATATCCATGGCATCCTGCAGGGTGTTCAGCATATGGTCCTGATAACGGTTCAAAGGTTCCAGGTAAATGTAGATCCCATTCTCCTTTGCCACAGGCTCCAGCTCTGAAAGTGATTTCAAAATAGCCTTTACATCCCCTTCATGACTTCTGGGAGATACCATCGGCGGAAGACGGAAAGTGAACATACCCCAGGCAGCAGGTACCACAACACCGGTTCCCCCTACTTCCTTCAAGGCACGGATGATCTCTTTTAAATCCTCCACACCATTCTCCCTGCGCTCCTCTATAAAGTCCCCGATCCAGCCTCTGTAGCCGCCGCAGGCGCTGGACACGGGAAGACCTGACTCTTTAATGGCCTGTTTTACTGTTTCTACATTGTCTGTCAGCACTTTTCCGTCTATCTCAAAACATTCAAATCCCATATTTTTTACGAATTTGAATTTTTCAATCAGGTCTTCCGGAAAAAAATCCTTATCCTGTGTTCCTAACAGCATATTATTCCCTCCCTGTAAAGTCTACACCCAGTTTAATGCTCTCTTCCGGGTGCTGGTCAACGTAATAGCAGAATCCTTCCGCGCATTTGTCAAAGGGTACTACCGGATAAATAATGTCATCACAGTCAAGATAACCGTTCATAAGAAGCTCCCAGCACACATCTTCGATTCTGTGTCTGTCCCAGCGCGGATATTCCGGGTTCGGCTCACTGCAGGCACGGGAGAAAATGATCTTGCCGTAATTGAAGTGTGCCTCCTGCCCAAGCCACAGGCCTGCAGGGAATGGTTTTGCAAATGCCACATAAGCGATGGTTCCGTTATAAGCCAGACCTTTCAGCGCGGACTGCAGGGCATGTACATTACCGCTTGTCTCGATAATAACATCAGCACCCTTTTTATCTGTCAGCTTCTTAATCTCCATTCCGGCGTCGCAGCTCATGGAATCAATGGTGTAATGTGCGCCGTGTTTTTCTGCGATTTCTCTTCTCTTCGCAATGGGGTCAATACCGATCACTGTGGTGGCACCGATCTTTGCCGCAAACTGCAGGGCAATCTGTCCGATGGCGCCGAGCCCGATCACCACAACACGGTCGCCCGGGCGAACATCCGCATCCCGGATTCCGCTCAGCGCAAACTGTGCAGGGTCATAGCAGACCGCATTCTTCGCGGATGCCTCTTTACTCATTTTTCTGAGCTTGTAATTGTCCACTGCATTTACGATCTGGGTCTCTTTAATGGGTCCGTAGGAGCATACGCGGTCACCCACTTCATACTCTGTAACATCTGCGCCCTTTTCTACGATCGTTCCAACGAACATATTTCCAAGTGCCAGGTCTCCAAATTCAATACCTCTGGGTTCATCTTCACCCCGCTCTGTGAAAACCCTCCACTCCTCATCGAATTTCCCGTCAATAAAAGGAGTGGTGCCGCGGAAATCCGCCAGCTCAGTGCCATGTTTGGGAGCTGCAAACTCCACCTTTATCTTTACTTCATTACTGTTTATCTCTCTGTCTGTATAGTCTTTCAGTTCAGCAACTCTGGGTGCTGTAGCCACTAATTTTTTCATGTCAGTTCTCCTCTTTTCCTTAACCTTTTACACCGCCGTCAGTTCTGCCGCCCTTGATCAGTCTCTGGCTGAATCCATACATGATCACTACAGGGAGCGAGGTAACCAAAGATGCCGCCATCATTCTTCCCCATACGTAATCCGGTGTATTGAACAGGGAGTTGAGTCCGATCGGAATCGTCATCATATCCGGGGAGTCAATGAATATGGATGCAAAAAGCACATCATTCCATGCGATCATAAATGCGTAAACGAATACAGATATCAGTCCTGAAATAGAAAGCGGAACAATGATGCGGAAAATAATGCCCATCTTGCTGAGGCCATCCACTCTTCCTGCCTCCTCCAGCTCTTTCGGTATAGTGTCAAAATAACTTCTTGTCATATAGATGGCTGTGGGAAGTGTCTGGATGATCATACACACAATTACAGCCTCTCTGCTGTTCTTTAACCCGATGGCAGAGAGCATACGGAACAGGGGAACGATAAGCAGAATCCCGGAAAACATATAAACCAGGAAAAACATTTCGCTGATTCCCTTTTTTCCTTTGAATTTCAGCTTTGAAAGCGCATACCCACCCAGGATCCCCAGAAATACAGCCAGTACGGAGACCGTCAGGGCAATATACAGACTGTTTCCAAAGTATTTCAGATACGGGAAAATACCCGGATCAAAAATATCAATAAAGTGCTGGAAGGTCCATGTCTTCGGAATGACCGTAGGCGGATACGCAATGGTTTCCGCTGTGGATTTTATGGACACGCTGAGCATGATGAGGAATGGGAACAGCAGGATCACAACCAGCAATACTACTCTCACATAGAAAAATATCTCTTTTAATGTTTTTCTCTTAATCTTCTTCAACTCTCAGCACCTTCTTTCTGATCAGCATAACAAGGCTGAAGATCACCACGAACAATACAATGGAAATGGCTGCTGCCTTGCCGAAATCATGTGTGGCAAAAGCCATATCGTACAGGTATACACCCAGTACATTTACCTGTTTTGTCAGGAGATATACTTCCGTATAAATGTAGAATACCCAGATTGTCCTCAGGCTGACTACTGTTACCAGTGTTGGTTTGATGGCAGGATATGTAACTGCCAGGAACTTCTGCCATGAGGTAGCTCCATCCATGTCAGCAGCCTCATACAGGCTCTTGTCCACAGACTGCAGGATCGCCACAAAGGACATGTATGCATACGGATAGAATTTCCATATAGCAAATATAGTGACAAGGATAAACGCACTTGCCGGCTGGTCAAACCATAACGGAACCTCATCTGCCAGCTTGAGCACATCCACTATGATATAGTTAATGATACCATAAATATTGTTGAACATATAACGCCATGCGAAAATAAGACACACAGCCGGAACCACGTAAGACAGAATAATAATTGAATTTACAAGCTTTTTACCCACAAACTCCCGGTTCATGAATACTGCGATAGCCAGACCGAACGCGGTACTTACTGCAGTTACCAGAACGGTGAAGATCAGGGTGACAAATACGGACTGGTAGAAGCTTTTATCCTGAAATACAGCCTTAAAATTATCAAGACCCACAAACTCTGACGCCATTCTGGGATTGATGGGCACATCCTGGAAACTGATCACAATATTGTAAATCATAGGATAACCTATCAGCAATACCAGCAGAATCAGACTTGGTGCCAGCAGGGCATAAGCAAATCTGGTATCATTTCCGCCCAGTTTTTTCTTTTTGGACTTCATTCCTTTCCCCTTTCTGCTTTTATCAAAGGCTGCTGTACAGGCGGACAGTCCGCCGCCCGCACAGCATCTCTTTTCCTTTATTTGATCAGTTTTTCAACTGCTTCCTGTGCAGTTTCAAGTTCTTTATCAATGTCAGCGTTCTGTACAACCACATTGTTGATCATTTTGCTGATAGCACCTGTGTTTGTCACATCGCCCATCTCTGTAAAATTCTTTCCATCAACAGTACCAAAGAGCTGAAGGCTGTCAACCGCTGCTGCGATATCATCGTTTAATCCTGCGAATGCCTTACGCTCTTCCATATCGGTGTAGGCAGCATCATCACTCACTTCTTTTAATACCGGCTGGATTCCGCCCGGTGCCATGTTCAGCCAATTGATATTATTCTCTTTTTCCAGAAGGAAGGAGACAAATTTCTTGGCAGCATCTGTTTCTGCGTCCTCCATACCGTCAGCAATACCCAGAACTGTGATACAGCCGTAAGAAACAGGCTCTTTCTTGTTCGGCAGAACCAGTGCCAGGTCCTCAGCAAATCCGGCTTCCTTCACTGCGTTTAAAATATAGGTGGAGTACATTGCCATCGGTGTGTTCTTTCCGACAAAAGCATCTTTTACATCTGCAACTTCTGTGGAGCCCGGCATGGAGTAAGATGCCAGCTCTTTGTAGAATTCAACAGCTTCTTTCATTTCCGGTGTATTTACTGTAACATTTTTATCCTTGTCAAATACGTTTGCGTCATTGGACAGAGCGTACTGTGAGAATACCTGCTCTGTAAAGGCTGACTCTGATGTTGGAAGAGCAATGCCGTATTTTTTGTTGGCCTGGTCATTGAATGCTGCAGCCACTTCCAGGATATCATCCCAGTTTTCCGGCAGCTCCAGTCCTTTCTCCTGAAGCATCGCTGTGTTGACCCAGATTCCCTGTACCCAGCTGCAGATCGGAACACCTACATATCCGCTTCCGTCCTCTGTCTTTGTCACATCCAGCGCGCCTTCGTAGAAGGAATCCTCTCCCTTCTGGTCAATGACTTCTTTCACTGCGTCCAGGTTTGTGAACTGGTTTGACACACTTGTTTTTGCCTGGTCCTGGCTGTATTCAATGATGGCCGGAAGTTCGCCGCTTCCTCCGAGAGCTACGATCTTGGAATCATAGTCATCCTCATTTACCGGGATGGACTCCACTTCAATGTTTTCATTTTCCTTTTCAAAATCGTCGATGATCGCCTGCACCACATCCTGCCGTTCCTGTTCTACCTGCTGGTGCATGAACTGGATCTTTACCTTACCGCTTTTGCTGTCACCTTTCGCTTCTTCTTTGCCGCTTCCGCTGCTTCCGCAGCCTGCTGTAAAGGTGGAAACCATGGCTGCTGCCAGTAATACACACAATGCTTTTTTCTTCATAATTTTTTCTCCTTTTTTTGAATTCTCATTATTTATTTGTGTCAAAAAGACCGTCTTAAAACAATTCGGACGCCGCCTTTCTGCAACAATCACTGTTTTTTCAGCCAGACTGTACCGTATGGTACCATGCTGATTTTTTCCTGTATCTCTTTATCAAAGAGCAGGTCCTTTCCGCAGATGTGCGGAAGATTCAGTTCAACATTATGGGAGGATACATTTATCAGCGCGTAAATGATCTCTCCTGTTTCCCTGTTCTCACGTTTCAGTGCCAGAACTCTCGGATCCAGGTCCATGACCTCCTGTTCTGCCTCCGGTGAAAATGCGCTCTCCCCGTTTCTGATCCGGAGTCTTCTGCGCATTTCATGAAAGATCCTGCTTCTGTTTGTCTTTCCGTCTAACTGCTGCTTCAGATAATCATAATCTATCTTCTCCCGGTTGATCCTTCTGGGGATATCCGATGTGGTCATACCGGAATAATCGTTTCTGGAACCCAGCAGGCTGTGGATGTAAATACCGGGAACACCCTGCATGGAAAGTAAAATAGTCTCTGCTGCCAGGAATTTTCCAATCCGTTCCTCGTCTGACTCATCGGGTCCTGCCAGGGCATCCTGATAATTGATATTCAGCTCGTAAGGGCTTTTGGTCCCGTCTCCGTTATCTTTATAAGAAACCCTGCCTCCGTTTTTAAGAGCCGCCTCCACAAGAAACTGTCTGTCTTCGTCACTCAGGATACCCTCAGTGGGTCTCACCCCGATTCCGTCATGGGAACTGAGAAAATTAAAATATGTTACCCTGCTGCCTGGAAGTTTGAGGCCTGCCATCCAGGAACTGAGAATGGATGCATCTCCCTTTAAGAGGGAATACATGGTGAGCGGCGGCAGCGGAAACTGGTAAACCAGATCAGCTTCATCCTCCCCATTGCCGAAATAACTGATATTATCCGCATGGGGAACATTTGTCTCTGTGATCAGTTTTGTGCCCGGTGCGTATTCCTGCAGCACATCCTTCATGAGTTTGATAAGCTCATGTGTTTCCGGCAGATGCATACAGGTTGTTCCAAGCTGTTTCCACATAAACCCAATGGCATCCAGCCGTATAAATTTTGCCCCTGCCTTTGCGTACATGACCAGAATATCGAGAACCTCCGCAAGCACATCGGGACATTCAAAATTCAGGTCGATCTGGTCTTCACTGAAGGTTGTCCATACATGCTTTTCCCCCTCCTTTGTGTGAAAGGCCGTCAGAAGAGGAAGTGCTCTTGGCCTGGTCACTGTGCTGTAATCCGCATTTGGATCACAGGTGATAAAATAATCTCTGTAAGGTGCCTCGCATTCCAGATAACGGCTGAACCATTCACTGCTTTTGGATATATGGTTGATCACCGCGTCAAACATCAGCCCGTAATTTTCAGATAGTGCGGATATATCCTCCCAGTCACCCAGTTCCGGATTGATGCTTCTGTAATCCACCACAGAAAATCCATCATCTGATGTATAGGGATACATTGGGAGCAGATGTACATTTGTCACCGCATCCCCCACAAAATCTTCCAAAAATTTATGAAGTACCTGAAGACCCGGTTCTCCCTTTTTGGTGATAGTATCTCCGTATGTGATCAAAATACTATCTCTCTGGGTTAACTTCTTTCCTTTTTCTTCCGCCGGCTGATACTTTTGCAGCTGACGGGAAATTTTGTCCCAGGCTTCGCTTATTTTTCCGTCGTCTTTATAGATGACGGCCAGCCTCTGTCTTGCCTTTGTTTCCAGGTTCATATTTTTCTCCTTTCTGACAACGTTGTCACTAAAAGACAACGTTGTCATTATGGAAGGAAGTATCTCCTTCCTTTTTTATGGTATTATGTAGATTTTCTTTCAATAATCTCTGTCGGAAATTTAAATATCTTTCTTGCATCCTCTTTTTTACCTTCTTCTATCTCTCCTACCACAAAATCAATACAGCATTTTGCAAGCTGTTTGAAATCCTGAGCGACAGTGGAAATAGGAGGATAATAAAATTCGCCTAATGTTATATTATCAATCCCAAGAACAGCCACATCTTCCGGTATCCTCATGCCTTTCTCATATATCCCTCTGTAGACACCAAGTGCTCTCTCATCACCGGATACGAAGAATGCCTGTATATCATACTCCTCCAGGACTTCCTTTGACTTGTGATAAGCCTTTTCCACGGTATCGATCCCTGTAAAGATATGATACTGGGCGCCTGTTCCATACATGGCTTTTTCAAAGCCTTCTATGCGGAGCTGAGTGGACAGGAATTTCTGTTCGCCTATCAGCAGTGCTATCTTGCTGTATCCCCTGCCTATCAGATATCTGCCTCCATTATAGCCCACATCAAAATTGTCAAGGCTGACGGAAGGAACATCCGGATTCTCAGGCTCACCGAATACCACATACGGTATGTTATGCTTTTCAAAGTAATCCACCCGCGGGTCATTGAGAATATTCTCCAGCAGTATGGCGCCGTCTGCTATACCGCTTGCCATCAGATAGAAACCGTCGGTCTCATCCTCCTCGAACTTTTCACTGTTGGACGGAGAAAGGACTATCTTCATGTTTCTGTCCTTCGCATAAGAGAACAGATGCTTCAGCATGATATTATGCCAGATGCTTAAATGTTCCTCATGATGACGGTCAGCAAAAACCACGATAATATTCGTACGGTTTCCCTTCAGTCCCTTTGCCAGGATATTCACCTGATATCCCTGTTCTTTCATGGCAGCAAAGACCTTTTTCTTGGTCGCATCACTGACATTAGGGCTGTTGTTGATCACCCTTGATACTGTTTTCATGGATACGCCGCAGGCATTGGCTACATCAATAATCGTCGCTTTTTTCATCTTGTTTTAATTCTCCATTTGTCTTACGTTGTCATTTTACGAAATTAACATATAAATGTCAATAGGATTTCTGTATTTATATTTTTTTCGTTATTATTCCTGTATTTAGATTGCTGTTTTTATATAATATTCACAATACAGCGTTACAGACAGGGGAAGGAAGCTCTGTCCTGTCATTGCAGAATTTTCCTGATATGTGTTATTATAACGCAAAAACAGACCCTGTAAAAGGAGATGTTTCCACAATCATCCTAATTACAGAGTCTGTAACTCCTACCACTGCACTGCCTGTTTCCTGAAAATCAGATACGCGGCCGCACACAAAGCAACTCCGGCCCCCACCATCATACCGATCTGCGCCCAGGTCTGAAATCCTCCGAACCACTGTCCCCATGCAATTCCGATACGGTTCATGACGTTACTGTCCCTGCCCTCTGCAGCACCGGGCAGTGTCCAGCAGCCGAGCAGCCAGAAGGCCAGAATGACGACCCTTCCTCTTTTGAACCGTCGTACAATGGCCGCCCCCAGAGCGGCACAGCCATTTAAAGCTACGGCCCCTCCAAAGATCCAGGGCACTGTAAACTTTGTCATGATCGGTATATTTTCTTTTATTTTCCCCGGAAGCAGCACACCGTATATGGCCGTCTCCACACGCAGAAGCAGAAACAGACCTGCTAAGAGCACCAGTGTCATGAGAAAATATACGATAATAGCTGACGGGTAATACTGCTTTCTTGTTTTTCCCATGCTGACCGCCATATCAAATCCCATGCACAGGCTGAATATATTTCCGAATATGATCAGACACAGAACAGCGATTGCCGCTATCATGCTGCCCAGAGGGAAATAACTCTCCTCATTGCCGAACATATGCACACAGGTCATGATAACCATACCCAGGGCACACAGTCCTGCCTCCAGAGCCAGATAAACTCTCATGTCGCAGACCTCTATTTTTACCTGCTCCTTTATTGATTTCCACATGATATCCCTCCTCTACTGCGCCTCAAGGCCTTCCAGCAGGCGTCTTGAAATAATAATATCCAAAATCCATACGACTGCCGTAGCTGCGGCTGTATATATAAGCACATTCGTAAATTTAAAATCAAAACGGATGTCCTTAATATTCATGGCTACAATTGCTCCCAGGGCGCCTCCGCCGATGGCGAAAAAGGAAACCATGATTATCATTCCTATCTTCCGGAACCGCAGATAGACGAGCCCCACGACTTCTCCCACGGATGTCACAAGGAGCAGAGCGCAGAATGCGACCGCCAGAATCTCCAGTGCCTCAGCCGTATTTCCCCTGACAAACTGCCAGTCTCCGACTGCCGCCAGCAATAAAGTGATGGCAGACATCAGTAGCGCAACTACCAGCTTCATGATCTGCATTCCCATCAAAGCATCTTTCCGCCTGCAGTTCAGGCACATACCCGCAGGTATATAACTGGTATACACACCGGAGGACGTCACCGCCGATACAAATACCGTGACAAGCATCATCTTAACAGGCAGATCAGATACCATACGCCCGCCGGATGCCTTTGAAAATCCCAGCCATATCTGCCCCCCGGTCAGTACTGTCATACCCAGAACCACTACGACAGACATGCCTATAACCTGCAGTGCCCATTCCATGAACAGTCTCCACTTCTTCATCTCTATACCTCCCCGCCGCACATCGCCACGAATATTTTCTGAAGATTCATTGGCTGTACACTGACACTGTCTGCAGCTTCCACTCTCTGGCCCGGCTCCAGTTTTACGGTGACGCTTTTGCTCCTTCCAATGGTCTCCTCTCTGTATTTCGTAAGTCCTGCTGTCGCGGCATCCACATCCTCTTCCCTGCCGCTTACATGTACACAGCTTTCCAGAAGTTCCTGGGTATTCTCCTTCAGTACCATTTTGCCTTCATGCAGAATGATAACTTCCTCGAAAAGGTCTGCTGCTTCCTCAATAATATGTGTGGAGATGACAAAGGTACGCCCTGTCTCCGTATATTCCTCCAACAGTATCCTGTAGAACTGTTCCCTTGCCACTACATCAAGCCCTGCAACGGGTTCATCCAGCAATGTGAAATCTGCTTTGCTGGCAAGTGCCACGATTATGGTGACCATGGATGTCATACCTTTTGACAGCTTGGAGATCCTTTTTTTCCGGTCCAAATGGAAAATGTCAAGCAGATGCTCTGCCATCTCCTTATCCCAGTGAGGCATGTATGTCTCTGCCATTTTCAGATACTCTTTTATTTTCAATGCGCCGATTCCTCCGGCATTCATATTGGCATTGATCTCCCTTGAAAAACAGAGATGGGACAGGGACGCCTCATTTTCCCAAACCGGCTGTCCGTTCAATGTGACAGTTCCGTGTGTGGCCGGATTCTGGGCGGTCAAAACAGACAGAAGCGTGGTCTTGCCCGCGCCGTTTCGTCCGATCAGGCCGTATATTTTTCCCTTCTCCAATGTAAGGCTCACATTGTCCAGTGCCCTTTTGTCTTTATACTGTTTTACCAGATTCTCACATTTTAATGTCATTACGCTCATTTTGCATCCTCCCCTTTTCCTGCTGCTATCATATCGATCAATTCTTCTTTGGTGATTCCCAGGCTTGCCGCTTCTGTCAGAAGGCTTCTGATATAATCATCAAAAAATCTCTCTTTTCTCTTCCTCACGATTACCTGCTTTGCTCCTGATGCTACAAACATTCCAATCCCCCTTTTCTTATACAAAATACCTTCATCCACCAGAAGATTTACACCCTTTGCCGCTGTTGCCGGATTGATGGCGTAGAGCTTCGCCAGTTCATTTGTACTCGGCACCCGCTCTTCCTCCAGCAGAATGTCCCGGATAATATCGTTTTCTATCATTTCCTTGATCTGTAAATATATGGACTTCTCCTGACTCAATAGTTCCTGCAAACATCTCACTCCCTTTCTGGAAAATATCTATGACCGCCTTAGTTATATGGTTCATTACTTGTATAATTAACCATAGCACTTATGAACCTATTTGTCAACACCTTTGTTGCAGGAAAGGGGTTGTAACCGCGAATAAAATCTCTTATAATAAATAAAGCCTTTAAGAAATGAGGATTTTATTGTGAAAAAAACCAAACTATGGATAAATGCCCTGGTCCTGGCCTCCTGCCTTCTTCTCGGCAGCGGACAGGCCTCAGTATACGGAGCTGCCCAGAACGCAGCGCAGGCACCTGCTGACCCAAACGCTGCCGCAACAGATCCAAATGCCGCAGCAGCCGACCCAAATGCCGCCCCGGCCGACCCAAACGCCCCTGCGGATGCCGCCGAAGCGCCAAAGGACCCGAACGCACCGCCGGACAGTTATAACTGGGAAGTCCAGTCCGATGCGCTTCCGGGATGGCCCACAGGCCCGCAGGTAGCTGCGGAAACCGCCATTCTTATGGATGCAGAGACAGGGGAGATACTCTACGCCAAGGGTATTGACGAAAAGAGGTACCCGGCAAGCACCACTAAGATCATGACAGCCCTGATCGCCATTGAGAACAGCGCTCTGACAGACCAGGTCACCTTCTCGGCTGAGGCTGTAAACGGCATAGAACCCGGCAGCACTCATATCGGCATTAAGCCCGGCGAGATACTTACCATGGAACAGAGCCTGTACGCTATCCTGCTGGCATCCGCCAATGAGGTCTCATCCGGCGTAGCTGAGTTTGTGGGCGGCAGTATCCCTGACTTTGTAAATATGATGAACGCCAGAGCGGAGAAGCTCGGATGCAAAAACACCCACTTTGTCAATGCCAACGGCCTTCATGACCCGGAACATTACACCACAGCCCGGGATCTCGCGAATATTGCCAGAGAAGCCTTTAAAAACGAGACCTTCCGCAAGATCATCGGAACGGAATACTACATTGAGCCAAAGACCAACATCACAGACGAGGAACGCTGGCTGAACAACCATCACAAGATGCTGGTATCCGGTGACATGCATTACGATGGATGTCTGGGCGGAAAAACAGGATACACAAGCGATGCCGGAAACTCGCTTGTGACATATGCCCAGAGAAACGGCATGTACCTGATTTCTGTGGTCCTGGCCGACAATGCCGTCTATCAGTATCCGGATACCGCGGCACTTTTAGACTACGGATTTTCCAATTTCCACAAGGTAGTTCTTGCCCAGAAGGGGGAGATTGAATGTCTGAAACCCCTGCCCATTGAGCATTATCTCTATAACCTGACCAAAGCTAAAATGATGACGCGTTTTACAGATACTGCAACAGCGGATCTGCCGACAGACCTGCCTGTTGAGAAACTGACCCGTAAGACTTCCCTGGAAAAAAAGATACAGACCACAGAGTATTATCTGGGCGAGCAGCTCCTCTCAACAAGCCATGCAGAAGTCTGTCCGACCCTCACCCTGCCGGAATTCCTGGATGCGGTCAAAGACTCTCCTGCCAATACAGCAAATACAGCCGGGGCAGCCGCACAGAATAACACCGCGGACAGCGTGTCTGCCGAAAGAACACCCAAGACCTCTTCCAGTTCCCTGGGAGAATTCTTCCAGGAACTTAAATATAACTTCCGGAACATGCCCACGTGGAAGTATCCGGCGCTCATTTTCCTGCTGTCAGCCGTTATCTTCTATATTGTACTCCTTATCATTAAGATCAAAAGACACCGGAAAAAGAAGGCCAGGAACAAAAAAAAGAAGAAATAAGAAAGACCGGGACAGCCTCCCCTCTATGGTTGGCTGCCCCGGTTTCCCGTTTCCTTCTGTTATCTTCTGCTTCTTTTCTTTTTCATTTCCAATACAATGATACCTGCCGCCGATACTGCAAAGAGACCTGCAAACATTCCTGTCCTTGCCTCGTCCTTTGTCTTGGGTGACTTCACACTACTGCCGCCGGAAGTACCTTTTGCGCCGCTTCCATTGTTGTTGGTGCCGGTATTCTTATTTCCCTGTCCGCTTCCGGACGGTTTTGCAGGCGGTTTCGGTTTGTCACTGCCGTTATCCCCCGGTGTCGTAGGTGTCGTTGGTGTGGTACCTGGTTTATGCGGATCTTCCGGGTCACTGGGTTTTTCCGGGTCTTTCGGATCATCCGGATCATCCGGTTTTTCTGCCGGTTTCTTCTCCAGTGCGGATATGGCATTTTTCAGCAGTTCTACCTGCTCATCAATCTGTTCCTGTGTGGCATTCTCATCCGCGTATACGCCCTCGGCTGCAATTATGGCATTCTGCAGATTTCCATAACTTTCATCTGTAAAATCACCCTGCTCGATAGCCTTTGCCTCAATGATCTTGGCATTCAGCTTCTCTCTGTCAACTTCCGCAGGCTCTTCCTTATCTGTGAGTTCAGACAGAGCCGCTGTAAGCTGTGCTGTCAGGCTGTTGATCTCCTCAGCCGTCAGTTCCGGATTCTCCAGGGCATCGCTGAGTGCTTTGCTCTGCAGCGCAATCTTCTCGAGACTTTCCTCTGAATAGAGGGTTGTATCAAGTGCTGCTGCCTGGGCCAGTCTCATCTTCGCCAGATCCCTTGCCGTGTCCTCCGCTGAAACCTCCTCTGTCGGTACCAGACCATTTACGGCCTCCTCCAGAAGAGCTGAAATATTATCTACCATCTCCTGGGTATACCAGGTCTCTTCCAGTGCTTCGGATGCCTGAGCCAGTACATCGGTAAGGTTCCGGAAGCTCTCCTCCGTATATAGTTCAGGATCAGCCTCCCTGCATCCCGCTGCCATTGCAGCAAGCCTGTCTTTCTTCACCTGTTCGATCACTTTGACTTCAAGGGCATCGATAAGAGCCTGCAGTTCATCACATTTCTGGTCCACCAGCTCCTGCGCTGCCTCATCGTCTTCGATCACTGCTTCCGCCTCGGTGATCTTATCCAGAAGGACGCCGTAGCTCTCCTCCGTATATTTATCCGGGTTCAAGGCCTTTGCACCTTCCACTTTCGCCTTCAGAAGCTCTTTATCCACTTCCGGCTCTGCAGGTTCCTGCCCGAATACCTGGAATTCCGCAAATGCAGGCCAGTAGTCCGCACCGTCGTATTCCGGGAATCCTGTGAGAACCACTCTGACATAACGGTAACTCTCCGCAGATGTCAGTGTACCTGTTTCCGTACGGATACCGCTCTCGGACTCTGTCTTATCTTCCAGCACATCAAAATTCTCTCCATCTTTTGAGCCTTCGATTCTGTACTGCCAGAATCCCTCTGCCTCGTCTTTTTCAAAATCAAGCTGGTAATTGCTGAGTACAAACTCACTGCCCAGATCCACCTGCCACCACTGAGGAAGCAGATCTTCCACAGCGTCACCGTTTACGATCCATAAAGTATCTGTGCTTCCGTCATTGCCGTTTGATGCAGGCGCATACTCTTCCGCAGATGATGTCACCGGCTTATTCAGTGCCAGATTGCCGTCTGTATGCTCATCCAGACTGTCCACTGCTGCCTGAAGCGTATAAATGGCTGCATCCACCTGCTCCGGTGTAACTGCCGCGTTAAAATCTGCTTTTGCCTGTTCCAGTGCATTCATCAGATTCTGCCAGGACTCATCTGTATAATTTCCCTGCTGCATGTATTTTACTTTCAGGATCAGATCTGTCAAAGCGGATTTGTCAAGCTCACTGTTGTCCCTCTCATAAACCTTAAATTCCGCAAATCCGGGCCAGTAGTCATCCCCCGGGAATTTTGTCAGTCTGATCAGGATAAACCGATAGGAAGTACCCGGTTCAAAGCTTCCGGTCTGCACTCTGGAACCATCTGTATTTTCTGACGCGTCATAAATAGGCTGTTCCTCAAAGTACTCCTCACCATCACGTGCTGCCTCTATGGTGTAACCCCAGGCATTCTCTTCATCCTGTTCAAACACCAGCTCAAAATCCGACAGATCATAATCCTGTCCCAGATCCACGAACCAATAGCCGTCCAGGTCATCCCCTGCATGTACCCACATGGTTCCCTCATCCCCGTCGTTTCCGCAGGATGGTGAGTACTGGTCGTTCCCATCTGAATAAGCGGGTTGGTTCAGTGCCAGGTTGTATCTCGCATACTCCGCATCCTCCAAAACCAGGTTGTCAAACTTTACATCACTGCTTCCTTTTGGGGAGTTGACAGTGACGGTCATTTCCTTGATAGCAGATGGAATCTGGAGTTCATAGGTATTCTTCAGTGTTGTAATGTTGAATGTCTTCTCATATCCATTGCCCCCGATCTTCACCAGAGCGCTTCCTGAGCAGTGTGCCTGGAAGGATTTGAGGGTCTTATTGTCCGGAAGGCTGATCTTATATACCGTACTCTGTCCGTCCCCGTACAGCTCTTTGGAGCTTCCTGTCTGTGCGGTAAGCCATCCCTCCCGGAAATCACAGTCTGCGTAGGAGCCTGTAAGTGCTGTCTCCTCCTCAGGACGGTCCTCGAAGTCGATTCCCGCATTCTGCGCACCAATCTCAGCAAAACTATTGTCAGCGCCGACATTGGGGTATCCGTCAGAGGATACCGGATTGCCGAAATAGTCAAGTCCGCCGTTATCCGGTATCAGCGCTCCCGTGCCTATACAGCCGGAAGTCTCTTTCAGCTTAAACCCGTCCACTCCGGCGCCTGCTGTTCCCAGATCTTCAAAATCAGAAGCTTTAACTTCCAATGCATTTTCATCATCCGCTCTTCTGATATTCTGGTCCGTGCCGCCGTAAGCATTGTTGTCCACGCTGCCCTTAAACCATTCACTCCAGCCTTTGGACTGGGCGTCACTGTAAATGATATTGTTCTTAAACTGGAAGTCCGCATCGTTTAACTGCTGCTGGTCCCAGTTGTTGGTGATATAGCTGTCATGGCCTTCACTGAGGTAAAAGTCATTGTTATACACATACATCTTATTTCCGCTTCCGCTGGAATATCCGCCCAGGGTCACAATAGCCCCGCCGCCGTATACGTTGGTTCCCCATCCGTCATTCTCACTGATGTTGTAACGGATATATGTAGTGTATTTTGTCCCCAGGGCACACTCGAAAAATGCGCCTGACGGGTTGTCATGTGTATAGTTATACTGAATATAATTCAGTTTTGCGTTCACATCCGCGTCAAATGCCTGGGAATCCTCCTTGCTGCTGGACGCGCCTGAACCGAAGACCTCATTGAACTGCACCACGGTACAGTCACCGTTCTCCCACCATACCGGCACGTTTCCGTTAGGTCCGCTGTTGCAGCCGTCACAGGTGTTGTGCTCTATAAGGGCATTGCTGTAGGCGGAGGGACAGATCGCCGCGTTTCCGATATCCTTGCAGTAGTTGTTGCGGATCACAAGATTGGTGCTGTTGACCCTCTGACCTGCATACTCGCTGTCCGGAATGCCGCTCTCGTGCTGGAACTGACTGCTTCCCCATGTGGACAGGAAGTTGATGCCGTAATGGTTGATATTCGGCCCGACATAGTTGTCCTCCACTACAATATCATCCCAATTGGTAGGTACCTGATTGCCCCTGATAATGTAAATGATACCGCCGCGCCCGATGCCGGCCTGCTGACCGATGGGGTGTGAGACTACATCATGCACATACAGATTCTGACAGTACATATGGCGCAGTGTCCCCGCGTCCTCTCCCATGATCAGGATCCCGTACTTCTTAATGTGGTCATCCGGGTTGTCCCCGGGTATTCTGTTGGTCACTTCCAGGGATGTGATCTCCCAGTATTCCTGGTTGTAGAAGTAGACAGCCGAGTTAAAGATCCTGTTTTCCAGGTCATCCCCGTCTTCCCCGCACCAGTTATTGCCGTCGATCCTGGGCCTTTCATCCCCTTCACCGTAAGCGCCGATGACAATGGGATTTCCCTCCTCACCGGACCCCTTGGGACTTAACTGCCCTGTCCACACATCTCCTTTTTGAAAGAGAATACGGTCGCCGGGCTGAAATGTAACACTGTTGATCTTGTCAAGGGAGGACCAGGCCTCCGCTTCACTGGTACCGGACGCATCATCGTTCCCCCCGTCCTGGTCCACGTAATAGGTAGTTCCCTCTGCGTCCGCCCACACCGGAATCTCCGGCATAGTGGTGCAGACCATACAGCAGGCAGCGATGCCCGCCAGAATTCTTTTTCCTAATCTCCTCATACTTTCATCCTCTTAACCTGTCTTAATTATAAATTACTCTGGGCTTCCAAAAAGCCGATAAACTGTTCCACACCTCCTCCCAGTACCTGCACATTTTCGGGGCGCTCTCCCCGTGCCTCTGACACGTCAAAGAAATCCCCTGCCATGGTCCGTTCTGTGATCATGAAGCTGTCACTGCCGAACAATCCCTCTGAGAGCCCGATATACTCGTCCCCCCAGAAAGAACAGTCCTCAGCCTGAATGCCCCACGCAGTGCCAAGCCGCTCCAGGATAGCATTTACATTGTCGCTCTTGCTGGACAATCCCACCTCCAGGTATTTGGCGTCCGTGGTTGCTGACAGGGATAATCCCTCCTCCCTGCCAATCTCCTCCGCCATGCGGATAAGCTGTCTCAGATCACCGATCCCGTGCTCTTTCAGGGTCTGGTTCAGGCTGTCAAGCTCGTGCTCCTGGAAAAACAACTGCCCGTTCCTGTCATTTTCCACAAGAATATCTATCTTGCAGTAATTTGGCCGGGAAAATACGATGTCTGTCTTAAAATCGAACTCCTGGAGCAGCCGCTCATGGATCCTGTAACACGCCCTGTGTATCCTGAGCATCAGTTCTTTATCCGGGATAAGACTGCAGAAGACTTCGGGCCGTCCGTCATCCGTAAAATGGTAGTTATAAGCCCCCCTGCCCAGACCGTAGAACAGGTTCTGCCTCTCCTTCGGGGTAAAATATTCATGGAGCTTTCCGCCTCCGATATTATTGATGGTGGTGCCGCTTATGACAGCCAGCTTCACGCCCTCTGCCAGCAGCTTTTTCATGGGAACAACAACCTGATCCACAGGCGCTGTCCTGGAAAAGACCGCAGTCCCGTCCCAGTCAAAAAATACTGCTTTATATTTCTTCATGCCAGGTACCTCCTTCCTCTTTGATACTGCACGCTTTCCCGTTTACATAGAAGACTGCAGGCTTTCCTTCAAGCAGGGTAAAGTCAGCCCCATTTCTTCCGATCTCCACCTTGAGGGTGCTGCCCTGATAACCGATACAGAACTGATATCCCTCCCATTTTTCCGGCAGATACGGCTTAAAGCGCAGTGTGCCGTCATTGGTCCTCAGCCCTGCAAACCCATTTACCACTGCCTGCCAGGTTCCCGCCATATTGGCAGCGTGGATACCCGCGTAGAAGTTGTTGTGGTAGTCATCCAGGTCCATTCTGGCAGACTGGGAGAAGTAGGTATACGCCTCATCGTAATAACCGATCTCACAGGCTACGATCCCGAAGATACAGGTGGAAAGGGAAGAGTGGTGCAGTGTTACCTCCTGATAGAAATCATAATTTCTCTTAAGCTCTTCCTCAGTGAACAGATTGCTGTACAGATACATGCCCAGAATGGCATCCGCCTGTTTTGACATCCTGTGGCGCATAATGAACAGCGGGTGATAGTTTTCATACAGCCATGCCCTTTTTTCCGGCGGGATCTTAGACTCATCCCACGGTTTGCGCATCATAAATCCGTCATCAAGGGGATAGACCTGACGCTTCTCATCGTATGGGAAATACATATTCTCAATGATCTTATCCCACAAATCTGTCTCCTCCCAGGCAAAATCCAGTTTCCCGGCAAGGCTTTCGTATCTCTCCGGTTCCTGTTCCCTGAGGTACCTGACAGCCTTCAGGGCAGCCCGCAGGCTCTCCCTTGCCAACAGGTTTGTATAGAAATTGTTATCTACCAGCACGTTATATTCATCCGGGCCTGTCACATCACAGATGCAGTATTTTCCGCCTTTACATTCCGCAAAGCTTCCCACATCTGCCCATACCCGGGCCATCTCTATGAGCATTTCCGCTCCCTTTTCAAGGAAAAATTCTTTGTCCTTTGTCACATCCAGATAGAGGCATAGGGCATAGGAAATGTCACCGTTTATATGATACTGAGCCGTTCCCAGGGGATAGTAGGTGGACGCCTCCTCCCCGTTGATGGTCCTCCATGGGTACAGAGCGCCTTTATCATGCCCCAGTATCCTGGCTCTGGCCCTTGCCTTATCCAGTGTGCCGTAACGGTAATCCAGCAGATGCGCGGCGATCTCCGGGTCTGTGTAGACAAATACAGGGAACACATACATTTCCGTATCCCAGAAATAATGCCCCTCATAGCCTTCACCGCTGAGCCCCTTGGCCCCCATTCCGGTTCTTCCGTCGCGCCCGGCTGACTGCATGATGTGGAACAGGTTAAAACGGATTCCCTGCTGCAGGGCTTCATCCCCCTTCACTGCCACATCGGCCTTTTCCCAGTATCGGTTCATGTAGCTGATCTGCTCTTTTTCCGCCTGCGCATATCCTGCAGCGGCGGCACACCGGAGCATTTTCCCGGTATACGTCTCCAGCTCCTCTCTATCCATATCCAGGTCGGAACTGTAGCATATATATTTTTCCAGACAGACCGTCTCTCCCTGCTCTGCCGCAGCGGTATAAGTAAGGGACACAGCCAGCTCTTCTTTGCAGGCGCTGACCTCATATGGTGCCCCCTCCAGATGGTGCATACATCCGCAGGCTGCGGTGAGACGGCTGTTCCTGGTGACTGCCTCATAGTAAATGCTGTCCCCGTCCGCCTTCACAGCCGTCGGCTCCAGTCTGCGTCCAAAAGGACCATAATCCACAATAGGGTTGGTCTTTCTGGTGTGGTTTTCCACATTTCCCTCAATTCCGGTAACAAAAGTGAGTTCCCCGGAGAAATTAAGAGGTGTCACACAGTACCGAATCTCCATTATATTTTTCCACCGGAAAGATACAAAACGGCTGATCTGTATGCGCATCTGCTTGCCGCCGGGCGTGGTATAGACCAGACTTCTCTCCAGAATTCCGTCACGCATGCGCAGCACACGGCTGTAATCACTGACCGTGCCTTTTTGTATATGGAATTCCTCCCCGCCTGCGTACAGCCTGATCTTCTTTGCGTTGGGCAGATTTAAAAGAGACTGGCTGTGGAGAGGGGAGCCGAAATTGGCCTCCCCGTAGCGGATCTCCTCGCTCTCATAAAACCCGTTGATAAAGTTTCCTTCCAGCCCTGTATCAATGTCAAAATCATAGGCTTCCTCAAAGGTTCCCCTTGTGCCGATATATCCGTTTGACAGGGCGAATGTAGTCTCATTTCTGTAGTTATTCTCAACCCTGAACTCAGTCTCCGTAATGTTCCAGGGCTCCACCGGGTAAATTGGTTTTTTGTTGGTATCCATACATTTATCCTTTCACTGCACCTGCTGTCAGGCTTTCCATAACCTGCCTCTGCAGGATAATAAACACTAAGATCGTCGGCATAACCGTCATGACCACTGCCGCAAACAGCGCAGAATAGTTGTTCGCAAAGGTTCCCATATAATAGTTCAGGGCAATGGGCACGGTCCTGGCGCTGTCACCGCTTGTGAGCATAAGAGCAAAATAAAACTCATTCCAGGTATTGATAAACTGCAGCAGCGCAATGGTCACAAGGCCCGGCTTCGCCAGCGGCAGGATAATATGCAGAAATGTCTGTAAAAATGTAGCTCCGTCTATGTAAGCAGACTCTTCCAGCGCAGTGGAGATCGTTTCATAATAACTCACCATGACAAAGAAGGACATGGGAATCCCCATTGCGGAATACACCAGGATCAGCCCCAGCTTTGTATCGAAGATTCCGAGCGCTTTGAAAATAGCAAAAAGCGGCTGGGAGATAGCCTGTGCCGGAAGCATCAGGGATGCGGAGATCATAAGCACAATCACTGTCTTCAGTTTGAAACGGAACCTGGAAACCACATAGGCGCACATGGCAACCACACAGACCGTCACCAGAACACTGATACCCACGATCAGCACACTGTTCAGGAAATACTTTGCAATAGGCGCGTACTTGAAGGCGTCTTTATAGTTCTGCAGATTCAGGCTCTTCGGCAGCGCAATGGCGGAGGAATTGATCTCCGCATAAGTCTTGAAGGAGCTTAGGAAAGCCCAGATCATGGGGCCTACGGCGATCAGAACGAAGAACAGCATAAAGATATATTTCGGTATACCCAGAAGGCCTTTTTTCACTTTTGACTCATGATACATTTATTTCCCCTCCTGTTTCATTTTTTTCTCCCGGAACAACGCCTGGATGAAGACTACCAGAACCAGTCCCAGGGCAATCTGGATCACACCCACTGCATTGGCCTTGCCATAGTTATTTTCCAGAGTCGCTACTTTGTACAGATAAGTGGGCAGGTTCAAAGTTGAGTTGCCCGGTCCGCCCTTTGTGGTCACATAGATGATATCGAACTGAGATACCATGGCCACAGATGCCAGCACTACGCAGGTACCGAAGATATTCTTCATAAGGGGGATGGTGATATAGCGGTCCATCTGCCACGGCTTTGCCCCGTCCACTCTGGCTGCTTCATAGATGGCTGTGTCCACAGCGCCCATCTCTGCCAGGAATATAATGGTGTTGAAACCTGAGTACAGAATCCAGGTGCAGGTCACTGTCCAGAAGGCGAACTTGGAATTGCCGAACAGGTTGGGGATCTGAGCGGCATCCAGGCCGAAAATGCCGTATACGGATTTCAGCACGCCGAAGGTTGGGTTCAGAAGCAGTGTGAACATAACACCAGTGGCTGCTGTGGGAATGATATTCGGTATCATATAGGCTGTTCTGACAAACTTCCAGCCTTTGGGTTTTCTGCGCAGTACAAGCGCCATGATAAATCCCAGAGACACATGGAAGGTACTCTGCAGAACCACCCATACCAGGGTATTCTTGATGGATTCCAGGAAATCCTTGTCCTGGAAAATGGTTTTAAAGTTTTCCAGTCCTTTCAGTACCGGGCTTGTGGAAACCGTATACTCACATAAGGACGTGTACAGAACCGTAATGATGGGTGCTGCATAGATCAATACGAATAAAATCATGCACGGCACAATAAACAGTGCAATCCATACTTTTTTATTCTTTGTGCTCATAGTTATCCCCTTTCTGAAAATGGGGCTGCTGTACCTTGTAAGATTTTGTACAACAACCCCATTTTAAGCTATTTATTTCCTGTTAATTTTTCTGTGCTGCTTCGGAAAGTTTTGTACAGAATTCTTCAGGGGTGATATTTGCATAGGCAAGCTCCGGAAGTTCTGTGGAGAATGTGTCAATAACATTCTGGTACCAGTACGCCTGGTTCTGTCCATATGTCCATTTTGCCTTTGGCTGGATCTCAAGGACTTCCGCCATAAGAGGATCGGAATCCTTCAGGGAATCCGGGATTTCAACCTGGCTGGATACGGGCTGAAGGCCGGCCATTTCCAGTCCCTTTAACTGGTTTTCAATGGATGTCTCAAATTTCAGGAATGCAACTGCCGCTTCAATTTTCTCTGGGTCTTTTGCGCCCACCATATCGCCCGGTGTGGGAACCATTTCCATACCGTATTCCGGAAGGAGCATAATGCCCACCTTGTCGTAGAAGCCTGCCGGTGCTTTCTCTTCACTTCTGATATCCGGGATCATCCACGGTCCGTTGGGGAACATTGCAACTTCACTGTTGAAGAAATGAGTTGCCATGGTATCGTATTTGCCGCCCACTGCGTCTGCTGTGGTGTATTCAGCCAGCATTTTCTGTAAATCTGTGGTGGCTTTTTCAACCTCAGGAGTATTATAATCTGTAGGATACATGGCATTCATGAACTCATTGCCGGTATCCCCTGCAGTTCCGATCAGTCCGCTGTACCACAGGTTTGTCAGCCATCCCAGGTCCGCGGTATCCATTCCGAGAGGAGTGATTCCTTTTTCTTTCAGGGTATCGCATGCCTTGAAGAAGTCATCCCAGGTCTCATACGCCACATCAGGAGCTTCCAGACCTGCCTGCTCAAATAAATCCTTGTTATAGTAGATATAGGAAATCTCCTTTGACACAGGAACACCGTAAATCTTGCCGTCCACAGAGTTAAATTCCAGTGAACTCTCATCAAACTGGGCTTTCCACTCCGGGTCTTCCTCAAAGTACGATGTCAGATCCTGAACCTTTCCTGACTCCACGGCCAGATTGATGATATTGTTTCCACCGTTGAATACAATGTCCGGAAGGTCACCGCTGGAGATCAGCAGTTTGATCTTCTGGTTGTATGCATCTGTTGTGGGAATCTCCTCGAATTTGAATTCTACATTCTTGCCCTCTTCTGTCTTCTGGAATTCCGTGAAGAGGTAATCATAATATTCAGCCGCATAGTCTGTACCTACGTGGTAATTGATCACGTTGAGCACCACTTTACCATCGGATGACTTTCTCTCTTCCTGTTTGCTGTTTCCGCCCTCATTACTGCCGCATCCGGCTGCCATAGATGCTATCATACCTGCACACAGCAGCACACTTACCAGTTTCTTTCTCATAAACAGTTCCTCCTTTTTTCGCTGAACTCGTTTTTTACTCAGCTTCCTGATGTAAAAATTATATAAAATTTTCTGATTTTTCTGAATAGACTACAATTACCCGTTCCATCATTATTTTTTACTCTTTCTTGTCATCATATCTGCTATCATTACAGAAAATCTACTACTTTCTGCTAATCTATAATATTTTTTACCTATTCTTGTAAATTTTTGCTCATTTTACAGGAGCACGAAAATACCGGGGTGGTTTATGATATAATATTAAATAATAATCTTACAGAAAGAAGATGTTTTATGGCAATTCCCCTGTTTATCAATAAGAAAAAAGGCACGTTGAGAATGTACATCACCCTGGTGATAACCGTCATACTGGCTGTTTCCCTGATCTTGAGCGGAATCTTCTTTTATAAAAAAACTGCCAATATACTGATTGAAAACCAGAAACAACAGGTCATGAAGGAGCTCTCTCAGGTCAACCAGAACATCACAGACCAGGTGAACAATCTGGACTATGTGAACGCGCTCTTTGTCTCCAACACCATTATAAGAGAAGCCATAGAGCCTTCCGTGGATGATTCCCGCAATAAGCTGGATATCGAAAAGCAGATGAGTTTCCTTCTGATCAATACTTATATGTGGGAACAGAACTATATTAACGGCGTCTGCATTTTTCAAAACCCCTCCGAATATTACCTTGCCACATCCGGGCCGGGAACCGTAAATATCAAGGCAAATCAGGATATCCTGCAGTCCATCTCCACCTCAGACCCCAATCTGAACATAAAGATGGAGGACTCCACACCGTCCGTACTCTATTTTGTCAGAAATATTTTCAGTTCCTATACCGGTGAGTATGTGGCTACCATTATTATCAATGTAAATAAAAACACCCTGATCGATTTCTACAACGCAGGCATTGACCGGGAGTGGTTCATCTATCTGTACAATGATGAGATCAATCTGATCACCGACAGCCAGAGTCTGCCCTGCGCGGATGAGATCTCCGGGAAACTGGATTTTCTGAATAATGAAACGTATCTGGAAGAAATAGATGCCGGCGGACAGTCCTATCTGACTGCAGCGGAGAAGCTGCCCAATCTGGACATGACCTCCGTGGTCGCCGCGCCCAGGAATCAGGTGCTGGAAAAGCTCAATGACACACTCAGGACTTACATGCTGGTTCTGGCTGTCATTGTCACACTGGTGCTGTGTATTTCCATCATCATCAGCCGCGCAGTCACAAGACCCATTGACAATATGATCTATCAGATCAATAAGATCGCCGAGGGCAAAAAGGACCGCCTCCCGCCTCTGGAGATGTATTCGGAGTTCAACAACCTGGCGGATGCCTTCAACCATATGCTGGATAAACTGGACACTTACTATAAAGATAATCTGGAGAAGCAGCTCCTGCTGAAAAACGCGGAGATCAAAGCACTGCAGTCCCAGATGGACCCGCACTTTATGTTCAACACCCTGAACACTATAGCCTGGAAAGCCCAGATGACCAACAATCCTGAGATATACCAGATGGTCATCTCCCTGGGAGAACTGCTGAAGGCCAATGTGGTGTCCAAGGATTTCACCTATGTGAAACTGGAAGATGAACTGCGCTATGTGAAATTCTATACCTACCTGCAGAAAATGCGTTTTGAGGAAAAAATATCCGTGGAAATACAGGCAGACTCTTCCCTGCTGCACTACAAAGTCCCCTGCTTCTGTATCCAGCCCCTTGTTGAGAACTCCATTGTCCACGGCCTGGAGCCGAAAAAAGGCAAGGGAAAGCTGGTGGTCAATGTGATCAAACATAAGGACTGCATGGAAATCCTTGTGGCGGACAACGGAATCGGTTTTGAGACCATCCCCGACATCTGCGATATCCGTCCGTCTTCAGACGAATCACACACCCACATCGGGCTGCGCAACCTGGACAGGCGCCTGTATCTCCTTTTTGGGGAAATGGCTCATCTGAAGATAACAAGCACATTGAACGTATGCACCACAATTTCTTTTAAACTTCCATTAATAGTTGATTAGCTGTACGGAGGAAACACATTATGATATTTCACCTGATGATCGTGGATGACGAAACCACCATAAGAAAAGGACTTACCCAGGTGGTGAACTGGGAAGCCATTGACTGCATTATCCAGGACACCGCCAGTGACGGGCTGGAAGCCATTGAAAAACTGAAAGAAAATCCGGTAGATATTATTATAACGGATATCCGCATGCCGGAATCCGACGGCCTTGACCTGGCCAAATATGTGATGGAGCATTATCCGGAAATCAAGGTCATAATCCTGACCGGATATGCTGACTTCGAGTACGCCAAAACCGCCATCAAATACAACGTAAGTGATTTTCTGCTCAAGCCGATCTCCATAGAACAGGTCGTGGCCTCTGTACAGAGCGCGCAGAAGAAGATCATAGCCTCCAGGCAGAAAAACACGGCAAAGAAGTCTGATGTAGCCTTCATGATAGACCAGCTTCTCCAAGAGCTCACAGATGCCTCCTGCTCCGACACACTGGCAGCCAGGCTGAAAGAATATAATATATCCCTGGAAAGCTATTATGTGGCTGCCTTTCAGTTCATACCTTATGCCGGAAATATATCCGCCCTGAAGGAGATCATAATCAAGCTTAAATCAAACAGTTACTGCTACCGATATAACAACCTGATCATTGCCATCTATTTTTACCCTGCCTGCACCGGCAGATGCCCTGCCGTTCCCCGGGAGCTGCTGCAGAACTGCCGTGACATCACAGCCATGGCGGATTCCTTTTATGAACAGAAACTGACCATCGGCATCAGCAGCCACCACACAAGTCCTGGGGAATATTCTGTGGCGGTCTTTGAATCCATCCGGGCGCTGACGCTGAACTTCTACTCACAGGACAACATTGCCTTTTACCAGGAGCAGGGAACCGCTGAGGATTATACCCTCTCCGCCGGGGAGACACTGTCTGTCTATGAGCTGGAAAATGCCATCATCAGCCTGGATTTCGACGCGGCGGAACAGATTTTAAACAGTATTTTTATCAAACTGCAGAGTAATTTTGCCAAATCCAGTGATGTGAAGAATCTCTGTATCCACATTTATTACACCGGCACCCACATTCTGCTGGAAAAGGGCCTGGAAATGCCGGATAACAACCTGCTGCATTCCATTGAGAATTCGTCCAATATTTTCGAGCTGGAAAGTATTGTGAAAAGCCTGCTCCAGATTCTGAGGGAAACACTCCTGGCCTCTGAAATAAGCTACAGCAAAACCGTAAAAGACTCCATTGCCTACATAACAGAAAATCTAAAGGAGCCTATCACCCTGGAGCAGCTTGCCGGACATGTGCATGTGAATCCCTCCTATCTGAGCCGGACCTTCAAGAAGGAGACCGGACATACCATAACGGATTTCATCAACCTGAAACGGATCGAGCGGGCAAAGGAACTTCTCTCGGACAGATCCATACTGACTTACGAGATTGCGGAACAGGTGGGATTCAATGACCCGGCTTACTTCTCCGCCATATTTAAAAAGTATGTGGGAATGACCCCTAAAGAATTCCGGGGATGAGGCCGGCCCCATCCTGCATAAAACCCCATCGGAAGGCTGTCGGATTCCGGCAGCTTTCCGATGGGGTTTTTCTCTCTAATAATAATCCTGGTGTCTCTTTGCACGCCTTTTCTTTCTCAGCGCGTCCCTCTTCATCCTTACTTCCTCAGCTTCTTCCTCACTGATCTGCTTCACTGTCTTGACCACATAATACTTTCCCTCATCTGTCCTTTTCAGTCTTGCCTTACCCCGGAAATATCCGTGTTCCGGACAGTAGGCCAGGCACATGTGGGTCTTTGGATTAAGAGAAAACCAGCGTATTTTCTTTTTCGCGGTCTTTCCGCAGAAGAAGCAGCGGGTACTGACCACCTCCCGGTCCTTCATGGCATCCTCTTTTGTGGGAAATTCCCTGGAAATGTATTTGGAATAATCATCAAATACCGTATGGATCTCCTCACTCTTTGACTTGGGGTTCTGATAGCAGTCAATGGAGAAAAACTTTCTCACTGTGTCCATAGGCAGACGGGCGAAGATTTCAGCGGTGTAGACAGCGTCATTGAGCGCCCGGTGAAAATTTTCCCCTTTATCCAGTTTCATGTGATCAATGGCATATTCCAGGGAGCGGCTGGTCTTGTCACCCTCACAGGAGATTCCGAACAGCTTCTGCACATCGTAGTAGCGGAGCGGGCCTTCCAGCAGATAGGTCAGCCTGTAGTATTTCATATTGCGCTGCAGCTCCACCAGATCAGAGGGGCCCCAGGTGCAGAACATCACATCTTCCCCGCACCATTTCAGGAATCTGCGGATCGCCTTGGAGAACGGAACACCGTTTTCCAGTGTCTGCTTATCAATATGCAATATTTCTTTTGTGCGGTAGTGCAGCCTGTGGTACACAGAAGGCTTGACGATCTCATGGAACTGGTCTGTCATTTTCCTGTTCTCATCCAGCTTCACGGCTCCTATCTCAATAATCTCAAAGGGCAGCCTTTTATTCTCCCTGTCCTTACCATAGGGGCACTGATTCCATTCCAAATCAAATACAATATAGTTCATAATTAAGTCCTGCAGCTCTCTTTATATTCGTTCCCGGCAGCCCGTGGTTTTTCATCTTTTTTGATTTTACCATTATTCTCTGTAAGGTGCAACATGGCATTCTCATTCATGTTATACAAAAAATTTTAGATTATCTAAAAATTTTTGTAATTTTCATTGACTATATCCTGCTGATTTGCTAATATTATAGTAATCTAACATACCGTGTTTCATAAAATGTTTCCGGGGACAGCAGTTTGACCATGGGGCCAAGATGTTTCGGAAAATCAAATGGGGGTAATTACATAATGAAAGGAATGGAAATCGGTAAAGGAAGTATCTTTGAACTGGAGGGCATTCCCGCGTTTCGTCAGGTACTGCCGCTGGCGCTGCAGCATGTGGTCGCCATGATCGTCGGCTGTGTCACACCAGCCATCATTGTTTCAGGAGCCGTCAGCGGCGGAGGCATGTCTCAGGGAGACAAGGTGATCCTCATCCAGGCTGCTCTTTTTGTGTCCGCAATCTCCACCCTGCTCCAGCTTTTCCCGCTGGGCAGCAAGAGCGGATTCCACATCGGCTCCTCCCTGCCGGTCATCATGGGCGTCAGCTTTGCCTATGTGCCCAGTATGCAGGCCATTGCAGAGGGCTACGGCATCGCCACCATACTGGGATCCCAGATTGTGGGCGGCTGTGTGGCCATCATAGTCGGACTGCTTGTAAGGAAGATCAGGGTGTTTTTCCCGCCTCTGATCACCGGGACCGTTGTGTTCACCATCGGCCTCTCCCTGTACCCTACAGCCATCAACTATATGGCGGGGGGCACCAGCAGCGAGACTTATGGTTCCTGGCAGAACTGGGCTGTGGCGATCTTTACGCTCGTCATTGTAACTGTACTGAACCATTTTGGAAAAGGGATCGTAAAACTGGCTTCCATCCTGATCGGAATGGTTGCGGGATACGTGGTCTCAGCCTTTTTCGGCATGGTAAGCTTCAGCAGCGTGGCCTCTGCCAGCGTATTCCAGCTTCCGCAGGTTATGCATTTCGGAATCAATTTCGAGGTATCTTCCTGTGTGGCGATCGGCCTTCTTTTTGCCATCAACTCCGTGCAGGCGATCGGTGACTTCACGGCAACCACAGTGGGCGGTCTCGGAAGAGAACCCAGTGACAAAGAGCTGCAGGGCGGTATTGTGGGCTATGGTGTCATGAATATCATCGGTGCCGTATTCGGCGGCCTTCCCACAGCTACTTACAGCCAGAACGTAGGTATCGTGGCAACCACAAAGGTTGTAAACCGGTGCGTGCTGGGACTGGCAGCTATTATCCTGGGCGTAGCCGGACTGATACCCAAATTCTCCGCGCTGCTCACCACGATTCCCCAGTGCGTCCTCGGCGGCGCTACGGTATCTGTCTTCGCGTCCATTGCAATGACAGGTATGAAGCTGATCACCTCTGAGGATATGAACTACAGAAACACCTCCATCGTCGGCCTGGCGGCTGCCCTTGGAATGGGAATCTCACAGGCATCCGCAGCACTGGCTACGTTTCCGAGCTGGGTGACTATGATCTTTGGCAAAAGCACGGTGGTACTGGCAACGCTGATCGCTATACTGCTGAATATCATACTGCCGAAAGAAGAATAAACGTAACTGCCCTTATGCACGGTCAGCGCAGTAAATGCGCAGACCTGGCCCAACAGTTACGAATCGACAATAAAAACCGGCCCTTGCCGTTATATCCACGGAAGCAGATATGCTGCTCCGGGTATAAACGGCGAAGGCCGGTTTCGTTTCTGAGCATATGCCCTTTCTTTACTCTCTATTCCGCTGTTTCTATTGCCTGCGGTTCCTGATTCTCCTGAATCTGAGGCAGCGGGGTACTTAAGATTTTCATGAACTCTTCCCCTGTTATAGTCTCATTTTCAAAGAGGTATTTTGCCAGCTCATGGAGCTTGCCGATATTGTCTTTCAGGATCTTATATGCCTTTTCATGCTGTGTTCTGACCAGCTCTACCACCTTTTTATCAATCATGGTCTGGGTCTCGAAGGAGCAGGACAGGGAGGAATCACCGCCCAGGTACTGATTCGTCACATTTTCCATGGCAACCATATCGAACTCATCGCTCATACCGAACCTGGTGATCATGCCACGGGCCAGCTTTGTTGCCTGTTCTATATCATTGGATGCACCGGTTGTGACAGAGTGGAAAATCAGCTCCTCTGCCGCGCGTCCTCCTGTGAAGGTAGCAATTTTATTCTCCAGTTCTTCCTTGGACATAAGGAAATGTTCCCCGTCCTCCACCTGCATGGTGTAGCCAAGAGCGCCGGATGTCCTCGGTATAATGGTGATCTTATGGACAGGTGCGGAATCCGTCTGCATGGCTGCAACCAGCGCATGTCCGATCTCGTGGTAGGATACAATAAGTTTCTCTTTCTCGGAGAGCACACGGTTCTTCTTCTGGTAACCAGCAATGACTACCTCAATGCTCTCCTCCATATCTGCCTGCGTGGCAAATTTTCTTCTGTCGCGGACAGCCCGCAGTGCCGCTTCATTCACAATGTTCGCCAGCTCGGCTCCGGATGCCCCGGATGCAGCCTTGGCGATCTCGCGGAAATCCACATTGTCGGATATCTTGATCTTCTTTGCGTGTACTTTCAGTATCTCCTCACGTCCCTGTAAGTCAGGAAGTTCTACCGGAATACGCCTGTCAAAACGTCCCGGACGAAGCAGCGCCGGGTCCAGGGAATCCGGACGGTTGGTTGCCGCCAGGATCACAACACCCTTTGATCCGTCGAAACCGTCCATCTCCGTCAGAAGCTGGTTCAGGGTCTGTTCCCGCTCGTCATTGCCGCTGATGTTTCCGTCACGCTTCTTACCAATAGTATCAATCTCATCAATAAATACGATACACGGTGCTTTTTCATTTGCCTGCTTAAACAAGTCACGTACTTTCGCCGCGCCCATACCGACGAACATCTCCACGAACTCTGAACCGGAAATGGAGAAAAACGGTACGTTGGCCTCGCCGGCCACAGCCTTTGCCAGAAGTGTCTTACCGGTTCCCGGAGGGCCTACCAAAAGGGCTCCCTTTGGCATGGATGCACCGATTTCCCGGTACTGGTCGGGATTGTGCAGATAATCCACAATCTCTGTAAGCAGATCCTTTGCCTCATCCTCACCTGCTACATCGGTAAACCGGATGCCTGTGGAAGATTTCACATAGATCTTGGCATTACTCTTGCCAAAGCTCATGGCTCCGGCTCCGCCGCCCATACCACTCATCATTTTCTTGCTCAGCCAATTGCCTATGAATAAGAAAATGGCGATCGGGATGATCCAGGAGAGAAGGAATGTCAGGATGGGAGATTGTTTTTTAGGAATCTCTTTGCCGAACTTCACTTTCGCATTGTCCAGACGCTCCACTTCCTGCTGGTCATTAATCCTTCCGGTCTTGTAAACCTGGGTTTTCTCACCGTTCTTTATCGTATAATAAATCGTATCATCATCAAGGCTTACCTCATCTATCCTGCTGCCTTTTAAGTCGCTCAGGAACTGGTCATACCTGACTTCCTTAATGCTTCTCTCCGCAATAGAAGGAACCAGCAGCGTGTTCAGAAGAATCAGAACAACTATGACGATAGCATAGTAAAACATGATTGGTTTTTTTGGTTTTTTGTCTTTTACTTCCATATATTTTTCCTCCGTGACTCCCTGCTCTTGTCAGGAAATCTCTGTTTTAAGTATGCCACTTTTCAGACAATTATTCAATGAAGAAGGTCTGTTTATTCTATTAAAAATATATGAATTGCCAAACCCGCTCCATATATCAGAAGTAAAACTCCGTCCATTTTCCTCTGTAGCTTCTGCAGGGCAGACTGGGATGGTCTTTTCCCTCCAAAGTTCCTTTTCTCAGTTCCATGGCATCTTCCAGACAGTAAGAGATATATTCCCGGGAAACAGGGCAGCCGTGATGGGATGGAAGAATCACTTCCGCCCAGTCTGCATACCCCAGCAGTTTTTTAAGGCTTTCTATATACAGATCCAGGTTTCTGTTTTCACCAAACATGAAAATAGGACCTGATTTCTGAACTGTATCACCGGGAAGGAGAAGCCTTTTGTCCCGGTCCAGCAATGCGATACTTCCGTAAGTGTGTCCCGGTATGTGAATGATCTCAAAATCATAATTGCCGGCAGTGATATGCTCACCTTCCTGCAGTTCATGAACAGATATATTCTGTGGAATCATATGCGCATCCCCGGCATGTACCCAGCATTCATGAAAATCAGACAGACCTCCGGCGTGGTCCATATCTCCGTGAGTGAGAACTGCTTTCAGCGGCAGGTTTGTCAGCTTTTCCGCTTCTTCCGCGGTCCGGGAGTCAGCAAAGCCCGTATCTATGAGCAGGGCTTCCTCCTCACCTGTAATTAGGAATTCCCGCACTCTGCCGTCATCCAGAATGTAAAAACCTTCTTCATACTTTGTGATATCCATATGGGCACCTCCGTGCTATTTATCCTCACCGGTCAGGCGCAGTACGGCCTGGATTTCCTCCACGTCCATGTCCAGGAACGCGGCCAGTTCGTCTACACTGTATTTGACATCATCGTCCTCCAGAAGCTCTTTTATTTTTGTCTCCAGGTCACGGACCTTTTCCACGAGAATGTCATCCCTCTGCTTCTGGTCTGTCTGCTCTTCCACCATAAGAAGCATTGCATTTCTGATCTCGCCGCACAAAAAGGTGTGATAATCTCCTGCTTCATGCAGCATTTCGATAGCTGTCAGAAGACCGATGTTCCCTTCGGCAATCATATCTCCAATGAAAATCTCCTCTTGCTTCAGCTCTCTGGCTGTTTTCACCACTTCTGTCATGTATAATTCGGCCAGGCGCTTTTTTGCTGACTCTTCCTGTTTCAGAGCCTTTTCAAAAAGGATTTCCCTTTCTCCCGGCTTTTCGGGAGGAATATCCTTCAGCGTGTTCTCGTATTCTTCCAGATACTCTGTTTCCTCCTGGGTGAGAGGTACTGCTTCGCTGTCTGCCGGGATACCGGCGGCTGTTGTGACGGGTGCTTCGCTGCCGGTTTGGCCGTCTGCCGCTGCGCTTCCCGGACCTCTTCCGTCTACCTGGATTCCCTGTATAGCCAGATATTCATACACTTTCTGCATCTGGCCTTCTGTCAGGCCGTTGCCTGCGAAAATCCCTTCCACTGTATCTGCATGTATTTTCTTTCCATTTTCCACTGCCAATCCCAGTGCTTCACTGAGCTTCGCCTGAAATTCCTTAATCTCCATATCTGCCTCCTTATTTTATCACCATCCAAAGACTCGAATCATTCTCTGAATAGATGCATCAACCAAACTGTTCCATTACAAATCCCCGGCAGACGAGCTCACTGCCGGGGATTGTCTTAAAAACAGTATAATTGATTAGAAAAAACTTGTAAAGTCTTATAGCGAAGGGCCGCGCTGCAGTTTTTCCATCAGCAGCCGGTTCACCGTCTGCGGTTCTGCTTTTCCTTTCATCTCCTTCATAACCTGGCCCACCAGAAAGCCGAGAACTTTTGTTTTTCCACTTTGGTACTCCTCCACGGTTTTCGGGTTTGACGCAAGGATCTTTTCCACGATACTCTCCAGTACTCCTGTATCCACAACGGTTTTCAGCCCATTTTCCTCAATATAAGAAACAGGCTCCACATCCTCATCAAAAATCCGCCCAAACACCTTTTTTGCGGTCTGATTATTCACTTCCCCTCTCTCGCAGACCACAATCAAATCTGCCAGATGTCCGGGTGTAAAATGCAGGTCTTCCGTCTCCATTCCCCTGTCTTTTAACAGTCTCAGAGTTTCACCGATAAACCAGTTGGCTGCCTTTTTCGGAGCACCGGCAACCTCCTTCTGCTGAAGCAGGCTGACTGTCTGTTCATACAAATCTGCCAAATGCCTTGACTGTGTCAAAAGAGAGGCGTCATAGGCTGAGAGGCCAAACTCTTTCTCATAGCGTTCTGCCTTTTCTTCCTGAAGCTCCGGCTGACGCTCTTTTATCCGTGCCAGCCACTCCCCACTGATCACTACCGGGGGCAGGTCAGGGTCCGGAAAATATCTGTAATCCTTTGCATCCTCTTTGGAACGCATGGCATAGGAAATTTCTTTATTGTCATCCCACCGCCTTGTCTCCTGCTGCACACATTTTCCCTCTTCCAAAAGTTCAATCTGCCGTTCCCGTTCCCCTTCAATCGCCCTGGCGATAGCTTTGAAGGAATTTAAATTCTTCATCTCCGTCCTGGTTCCCAGTTTTCCGCTTCCTGCCTCCATGACAGACAGATTCACATCCGCACGCATGGAGCCTTCCTGCAGCTTGCAGTCTGAAACGCCCAGGTACTGACAGATCAAACGCAGCTTTTCCAGATAGGCAATAACCTCCTCCGCATTTCTCATGTCCGGTTCGGATACGATCTCAACCAGAGGAACACCGCTTCTGTTGTAGTCCACAAGGGAACAGTCTTCCCACTCATCATGAATCAGCTTACCGGCATCTTCCTCCATATGCATCTCATGAATCCTGATCTTCTTTTTCCCTGATGCAGTCCTGATTTCCAGAAATCCGTCATGGCAGATGGGAAGATAGAGCTGGGAAATCTGGTAGTTCTGGGGATTGTCAGGATAGAAATAATTCTTTCTGTCAAATTTACAGGTTTGGTTTATCCGGCAGTTGGCAGCCATTCCAAGGGCCAGTGCATAATCAACCACCTGTCTGTTCAGAACCGGGAGAGAGCCGGGCATTCCAGTACATACGGGGCAGGTATGGGTGTTGGGTGCTCCTCCGAATTTTGCGGAACAGCCGCAGAATATTTTTGTGGCTGTGGCAAGCTCCACGTGAACCTCCAGGCCAATGACTGTTTCATATCGCTTAGCCATTATTTTACCCCCTTTCCGTATGCTTTGGGGAACTCTCCCCTGATTTTCTCATAAGCATATGCTGCCTGTATGATCTTCTTTTCCTGAAAACAATCCCCGATAAACTGCAGTCCCACAGGCATACCGCTGCTGTCCAGGCCGCAGGGAACACTTATGGCAGGGAGGCCTGCAAGATTGACACCTGCAGTATAGACATCACTCAGGTACATTTTCAGCGGATCAGCAAGGCTGCTTCCCACAGCGGGTGCCGTGGATGGAGCTGCGGGAGCGATCAGCATATCGTATTTTAAAAATGCATCGTCAAATGCTTTCTTTATCATGGCTTTTACCTTCAGCGCCTTCAGATAATACGCATCGTAATATCCTGAGCTCAGTACAAAAGAGCCAAGCAGTATCCGGCGCCTGACTTCCTCCCCGAATCCTTCCGCCCTTGTTTTTTTGTACATATCGTGAAGCCCTTCAAACTCCTCTGCCCTGTAACCGTATTTCACGCCGTCAAAACGGGCCAGGTTAGAACTGGCCTCCGCAGAGGCAATAATATAATAGGCCGGAATCACATAATCTACCAGTCCCAGGGTGAAGAATTCCACTACAGCGCCATTTTTTGTCATTAACTGCACTGCGTCCGCCAGTGATCTTTTCACGTCCTCGTCAAGTCCCTCTGACAGATACTCTTTGGGGATACCGATTTTCACACCATGCAGGTCCTGCCTCAAATACCGGGTAAACTGCAGGTCCTTGCGCAGCACAGACGTGCTGTCCTTAGCGTCATATCCCGCAGACGCTTCCAGCAGTGCCGCGCAGTCAGAGACATCTTTTCCCACAGGACCTATCTGGTCCAGGGACGAGGCATAAGCTATAAGTCCGTATCTGGATACGGTACCGTATGTGGGCTTCATGCCGACCACGCCGCAGTAGGAAGCAGGCTGCCGGATGGAGCCTCCCGTATCGCTTCCCAATGCTGCAAACACTTCATCTGCCGCCACTGCCGCACAGGAACCTCCTGAGGAGCCCCCCGGTACTTTTTCGGTATCCCAGGGGTTTCTGGTAATACCGTATGCAGATGTCTCAGAGGTACTTCCCATGGCAAATTCGTCCATATTGGTTTTACCCATAACAATCATTCCTGCACTTTCTATTCTGCGGACAGCCTCCGCATCGTACGGAGGAATAAAATTTTCCAGAATTCTGGAAGCACAAGTAGTTTTTCTGTTTCTGGTGCAGATATTATCTTTCACCGCAATGGGAACACCAGCCAGAGGGCCTGTGTATTTCCCTGCTTTTATACCGTTTTCCACCTCTTTTACCCTGTCATATATTTTCTTCTCATCTGTCTCCAGAAAAGCGTGGAGCGTACTGTCCTTTTTTTCAATCTCATCCAGGCAGGCTTTTACCGCTTCCCGGACACCTACCTGACGGCTTTTTATGGCACAGCCAAGGGTAAGAGCTGTCATTTCTCTGATTTCCATTTGTCTATCCTCCTTACTGCACAGTTTTGGGGACCTGATACTGGCCGTCTTTGCTCTTCGGCGCGTTGGCGAGCATAGCGTCCCGGCTGTTACCGTTTGTCACAACGTCTTCCCGGAACACATTTTCCACAGGAAACGTATGGGCAAGAGGTTCCGTTTCTTCCGTATTCAGCTCGTTTAATTTATCTATATAATCCAGCATTTCCTGCATTTTTTCTCTGGCCTTTTCCCGTTCTTCGCAGGTTAGGGCCAGCTTTGCCAGAATCTCTATATTTTCCATGACTGTGTCATCTATAATCTGTTTTGCCATAATCTTTTCTCCTTCTATCTACGGTTCCAGGCGGTTCATATCTCTCGGAAACAGGCAGGCCTCTCTTACATTATCTTCGCCTAAAAGCTGCATAGTGAGCCTTTCCAGACCGATGCCCAGGCCTCCGTGGGGCGGCATGCCATACTTGAATGTATCCAGATACTGCTCCATTCCCTCCCGGATCATCCCCCTTTTCTCCATTTTTTCTGTGAGCATATGGAAATCATGAATCCTCTGTCCGCCTGTTGTCACTTCCAGTCCTCTGAACAAAAGGTCAAAGCTAAGGGTAAAACGTTCATCTTCCGGGTCATCCATGGCATAAAACGGTCTTTTTTTCGATGGGTAATGCGTAACAAATACAAAATCCGCACCGTATTCCTCCTGAAAATACTGTCCGATCAGCGCTTCCTCCTCTGGCTCCAGGTCAAAAGGATTCTTAATCTTCCTTCCGTATTTTTCTGCTGCCAGCTCCTTTGCCCGGGAAAAACGAACGGTAGGAATCTTCCTTGTCTCCGGCAGATTCACCCCCAGAATCTTCAATTCTTCCGCATACTCCCTTTTCAGCAATTCCATTGTGTACTGCAGAAATCCGGTCTCCATGGCACAGATATCCATAAAACCATCAATATACCCCATCTCAAAATCCAGGCTGGTATATTCGTTCAAATGCCGCCTTGTATTGTGTTTCTCCGCTCGGAACACCGGGCCGGTTTCAAATACCCGATCAAAAACCCCCACCATCATCTGTTTATAAAACTGCGGACTCTGTTCCAGAACTGCAGGTTTATGGAAATAACTGAGTTTAAACAAGTTGGAGCCGCCCTCTGCCCCCTTGGCTCCGATTTTCGGTGTGTGTACTTCTGTAAATCCCCGAGTATATAAAAATTCACGGAATCCCCTGCACACGCCCTCCTGGATCTTAAAACGGGCACGCTCTTTTATATTCCGCAGTGATATGGGACGCAGGTTCAGTTTTGTCTCCAGGGAGGTATTCAGCTTCCACTTGTCTATGGCAAGGGGAAGGGGCGCTGCAGGTGATGAAAGTATTCGGACTGCACACAGGCGGAGTTCCTTCTGATGAGGCGCACGCGCTTCTCTGCGTATTGTGCCTGCGGCCCGGATACAGTCTCCTTCTTTTAAATCCGAAATTGATATATTTGTCTTTCCCTCCTCCCAGACGGTCTGCAGCAGGCCTTCTCTTTTTCTCAGTATTACAAACGCGATCTCACCCATTTTCCGAATGCTGTGCACGGTTCCCTCCACCAGGATTTCACCGTCTGTCTCCTGCTTTTTCAGCAGTTCCCTAAGCTCCAGGGTATCCTTTTCTCTGATGCCTTCCACAAATTCCATATCACATCTCTCCTTTTTCCAGAAATAA
This sequence comes from Blautia caccae, assembly GCF_040095955.1. NCBI lineage: Bacteria > Bacillati > Bacillota > Clostridia > Lachnospirales > Lachnospiraceae > Blautia > Blautia caccae. Next base: position 38,746 of record NZ_JBBMFP010000007.1, on the reverse strand, counting down.
AAAAGTCCCGGGGATATCCAGACAAATCCAGATACCTCGGGACAGGATATTCTTGATCACATCTTTGTGATCCGTTCAATCGCTTTCACTGTATTTTCATAGGTTCCGAAGGCTGATAATCTGAAGTAGCCTTCTCCATGTGCACCAAAACCACTGCCCGGTGTTCCAACCACGTTTGCTTTTCGGAGAAGTTCATCAAAGAACTCCCAGGAGCTTAACCTGCCCGGTGTCTTCAGCCACACATACGGGGCATTGATACCGCCGGAGACAGAGTATCCTGCAGTTTTCAGACCCTCATAAATCACCTTCGCGTTTTTCATATAATAATCCACCTGGGACCTGAGCTGCTCTTTTCCCTCCGGTGAATAGACGGCCTCCCCTGCACGCTGCACAATATAGGGAGCGCCGTTATATTTTGTTCCGTGTCTTCTGGACCAGAGGTCATGCAGAGACACACTGCCGCATTTTAAGTCTTTGGGCACTACTGTGTATCCGAGTCGGACACCGGTAAACCCGGCATTTTTTGAAAAACTGTGAAGTTCAATGGCACAATGCCTCGCACCTTTACATTCGTACACACTGTGCGGCACGTCTTTTTCTGTTATATATGCTTCATATGCCGCATCGTAAATGATCACTGCGCCGACGCGGTTTGCGTAATCTACCCATTCCTGAAGTTCAGCTCTTGTAATACCTGCGCCTGTGGGATTATTGGGAAAACACAGATAAATAATATCTGGTGTCTCTTTCGGAAGCTCCGGAACGAAGTTATTCTCTTCCACACAGGGCATATAGATCATGCCGTCATAATTCTGCGCGTTTGGATTATAATTTCCTGTTCTGCCTGCCATCACATTGGTGTCCACGTATACCGGATACACAGGGTCGCACACAGCAATCTTATTGTCCAGACCGAAAATCTCCTGGATATTTCCGGAGTCACACTTTGCGCCGTCGGATACAAATATCTCATCCGCTTCAATATCGCAGCCCCGGTTTCGGTAGTCATTGTCAGCTATGGCATTTCTCAGAAAATCATATCCTTTGTCCGGCGCATAGCCATGGAAGGTCTCCGCATTTGCCATATCATCCACTGCGCTGTGAAGAGCCCGGATAATTGCCGGCGCCAGGGGCTGTGTCACATCACCGATTCCCAGTCGGATAATGTCCGCATTTGGATTTTTCTGCTGATAGTCAGCTACCTTTTTCGCTATGTTGGAAAACAGATAGCTTCCCTGAAGCTTCAAATAATTATCATTGATCGTAAACATATCACATTTCTCCTTTATACTTAACTGTTCAGGCTGCCGAACAGTTACTATACTTCATCATAGATAAGTGTCAGTATCATCTGTGCTGTCTCCACCATGCTGGTGGCGCTGTCCATGCTGCATTTCTGTATATAACGGTACGCTTCCTCCTCTGTGAGATGGTTTCTGTCCATCAGAAGGAGTTTTGCGTTGGTAATATAGTTCTGGTCCCGCTGGCTGCGGGCTTTGGGCTTCTTCTTTTCCCTTTTCAGCCTTCGCTCAAGCTGGTAAAGCAGCATTTCTACAGTATTTACCAGCTCGTAAATGCGAATCGGCATGGTGACTGCCATGATTCCTGACTCAGCGGAACTTACCACATTTGCAGAGCCTATGAGCAGCATTTCAAAAAACCTGGGCAGGGAGCCAGCCAGTTCCCGATAATACATATCCGGCAGTTTATAACCACTGATGACCAGCCCTGCCGGGTACTTATTTATTTCCATCAAAGCCTGAGCGGCAGTTGTACATGCTACGGTATTTTCAAATCCATGCTCCATGAGGATTTTCCGTATTTTCTTTGCATCTTCCGGTTTTGGCAAAACAATAATGATGATGCTCATGCACTGCCTCCTGTTCCTCTATACACGGTACAGATACTGTTCGATCTCCCATTCAGAAACCTGTTCCATGTAGCTCTTCCACTCCTTCTTCTTCGCCTTCACATAACACTTTGTAAAAGCCTCACCAAGTACGGCTCTCATGAGCGGGTCCTTGTTAAATTCCTCCAGCGCCTCACTCAGGTTTTCCGGCAGGGTATCAATGCCTGCATTTTCCTTCTCCTCCCTGGAGAGTTTACGGATATTTTCTTTCAGTTCTTTTGGCGCCTGCAGATTCTTTTCCATTCCCTCCAGCCCCGCTGCCAGACACAGCGCGAATACCAGGTAAGGGTTGGAGGCAGAATCGGGGCTTCTCAATTCCAGCCTTGCCCCCTCTTCCCGCTGGGTCTGAACCCTCACCAGCGCAGTACGCTGCCTGGACGACCAGGTAATGTCTGAAGGCGCCTCAAATCCCGGTGCCAGTCTTTTATAGGAATTCACAAGAGGGTTGCAGAGGGCTGTCATACCTTTGATATGTGCAAAGATTCCTGCCAGGAAAGAATACCCCTCCCTGCTCAGTCCAAGCTCATCTTCCGGGTCTGAGAAAATATTTCTTCCGTCTTTCATAAGATACATGTTTACATGCATGCCGGAGCCATTGGCGCCTGCTTTCGGTTTCGGCATGAAAGTGGCATGGAGGCCGTGGCGTTTGGCTATGGTTCTCACAGCCACCTTAAAGGTCATTACTTTATCAGCTGTCTCCGATGCGTCGGAGAACTGGAAGTCAATCTCATGCTGTCCGGGGGATATTTCGTGATGGGAGGATTCGATTTCATATCCCATCTCCTCAAGGGTCAGCACCATATCACGTCTGGCATTCTCACCCAGATCCACGGGACTTAAATCCATGTATCCGGCCTTTTCATGTGTTGTGGTTGTGGGCATGCCGTTGTCATCTGTGTGAAAAAGGAAAAACTCACATTCCGGGTTTACCATCAGAGAATAGCCCATATCTGCAGCTTTGGCCGCAACGCGGCTGAGAATGAAACGCGGGCTTTCTTTATAGGGTGTACCGTCTTCCTGATAAATATCACATATGAAACGGGCAACTTTTCCCTGCTGCGGCCGCCACGGCAGGATTGTAAACGTGGATAGATCGGGATGCAGATACATGTCTGCCTCCTCATTCCGGATAAAGCCGCCGATGGAAGACGCGTCAATGACGCAGCGGTTATCCATGGCCTTTTCCAGCTTGCTGGATGGGATTGCAATGTTTTTCAATGTTCCGAACATGTCGGTGAACTGCAGGCGAATGAACTCCACGTCCTCTTCCTCCGCCATGCGCAGGATTGCTTCCCTGGTGTAATTTTGCATTGTGGTATCTCCTCTCTTGATAGGATGATAAGGTGAAACCCGGGGGCCGGCGCCTGGTAGAAGGCGGGGGCGGGTGGTTGTGTAATTTTGGGTACGAAAAAAGGGCGTGTTTATCCAGAGTACCCTCCGAATAAGAACGCCCTTGTTCTTTTATTTATGGTTGGTATTATAGCAAGGGTTGTTGGGGTTGTCAATATGGGAAACTATTATTTATTACCTATTTTCACAAAATCAGTGATATCCGCCCAAGCCCCCACATTTGTAACCGGATCTTTTGTCGGACCCTGATTGTAGCATAGATAATACCGGTTATTATAAAAATAAATGTCTCCCAAACCCGGTGTTACTCTATTATCCCAATTATCAGTAGTATAGATCTCAGCATTCTTCTTCACATACAAACATTTATCTTTTCCATACCGCGTTATAAATTTCTCTAAACTATCGGGCATATCATCAGCATATATTTCTACAGGTTTAGGGATGATATAGTATTCGCCTCCGGTTTTAAATACACCTGCCGGCAGCGTAAATCCCTTTTTACCATTATCTAAAAATTCTTGATAGTAATCTTTGTACTTCTTTTTCCCTGCTTTTATATTTAGAACATCTTTACCGTTTTTTTTCAGATGAATAGATCCGTTTCCATCCTCGTAATCCTCGTCATCGTCTTTTCCATCATCTTTTCCATCATCACCACCACCAGACGGCGGTTCTTCCGACTCACTTCCGCTGTCCAGATTATAGCACTCTACATACCTGACAGTAGAATAATCCCCGTATTTCCCGGAAATCGTCAGCTCTACTTTCATAATATTTTCAGGGTATTCACTCCTGTCTGCCCATGAAAAAGATAAATCTTTTATACTGTATCCCATATACATTTTCTGGTCAAATTCCCAGTCAACTTCCTCATATGCACGTACCGGGTAATAGTAAATAACAAGTTTTTTTTCATCCGGAGACTCATCCTTAAACGCCTTTGTTTTAATGGTCACATGGCTGTTTCCCTGGTTATAGAAATCAACCATGGTCCCCTTTTCACCCTCTGCTACAGATAAGTATGAGGAGTCTTCATTCTTACTCTCTTTTTCTGTATATTCACCATTTGAAATAATAACATTTGTTTCTTTTTTATTTACTGTAGCCTGTGCACCTGAAATCTGGCCTGTTATTTTATCCATCAGGGTGTCCGATACCTGACGGCCCATATTAATCCCCTGAATATGATAATATACATTCATAGCAGATGAGATAGCTTGGCTGGTAAGAATGACAAACAGACTAATAAGTGCGAACGTAACTATAAGTTCAATTAACGTGACCCCCTGTCTGCTGTTAAGTATTTTTCTGTACTCTTTTTTGTCCTTATTACATTTCATATTACCAGAACCCCTCTTGTTATCTGCGCGGAACCGTTACTCAGCTACCTTAAACGAATACATGTATCTTTTCCCATCTGTATAATATTGCATACCCGAATCTTTACCAAGAGATATTTCTTCTCCTGTTTTTTTCCCGTCCTCATCTGCTTCAAAAAGGACAACATCACTTTTCACCGGGGTACGCCGGGTTCCCTTGCCGGAACTGTCCAGTTTATAATATTCCGCGTTAAATGCTTCATTCTCCTTCATAATCTGCCGCGTGCGGTTCAGTACCTGCGAAGATACAGATACTACCTTGGAAAACATGAGAATCACCAGTACAACAACCAGAAAGGCAACCAGTGTTTCAATCATCGTGGAGCCGTCTTTATTCTCCTGAATCTTCCTGCAGTTCATCTCCCTCATCCCACTGCCACCCTTCTTTTTCATCTATCTTTGGATTCTTTGGTACAAATTCCCCATCGGAGAGCGCTTTGCCTTCTATCTCTTCAACGCTTAATACATAGGTCTTTGTCATGGAACTCTCAGATTTGCCGGCCGAACAGGAAACTGTCACCACCAAAGTAGTCCCCTCTCCTTTGTCCGCCAGCTTATCTTCCCTTGTCCAGTATGCTTCCACATATGTATTTTTCAGTAATTCAGCCGCATTCTCTACCACTTCACCGGTCTCAGAACTATTCTGCCCAAGCTGCAGACGGCGTAATGCACGGTCATTCAGGTATTCTGCTTCGCCATAAGGAGGCCATTTTTCCTCCCGCCACACATTATCACGGATGTAGAACCAGAAAGGGTACTTCTCGGCTGCTCCCTTCTCATAGGCATCCTCTCTTGTGATTGTTATCTGCCGTTCCAATTCCCGGCTCAGTGTCTGGACTATCTCCTTACACTGAGCCGCATCATGCTCTCGGTTTGCCGTTGCATGAAGAGAAAAGGAAACCAGAAGCAAAGCCAGCCCGAGCATGACCAATACAGCCATAATAGCTATTGCAATGAGCATTGCGGATCCCTCTTTGTTTTTTAAAGATTTTTTTCTCATATCTGATTTCCTCTTCGTTCTGCATTAATTTGTTTCGTAATTATCGTTTACCGGAATTGGCTCTAAAATCATATTACATTCGAATGTAAAACTAAGTCGGTTGTTCTCTTCCTTCACACTTATCTCTTGTACAGGTACTGTCACAGTAAACTGCCAGCCATTTTCTGTCTGTGTCAGATTCAGTATCACTTCGGCTGACAATGTATACGTTTCCGCACCTTCCTGTACCGTACTCTCTGTCTGAAGTAAAGTAAGAGTATCCGTCACAGCAATCTGTTCGCCAGTGGGACTGGTGTAATACCAGATATTGTCTTCGTCTCTTTTAATCTCTGCATAGAAAGAATCCTCTCCCTGCCCGATCTGTATCTGATATCCCTCTATTTTGTCATGAATCCCTCTCTCGCATAACCAGCTATACTGTCTGGCATCAAACTGCTTCGGCACATCATCTCCCTGTGTTCGATGCAGGATATATTCTGCCTGCGCCGTAGTTTCTGTCACCTCAGGACTTTCGACTATCAGCTTCGGCAGCACTATGGGCACTGTCCAGTCACTCCATCTGCTGATATTTCCACCATTGGCCTCTGTAACCCTGGCCTCCCTGAATGAGATCCATTTTCCTGCATATTGTGCATAAACTGCATCCTTCAGAGCCAGAATATTTGTCTCACTGCTTATATCATAATAAGCGCTGAGGTTACGAAGATCCAGCACCCTCTCCTGATCACTGTCCAGAATTTTAACCTGATATATACTGTATCCGTCTGCTGTCTTTTCAGTCAGCTTATAGGCGGTGTCTTTCCATACAGAGGCCTCTATAGATACACCACTCTGCACCTCAACAGCGTCAGAATAATCATAAAGCGTTGTGACTTCGGTTGCCTGCTCAATCTGAGTCGGCTTATACCTGTACCAACTGGAAATTTCAGAACTCTCATAACCTGCCAGCCGCTCCTGTTCCGGGTCATCTCCCAGTATGACTGCCTGGACAGATGCCTGTGAAGTAAACAGATTGGCTTCATCTGCATAGTCCATGATCGTCTCCGCATCCGGAAGAATCAAACGGAAGTAAGCTTCCTTTTCCTCCTCCTTCGGCGTCCAGGAGAGAATCATCTGTGTGGATACCGGCTTATCCAGTATGTTCTGTACTGTCTCTTCTTTTACAGGCAGTACAGCTGTGTCTCCTGCCTGAATATTCTGCACAAACACTGCAGTCTCATCTTCCCTGCATACAGGTTCTTCCCCGTCAGACTGTATATCCAGCGGTGTATCTGCAGATGTACTGCAGAAAATATTATAACCGCCGTTATTGTCGTCCTCCAGATAAATCCAGTCCGCATCATATCGGTAAGCATTCAGTTCATCCGTGTTCGATTCCTTGGCCTTGCGGATACGCTGAATCCTGTAACCATCTGAATAACTTTGCAGTTTGAAATCCAGCTCTGTCTGCACGGCAGGAACATACTCCGGCACTGACTCCAGTGTACAATTCCCACTGGTAAGATCATAATAGACAGATGCTGCACCTTCCGTTATTTTAGGTTCTTCCACCCTGATACGCGGTATGCGGATCCATTGATAGTTCACCGTATTCTCCGTTGTATCATCCTCGTCTGACCACCAGGAACTGATATTGCTGTCTGAAACACTTCTAAGCGCGATCTTCAGCCATTTTCCGGCATATGCGGGATCGATATTTTCCAGTGTATAAGTACTGTCTGCAAAATCTCCGGTCATAGCAGTCTCTGCTGCCTTGCCCTTCAGTGTTGCCACTGCACCGGAATTCCAGTATCCTCCCGCATCCTCTTCTGAAGGCGCATCACCGGCAGGCATTACGCTCACATCGTCTGCCTCTCTCTCGTCAAATACTGCTGCTGCTATCTGGTATTTTCCTCTGTAATAATTCTCTCCTGTATCTGACATAGACAAGGTGACTCCGTCTCTGATAAACTCCTGAAGAGTGACAAACGTATCTCTTACTCCATCCTCATGAGGCATATACTCCGGTGATGCAGTTAAATTTGCTGTATCCGGCACTGTCAGACGATTCGGAAGTGTAATTTCTCTGGCTACACCGTCTATTCCGTCACGGTATTCTGTTGTTGTCTCGTCCGCACATGCCCGTACGGAAACAGTTATCATTTCACCTCTTTCATAGTCATTCAAATCAAGTATTCTGCTCCATGTATCGCTGTCTCTCATTTCATCATCTGAAACAAATGTCCATATTTACGTAAGATTTTTTGTTAATGTATAGGTGTCCTCTGTAGTCCAGATAAGAGCCATGGTTTTTTCAACTTTATTGCCGTCAACATTCTCCACCCAGCTATAGACTTTTTCCTGTTCCCCTTCTGTAACATCTACTTCCGGTTTCTTTCCATAAAGTTTCCCGGCTGTTTCAAGTGCGGCATCTAATCCTGCTTTTTCCGTATAGCTGCTGACCGCACCTTCATCACCTTCTGCCCGCTGTACGCAGACTTCATACGCGGCTGTATAAGGACGCTCTTCTTTCAGAACCGCATTCCAGACTGTGTCATACAATAAAGAATTCTTCTCCGTTCCCTCCTCCTTTGTGTGGAGCTGGAGGACTGGTTTTGAAATCTGGGAAAGCCTTAACGGAACTGCAAATTCCATTTCAGAACCAGAAGGGAACTTTATCGTTGACCCACTGACTGCATTGGCTGTGCCTGCACGAACAATACTTATACTCACTCTCGGATAATTCCAGGTCCTCTCTTTGTCTTTAAATGAGACACTCCAGCTTTTCTCCGATTCCTGATAACTGCCGGGAGTATTCTTATCTACTGTGGATGTACCAAGCAGAACTCCTGTTTTGTCTTCCTTAGAGGTATACCCCTTTAATGTAATGTCGTATACCGCATCCTGCTCTCCAATACCGACATCCCAGGTAAATGTATAATTTACCCCGTCTTCCTGAAGCGGCATGATGTTCTCTATAACGGGCTTTGGCTGTATATCATGAGAATAGGATTCAGCGGTTACTTTACATGCATTCTGGTCTACGGTGTACTTCTTCTGATCTACCTGTTTCAGGTAATGCTGCTCATCGCCGTATGCCAGGATACTGCTGTAAATAATTTCGTATTTTCCGTCTGTATCCCGCCGCAGTATATATCCATTTGCAAGGCCATCCTCGCCGAAAACAGGTTCATCATTTCTGGAAGTGTCCCTGAGACAGAGACTCTTATCCTCTGAATTTCTGTCTTTTATATACCGGAGCAATTCCTCTTCTGTTATATTTTCTGCAACTTGATGTCCATACCAGCATACATCGGACTGGCTGCGCCATGGGTAAGTACGAACCGTAATACTGTCATAGTCCAATAAATTATCGGGAAGATGATTCAGCTTACTGGTCATCTCTACTCCATTACTTGCAACATGAGAATTGCCGGAAGCCAGGGTCAAATTGCAATGGAATATTTCTCCATTCTCTAAATCAAATGGAGCATTTACAAGAAGCTCGGAATTCATGTACAGTTCTGTAACATCTCCTATTTTCTCCATCATCACCTGATTATAAAGGCTTCCCGGACGATCACCATAAAAGTCATGAAAGGTTGTTTTCACATAGTCATTATCTTTTAATGCCTCCCAACCGTAAATTGCCGACTGTACAGATACAGATGTAGATTTTTCATACTTACCTGGTACTGCTTCAGCGTATGAGGTCATTACCTGGTTGCCATTGCTCGAAATGACAAAGCCTTCTGAAATGCCTTTTTCAGTATCAATCGTTATATTTTTATTCAATATAGTTAACTTTATCTTTGTTGCTTTGTCATCCTTGTAATCATCCTTATTCTCCAGAACTGCAACAAATTTATCCCAGCCTGCCTTTCCATTCACATCATAGGCTCCCAATTCCAGATGTATCTTCGGTGCAGCCTGCGGCATGAGCAGTTCTCTGCTGCTGCCTGCCCATGCAGAAGCTCCTTTTTGGATAACCCCAATAACTTCCGGTCCATATTTTTCCTCCGTATATTCTGTCTCAACATAGGAACGGCCTATTGACCTGATATAGACTTCTATTTTGCATCCAACCCATTCTTCAGGAACTCTGATGGTTTTCTTTTCTATGCCATAAGAAATTTCCTCCGGTTTATTAAATGTATCAGATACAATCGCATTGTTTTTATCTGTCACCCTAAATACAAACTGATCGGCATAGTATTTCCTGCCGGTATGGCCCCATGTAATCTTCAGTTCACCCCCTGTATTATCTATGCTGATGCCCTTTATATCATCGGGATTTTCCGGCGTTTTATTAAGATAATACTCCACTATTTTAGGGTCTACTTCTTCGTACACTTTATATCTGTTTTGAGATTTATCCGAAGATTTATCATTCCATCCACTGGCAGGGTTAAGTTTCAAACCAGTAATATTAAACGGCGATTCGGAAACAGCTTCACTTCCTTTTATTTCATATGTTCCATCCTCATTCTGGATAACGATTGACTTATATCCTAAAAGAGAATCCTCTTTTCCAGAATCTTCCGTCTCTGATTTTTTACTGCACAGACCGGCATTCTTTATACTTCCTGTAAATATTGGACTTTTCTCAAGATCTTCGGATGCTTTATTGAAATCATCCTGTGCTTTCTGTCTGGCTGCTGCCTTCTCCTCATATTGGGTTTTTGCCTCTTGATACTTCTCCTCAGTAAAGTTCCCTTCTCCCACAAAATCGGTGTTTCCGAGTGCCACATACCAAAGACATGCAAATCCTTTTTTGACATTATTATTCCCGGTCACTTTTGAAATCATAATTTCTATTGAAGAAACTTCTTTTTCTTTAGTCAGCAAATCGGAAAGGTCCACTTCTTTGTTGGGATCGTAGAAATCTCCAAGGCTTATTCTGTCACTATCTGAATCTCCGGAAAAGGTCCCGTCTTTGTAATTAATTTTTACCTTGTAAGAATACTGGCGTACTTCTGCTTTGGCGCTATTATAGTCGTCCTCTAAACTACTGCTTCCTGCCCACAGGATTTTCAGACTGTCTATTTTTTCCGCACCAGATTCAGGCGGTGACAGTTTTATCAAAAATCCATTTCCTCCGGATCTATTATCTAAGATATATCTTTTTCTGTCCTGCCCGCTGACGTCCTTACTTAAATTATTAAATATATACGTCCCATTTTCCTCCAGTACCTTTTTCCCGTCCAGCGTTGTGGATTGAACCGTCCAGTCCTTCAGATACTCCTGCATTCTACCCCATTCATCTTTTGCATCCTGTTCTTCCTTCTGACACTCTTCCAGTTTTGTTTTAGCAGAGATATATCCTTTCAGACTCTCAAGATAGCTATCCACTGTTGAAGTAAAGCCATTTTCGCTTGTATCTCCTTGGGATGCACTTACTGCGTAAACACAGATATAATTTTTCTCAGTGCCCTCAGCATTAAAAACCCCCTCTTTTATTGTACCATCCATAATTCTTGTAAATTCAAATCTAATATTTTTTATGATGGTATTTCCATCTAAGTTTGTGCTCCAGTAGGATGCATTTGGTTTATTCTGTCCATAAGCGATGAACTCGCAGCCGTTATTCTCTCCTGCGATCCATTTACCATCCTGCCCCAAATAGTAAGCCCCATTATTACAGGATATTTTAAATTTATATTGTCTGACTATATTGGGGTTTGCATTCGTATCATCATTAGCCCAATATACTCCAAAATTAGTCAAAGGATATCCCTTGTAGAAATTAAATGTTAACTTATTATTATTCACTTTACTAAATTTAAATCTTCTTTGACCAGCAGCCTCTCCGTCCATCTCTTTCCAAAGATTATCTGACGGATAGTTATTGATTGCAGAATTTGACGATACCTCGCTGATGTACACCGTCTTATCATCTACTGGCGGTGGTTCCAGTTCACCTGTTCCGAGATAGTAAGAGTCCGTAATATTTCCTGATGAACTATTTGCCACATTCTTGGAATCACCTATACTGATGCAGTCAAACATAGAAGTATACTTCTTATTTACAATTCCCGCCATTTTTGTGTTGGTGTTTCCATTGTTTCCATAATTTCTGCATCGGTAAAAACTGGCATCCTGCTTATCTCCGTTCCCGAGTATTCCTCCTGCCGTACCACCTGTTATACACCCTTCATTCACGCAGTCTGTATAGATTCCTTTGATATTTCCTGCTGTATCATGGGCATACCCCACTATTCCACCGGCATTACTTCCGGCACTGATATTTCCATAATTTTTGCAGGAATCAAACACCACGGCTGCACCTTGGTCCGTCTGATAAAATGTTGCAATGATACCCGCCGCTGCAGAGCCATTAGACTGGATATTACCATAGTTGGTACAGTTGGACATAGCGATTCCCTTATACTTTAACCGGCCGATTCCTCCTGCACTCAGCTTACCGCTTATATTTCCATAGTTGTAAAAATCGCTGACAGTCATAGAACTGCTGTCTTTATTTTCCAAACGCCCTATCAGCCCCCCTGCTGTAACATTCTCTGAATTTCCTCCTGCCACTACTACCGCATAATTGGCCACATGTTGCATACTGACACCGGAGGCACTGTACCCGATAATACCGCCGACTCCGAAATCATTGGAGTACGCTGTCGTTTTCACACTCCAGTTTTCTCCTGTAGACAGTATATCCTTCTCACTGCTTCCCGTAGCTGCCGCGCCGCTGGTCTGGTATCCCACAATGCCGCCGGTGTGGCCGCTTCGGTTATTTATCTGCACATTCTTCGTTGAATTGGAGTAATTATCACAGTCTGCCACATACCCGTCATTCCAACCTGCAATCCCTCCTGCATAGCCGACGCCGCTTTTTTTTGCGTCTTTATCCGTCTCAATCAGGGTATTATCACGGAATCCAACATAGGAATTGCTGATACTTCCGCCTGCGTTATTTCTTCCGGCAATACCTCCCAGATTTACAATATTATCTGCTGAGCCATTGGTAAGAAGATTTCCGCTGTAGGCACATTTTGATATACTGCTGTTATTTACACCTGCTATACCTCCATATCCAGTGTCAGTTGTTCCCAGGTCTCCTGTTATATCTGCAGAAATATTACAACGATTTATACTGCCATCATTTACTCCTGCAGCACCGCCAATATTAGCATAGTTTGCATTTGTTCCTGCAAAACTAATCTTTGTATCACGGACCACTGCCGAATTACTTTCAATATCTTTGATGCCCGAATTTGCAATTGTTCCTAAATTACTTCCGGCAATACCGCCTATGCTGCTTCCTGAGGTGTAGGTTCTCACTTCACATAAGACCACGGCGTCTTCTGTCAGCAATATATCACCATAGTTAATTCCGGTCACCGCACCCACATCACTGACTTTGCTGTTTACCGTATTGGATATTATAACGGGCATTCCCTGTTTTCCGGTAATCTTGCATGCGGATATGGTACCCTTATTAATACCTGAAATTCCTCCGGCACATTTCATACCTTCAAAAATAAGCGTTTCATTCCCTGCCAGTACAAAAGAATCCTCTATAATACCGCTGTTTTCTCCTGTGATTCCTCCGCACATGCCATTTGCTGCAGAAACAGTTCCTGTATTTGAACAGTTCTTAATATCTGAATAATTTACAGACACAATTCCACCTGCATCACCTTCACTTGCTGCAGAAATATTCCCGGCGTTCCAGCAATTGTCAATCCCGCCTGAAGTTATCCCAACTATCCCCCCGGCATTTCCGTTCCCGGCAACTACAATAGCAGCATTTTTCACATTCTGTATAACCTGATTTTCACTTACACTCTCCCCCACAAATCCGCCTGCCATTTTATCGCCTATTATACTGCCTGTAAATGTGAAGAATTCAAAATCTTCACTATCATTAACATTCCTTTTATTTTGAATTTGACCGGCGTTATAACCAGTAATACCACCGACGTAAGTTCCGCCAGCTTTGATTTCCGCGTTTGCAGTTGCCATACTCGTATCAGATACGGAATCACCGTCTTGTATGAGTATTATGCTCCCTTCTGCACTGTTTGCCCCTGCAATTCCCCCTACATAAGAACCGGATGCATTAACGATTCCACCGAATAACCAGGTGCCGCTTATGGTTCCGTAATTTTGGGCAGCTATTCCCCCTACATAATCATTTCCGGTTATGGTTTTGTTTGTAAAAGAACAGTTTTTTATTTCTCCCTTATTAAACCCTGTAATTCCACCCACATAGCTGCGCCCTGCAGTTCCGATACTGGATACACTGCAGTTCTTGATCAGACCTTCGTTGACTTCACAAATGCCGCCCAGATAAGTGCCCTGGGTCACAACATCTCCCACATCCATGTTTCGGCAATTATCAATCTCGACCCATATTCCGGATCTGCCGATCACACCGCCGGCATAGGAATATAAGAAACCATACTGATCCTCATTCTGGGATTCTTTATCATTTTCAATAGCACTTAATGCTGTTATAGGCGTTTTATTCACAACATTCTTTATGGTCAGTGAGGTATACGGTGAATTATAGCCTATGACGCCGCCCACGTAGATGTCCCCTGTCAGACTGCCGAAACGCATGGACTGTTCCGTTTCATGTTCCTGGATTCCCTTTATAGTCAACGTACCTTCACTCTTATTTCCTTCAGGGTCATAATCACTATCATCTATATATTTAACATTTTCACTGAGACTTTTTTCCTCTGAAACTGCTTCCGTAATCAGGGAAGATAAATTTGTAATAAAAGACTTTGCGTCAACATCTAAATCAGGTAAAATTCTATTATATCCAATAAAACCACCGGTAAATGCTGTTGCATACACCTTACCCAGGAAATTATCTGTTGTAAACTCTGTGCTGATCCGGTCATCTGTAGAAATAATATTCCCTCCAATGGTACCGCTGACACAATAGCCGCCGGTCACCTCATTGGGATTGGATTTCAACGTTTTATTTCTGAGCAGTTCAACAGAAGAATTAAATCCGGCATATCCTCCGACAAAGACACCCGTACCCTTGATAAATCCGCCTTCCAGTTCATAATTTTCCACAGACGCGTCCACGTCATTGTAACCCACGATTCCGCCCACGTAATTCCTGCCTGTTATGTAGCATACCATACGAATAGTTGTATTCAGATAATCGGAAACGGTACCTGATGTTATCTTACCGTTATTATATCCCGCAATGCCGCCTACATAATCTCCCTTCAGACTGGCCGCATCTGTAATATTCCTTGCGGTATCATCAGCAGCTACCTCACTGCTGCAGTTCTCCACAATACCTGTGTTCAGTCCCGTAATACCTCCCACGTAGTTCCCATACCCTGCAACAATACCTTCATTTATCCAGTTCGCTACAATCTTTTCCTCGTTTCGAGTATAATCCGGATTTGCTACATGAAACTCGTTATCTTCCCCGCTTCGTGCCGCGTTGATTCCGCAGATTCCTCCCACATAATCACAGCCGATCACATTCGCTTCGTTTGTGTTCTTTTCCCCCCAGTTACTTTCATCCTTACCATCCAGGTTTGCCTCTGCAAGGCTCTCATTGAACCCTACAATTCCCCCCACATACTGATAACCAAATATATAACCTTCTTTGTTTTTTTCCTGTTCCGTGTTACAATTGATGATCTTACTGTTTTCATTATATCCTGCAATGCCGCCCACATAGACGCCATTGAGCTTTTCCAGAAGCTTTTCATCTGCTGCAAAAAGCTCTTCCATGTCTTCTTGTAAATATTGAGGAGAACTGACACAGTTGCTTACCTGCAGATTATCGGCCTTATTCGTTTTGTTGCTGCATAATCCCACGATTCCTCCGATATATTTCGCCTGAGAAAGCATTTCCTGCATTTTCTTTTTATCCTGGTTTTTCTCAAGGTTAACAGGCGCAGCTTCCACTGCACCATAATTTTTGCACCATTCTATAAGAGCAGTCTTATCGTCCTTCTCCACTTTCAACTGCCCGATTATACCGCCTACATAAGTTACACCTCTGACAGATGCGCGATTTACCAGATTTTTATACTGCATCTGCAAAGACCCTGTATCTTTTCCTGCGATGCCTCCTACATCTGTTTTGCCCACTACAGTGCTTGGCATATTTTTTGCATCCGAATTGGCAACCGTTAAATCCACAAGAGTGCCTTTGTTTTCTCCGCAGAAAGCACCGACAGAAGCACTTCCCTCCACTGAGATCTGGTCCAGTACCATATTGGTGATCTTACCTTCGTTCTTTACAAACAAACCAGCCGGACCATTTTTTATATACTGTATTGTACTCTTGCCGTCTTTGCCATTATTAATCTCAGTACCATAAACAGCTGTGCTGCTGTTCGCATCTTCCTTTATGATCAGTCCGCTGATTGTATTGGTCTTCTCATCTGCACCTTCTAAAACAGATGTGCTTTTCAAGGTCCCAACTGACGGAAAAGGCGTGGCTGTATCCTTGACAGGCGCCACTTGTGCCGTGAGAGAATTCCAATCCTTCTTTTTGTAAATATTATCTGTATCGTACAGATATCCGTCCTTAATAAATTTCTGCCAGTTTATGTTCTCTGCAAGCTGATAGGTGCACTCCCTGTCTGCTGCACCACTCACAGCTTTTTTAGGAGTAAAATCCTCCACATAGCGTACGTTATAAAGATGTCGTGCATTTTTAAGCGTATATGTAACCTTGTCAGTCCCACTGCTGCTTTTTTTTGTGTATTCCCCAAAATATGTATGGGATACATTGCTTTTTCTCACAGCCGTAGGCTTATAATCTTTTCCTACTCCCTTCACTTTACAGAGTATGTTTTCTGTATCCACACAGAATCTGTGAAAACTATATGTATTTTTCAGATCATCTAAAATCGGGGTCGTCTTCGGGTTATCCTGGTAGCTGCCATAAAGCTCATTATAATAATAGGTGGCAGCACTTAAATCTGCGGCGTCCAGGATCAGACGTACCGTGTTTTCATTCTCCAGCCAGGCAAGCATTGGGTAATCACTGGTAGTCCACTCTTTCCCGTCAGTATCATACCGGGTCACACTGCATGTTATAGGTTCCGACGTATTCTCTTTTTTGGTAAGTTTTCTGCCATCCAGTACAATTTTAAGCCGCTGTGTTTCCTTATCATTGTCTGTATCTTTGTCAAGCACCAGGATTGTGTAATCCATATTCGTGACAGCATTTCCATCTTTATTCGTTACCATAAAGGAAAGGTTAAGGGTCCCCTCATTGTTAAGCTTTACCTTTTTGATTGACGGCTGTTCCGCCTTAGGCGTAGTTGCAACGGCCAGGGAATCCACACCGTAATACCCTACCATCCGCTCTTTTCTCACACTCGTCTCACGGTTGGTGATATCTACAGTTCCCCTTTTTGCATGATTACTGCTGTTATATTCAAAATCATCGTTTTGATTACTATATAAAACAGAAAAAACCTGACCTTCTTCCGGAGTAAACTCTACGCAGACTGCTGCATTTAAAATAGACGAGTCATATACATAAGGCAGAAGCATGTCGTAAAGCGCAAGAATCTCCTCATCCGGTTTTTCTCCCTTTCCGGCCTTATACTCCTGATATTGCTTATAGGTTTCCCCGTTGCCCTTCAGATAACAGATTTCTCCTCTGTATTTTTCCTTGTCTGTCTTGCCGGCACTTGCAGGCCAGAGAAGATCCAGTCTCTTCTCATAGGCTTCACTGCCTTCCTCTTCACTGTAAAACAAATCTTTTACATTAACCTTGTTTTTATAGCCGCCGTCTGAGGCCAGCACTCTCCGGAATTTATCAAGACGTCCATTCTCACTGTACTCTGTCAACTGATTCTGCGCCGCACTGAAAAGCGTCTTCGCATACTCATTCTGCTCCTTGAACTGTGACCACCGTATCCACGTCATCACACCAAACACTGCCCCTCCAGCCAGTATCAGCACAATGCAAATGACCACAATAAGTTCAACCAGCGTATATCCACTCTGGTTTTTATTCCCGCCTTTTCTGTTTTTATCAATATTCCCGTGCAATACCCCTTTTTCCATATAATCCACTCATTCCTTATTCCAACCCGCCCCCGCTGTCTTCACCGGGAACCACATGTGCAGAAATACGTCTGAAACACGCTCTAGAAATACTGTTCCAAATCCCTCTTATCATTCGTATACTGAAGCGCTGATTCTTTCTTTATATATCCTTCACGCACCAGTCTCATCAAATCCATATTCAGCGTATGCATTCCTGTAGCACCGCCGGACTGCATCATACTTCCCATCTGGTGGCTCTTATTCTCACGGATCAGGTTCGTGATGGCATCTGTGCCCAGCAGGATCTCGGTTCCCGCAATCCTTCCTGTCCCGTCATCCACAGGCATAAGACACTGTGTGATAACCCCTTTCAAAACACCGGCAAGCTGCGTTCTTACCTGGTTCTGGCTGCCTGCCGGACAGGCGTCAATGACACGCTCAATGGTCTGCGCCGCACCTGTTGTATGGAGCGTAGACAGAACCAGATGTCCTGTCTCAGCGGCAGTAAGCGCTGCCATAATGGTCTCATAATCACGCATCTCACCCACAAGGATAATATCCGGGTCCTCACGCAGCGCACTGCGCAGTGCAGAGGCAAAATCCACAACATCTCTTCCCGTCTCCCTCTGATGGATCAGGGCCATTTTGCTCTGATACGTGTACTCGATAGGGTCCTCAATCGTGATCACATGTTCTGCCCTGGTCTGGTTGATATGTTCGATCATAGCGGCCAGTGTGGTAGACTTACCGCTGCCCGTAGGTCCTGTGACCAGAATCAGCCCCCTGGGCTCCTCAGCCAGTTTGTACAGAAGCTTCGGCATATGCAGTTCTTCCAATGTGGGAATGTGACAGTTCAGCAGACGGATCGTGGCGGCAATCTTTCCCTGCTGCCTGAAAACATTGACCCTCTGCCTGTTGTGGTCCGGTGTCTCCAGGGCAAAATCAATATCATACCCTTCTGCCAGACGTGTCTTCTGGTTTTCATCCAGAAGCCCGTACAGCATAACCTCTGTCTCCTGTTCATCCGGCTGGACCAATGTCTGCTCCAGTTTACCGTGGACACGCATCATAAGCGGCATTCCCGCAGAAATATGAAGATCAGAAGCCTTCTCTTCCCTTCCCATCATGATCAGCTGATTCAGGTCGTACATTCTTTTATCCTCCATTTTCATTTCTGCTATTTATAGTAAGCCACTTTTCTCAACTCTTCCACACTGCTGACTCCGTCCTCCACCATCTTAAGGCCGGCATCCTTCAATGTCTTCATATTCTGGTTCTCCACAGCGTAATCCTGGATTGCCTCCGCGGAGGCACCGTCCATGATCATCTGCCGCACCTGTCTGTCTATCATGAGAACCTCATGTATTGCAACCCTGCCTTTGTAACCTGTATAATTGCACTGGGGACAGCCCTTTGGGTGCATGATTTTTTTAATATCCGTTCCCAGTATTCTCCTCTCCTCCGCTGTGGGAATGCTCTCCTCCCCGCAGTCGGGGCATACTTTTCGCATAAGCCTCTGGGCTATAATACCAACCAGGGAGTTTGCCACCATATAGGGCTGCAGTCCCATGTCCTCCAGACGGATGACAGAGGATGACGCGTCATTTGTATGTAAAGTGGAAAATACCAGATGTCCTGTGATGGCCGAACGCACGGAAATAGATGCCGTCTCCACATCCCTGGTCTCACCGACCATGATAATATCCGGGTCCTGACGGAGCAGCGCCCGAAGCCCTGCCTCAAATGTCAGTCCTGCCTGATTATTTACCTGCATCTGATTGATCTTCGGAAGATTCTTCTCCACCGGGTCCTCTATGGTTGAAATATTCACCGCCCGTTTTGACAGCTCCGAAAGTATCATATAAAGGGTCGTTGTCTTGCCTGACCCTGTTGGGCCTGTAAAATAAATGATGCCGTTCGGTGACCCCAGCATGGATTTCAGCTTCTTATAATCCTCCTCATGCATACCGAAGGTCTCCGGATAATCAATGTTGGAATTGTTCGCCAGAAGACGAAGCACTGCCTTCTCCCCAAATACGGTAGGGATCACGGAAACACGGATATTCACATATTCCCCTGCAACCTTCATACGGAAATGCCCGTCCTGCGGAATCCTTCTCTCTGCAATATCCATATTTCCCAGAATCTTGATCCTAGCGATCAGAGAAGCATGAAGGTTTTTCTGCAGAGTCACAAACTCAACAATGACACCGTCGATACGCATACGAACCGTGGTCTTATCCTCAAACGGCTCAATATGAATATCCGATGCATTGGTATTATACGCCCTGTCGATCAGCCGGCTGAGCAGGTTGATGATCGGTGTATCGTCATCCCCCTCCTCCTCAATATTAAATTCATCCGTGAGTGCCAGATCCTCAAATTGTTCGTTCGCCACACTGGCTGCTTTTCTGGCTTCCACCTCACTGTAATAGTATCCTATGGCATTTCTGAGGCTGGAAAGTCCGCTTAAACAGATTTCAAGCTGCATGCCTGTGAGCTGCCGGATATCCTCAATAGCGTAGAAGTTCAGCGGGTCATTTAATACAATGGTCAGCACGCCCTCGGCCTGTTTTACAGCCAGCATATCGTATTTTTCCGCAAGCTGCCTCGGAATCTTCTGTACTGCCTCCACATCCACCTCTATGGTGGAAATATCAATAATACGCGCCTGCAGAAGTGTGGAAAGCGCCTCCAAAAGCTGCTCCTCTGAAATAAATCCCATATCTGTCAGGGCAGCTCCCAGCCTCACTCCCTTGTGTTCCTTCTGATAGGCCAGTGCCGCATCTATCTGTTCTTCTGTGACATATCCATATTCTTTTAAAACATCTCCGATACGAACATTTCTGATATTATTGTCCATGCTAACTCCTACTATTCCTCAGTCTCACTGCTCTCTTCTGCCTCCGCATCTCCAAGAACAGCGCCTAAAAGCTGTTTCTGCACATACGTCTCAACGTCCTCGTACATATATATTTCAACTGACATACTTAATGTATATTCGCTGCTGCCCTCTTTTTGATTCTTCTGCCATGAAAAATCCGTTACTCTCTGTCTGGGGTTCTGGCTGACCGTCACATCCAGCATGGCCTGCAGGTTCTCTCTGGAACCGGTCATATTCATGGTCAGGCTGGCTGTATACATGCCGTCAAATGCGGTATTTTCACTGTTTTCCTGCTCTGTTCCGTATACAAGATCCGAGTAATTGGGAAGCGTGGTGTAAGCAGTAAAATCCGGCATTTTAATGTCCATATTGGTGACCTGAATGCCGCAGTTCACTGCAGTATTGGTCATCATACGGTCAATCTCCACACTCTTCATCACCGGGTAGTATTTGTCCTGCATAGCTGTAAGGTCTTTCTGGGACTGCTCCTCCCTGGTTCTGATTCCCGGCAGCGAGACCACCTTCATCTCTTTTTCCTGTTTCTCTATCTCTGCCTCTGTGATCTTCTCACTGAGTTCCTGGGTATCCTCCGCAAGCGGCATAAGAACGCCGATTGTCAGGCCAAGGATAACGAGAACGATTCCCAGCACGATCAGAATTTTTTTATCTCTCTCCGTCACTTTCAGTGTCATTCTTCCGCCTCCCCCTGTACCGGAGCCATGGTGCAGTTTACATTTACACTCCAGTCTCCGTCCTGGTTCTGTGAATATCCCGTGTAATCCACAGACGCAAATATCTCCTCCTCCATGAGAAGTTCAATGAACCGGTTGATCTGCTCTACATTCCCGGCACTGGTATTAAAGCTTAGAATTCCTGTGGTGGAATCATAAGAACTGATCTCCGCGGAGACAAGCCCTTCCGCGCAGGATGTGATCACAGCTTCTACAGAGCTGTCCACAAGGGGATACTCACCGATCTCATCTCCCAGAGATTCCATGCCTGTATGAATGGCAGAAATGGCGGACATTCTCTCCTGAGCCGCATCATATTCCTCACAGGCCTCAAGTACGGATTCCCTTTGATTGTATTCCTCCAGCGCCTTCAGTTCACTGCCCAGCATGATCTTTCTCACCAGAAAAATCAGGGACGCCAGTACCAGCACACCCACAACGGCTCCCACAGGTATGGTGATCTTTCTTCTCGCTTTTCTCTTTTCTATCTGTTCCGGCGTATATTTTAGCTGGGTGATAATATTGCCCTTGGGGTCTGTTTTCAGCATACCGCCTATGGCCAGCGCAAAATTTGCGAAGCTGATATACGGGTCATCCGTCTTTGAGTAGACAAAACTTCCGCCCGTCTCCAACTGTTCCACGCCCAGTTCCGGGTTGATCTGAGCAATCCCGTCCTCATAGACCCCATAATCCTCATCTGTCAGTCCGGCAATGTACACGTCCGTAATTTTCTGGGGGATATTCTGAGCTTTTGCGAACTGCATCAGGTTGTTGGCTGCCCTGGCAGTCTCCACTGCGTATCCCGGAGTTCCCGGTTCTGAGAAGAGACGTTTTTTGTTAAAGGTCTCATATTTTCCATCTACCAGCAGCGCATTGGTCAGGTTCATCTCATCCACAAACTGGACAATACAGGTCTTCCCCTTTAACTGTACCATTTTTTCCAGAAGCCTTATCATGGCTCCATTGGCACATTCAATGCCTGAAAGCTTTACCCCCAGCTTTGCGAAAAGCTGAGAGAACTGCAGGGCATAGTCCCTGGGCACTGTCATGGCAAATATCTGTCTGATCTTCGCTTTTTTATCCGTCCCGTTCAACGGGAAATAGCCGTAAACAGGATTGGAGATTCTCCCCACATCCGTAAATTCACGGCTCAGATATTCCATCATTTTCTTTTCATTCATCACCGGAACCTGAACAACTTTGGAATTGAACTGGCTGCTGTCCAGCACCAGATACACATCCTTTTTCGGCAGGTTCTGCATTTCCCACTGTTCCTTCAGGATATCCAGCAGGGCTTCTTCATCCACAATGGAGCCGTTTACCAGGCATCCTGTGGTATCTATTGTATAGTACATCCCCCGGATATTGACCTTTCCGGAGGTGGATTCGCCTGTGACGATTCTGATATATTTGTTTGATAAATAGACTGTCAGCATTTTGTTTCCCCTTTCTAAGACATGCCTGCAATGGAGTCATAAGAACCGTAAAGGGCACTGAATACGGAAACCATAACAAATGCCACAACTACACCCATGATCAGGAGCATGATGGGCTCCACATAAGAGACCATTTTGCTTATAGCCATATCTGCATCGTATTCCATGGAATCCGCAGTAAAGGAAAGCATGGAATCCAGGCTTCCTGTCTCCTCACCCACTCTTATGGAATCCGATAATTTTCTTACAAATCCATCAATCAGGTCCAGGCCGTCACTCAGATTATTTCCTGCCCGCACAAAGGGGATCACCTGGTCGAACTGGGCATCTATGTAATCATTTCCGATTGTCTTTCTGGCAATCTGCAGTGCCGATACAATAGGGATACCTGCGGAATACAGGGAACTTAAAGTTCTGGCAAATCTGGACGTACAGATTGTCTTCTGCAGCTTTCCGAACAGAGGCACCCAGAGCTTGAATCTATGCCATTTCATACGCACTTTCGGAATGAGCATCAGCGCTCTGACTCCGACCACCAGGAGGATCACAGCTATCAATACCAGAATCCAGTGTTCCTGCAGAAGGTCACTGAATCCCATCAGTATCCTGGTGGATAAGGGAAGTTCATCCATCTGGGCGAACAGCTCTGCGAATTGGGGCAGAACGAATTTGGTCAAGATCAGAACAACTGCCACCACCATAACCCCCAGTATTTTGGGGTATGTCATGGAGCTGGAAATCTTGGCGTTGAGCTTGTGGCTTTTCTCGTAGTGCTCCGCCATCTGCATGGAGACTTTATCCAGATTACCGCTGGTCTCTGCGGAACGATACATATATATCATCAGAGGCGGAAATGCCCCGTTTTGTGCCTCCATAGCATCGGAAAGGGCAATACCCTGGCGAATCTGTCTGAGGATATCCTCATAAACGCCTCTCTCCTTGGGCTTTACGGATTCGCCGTTCGCCATAATATTCAAAGCCCTGACCAGAGTAACACCGGACGCAATCAGAGTCCCCATCTGTCTGGAGAAATCCGCCAGAACCTTTGGCTTAAACTGCCGCATCCCCTTTGAACTCTTAACAACTTTGGCGGACAGCAGAAAGGCATCCTGCTCATGCAGTTTCTGCTGAAGCTCCGTGTCATCCGCCACGGTCATGATACCTTTTATTACCTTGCCCTCTAAAGTTCTTGCCTTATATTTGTATTGTGCCATAACGCGGCCTCCCATTTACAGAATTAAAAATCCAAGATACCAGGAAATAATCTGTTCCCCATACAAAACTCCCACAGCCATTCCCATACACAGAAACGGGCCGAATGCAAAATGGTCCTTCCTGTCCTTTTTCTTACCTATCAGCAGCCAGATTCCCCATATTCCACCAGCCAATACAGCCAGCACTGTGGATATCAGTGTGATCTTCCACCCCAGAAATGCGCCGCAGGCACCCATCAGCTTCATATCTCCGCCGCCGAAAGCTCCCGGTATGGCTAAAGTCAGAAGAAGCATGGGGACGCTTACACAGACAATTCCTATAAGCCTTGAGATAAGAGATGTTTCCGGCATTGTAAAACAGGCTGCCGCTGCCAGTATGTATACGGCAATCCAGCACCCATCCTCTATTTCCATGGTGTCCATATCCATAAATGTTACTACAGTCAGAATACAGAAAAACAGGAACACGGTCAATCCGGCAGCCGGTTTTTCCTTATAATACCAGCCGCAGAACAGGGCCGCCGCGCCGCCGAACAGTTCAATGAGCGTATCCCTGGCACCTATTTTCTTCTTACAGTAACGGCACTTTCCGCCCAGGAAAATATAGCTGAACAGAGGAATCAGATCCAAAGCCCCCAACTGGTGACGGCAGGAAGGACAGAAGGAATGTCCTTTGACAAAATCCATTTTTCTGGGAACACGGTAGATGATCACGTTCAGAAAAGAAAATATGCAGGTTCCCATAAAGAATATCACTACAGCAATCATTGCCGGATAACTATTATATACATCCATATCAGCCTCTTTGTTCCAAATTATTTTTTTAGAAGGACGAAGTTATTTTTATTGTACATCAATATTCATCCTCCTAAAAAGACAATTCCGAACAAAATCGCATCTATATGCCTGTAAATGACAAAAAGGGATTTCACCTGGTTTATACCAAACGAAATCCCCTCCTGTTATTGATTTTCATATTGTCGGGTCTTCCGGTAAATTGTCCATGTTCCGGAATCCTTGTCATCTGCTTCGTAGATAACTAAATACTTTCCCTCCTGATATGTCATGCTCAGCACACGGCATTTGGCCTTATCCCAGGAGATGAGATGTATTTCACCTTCCACTCCGGAATAACTCTTCACTTCCTCTTCCGCTTCCTTTGACATACCGCTTTCACGGGAACTGTCTAAAAGCGGCTCCTCCAAACCACTATATTGGATGGAGAGCAATTCTGTGTTCAGGAGCACATTTTTGGCGCTTCTAAATGCAGACCGCATTTGAATCGATTGTTCCCAATACCATAGCGCTGGTGCAAGAACAGCTATGCTGATTAGGAGCGTTAGAAGGGAAATCTTTAGTAGTCTGCGGAAATTTGTTTTGCGGGTGAGTGTTTCATAATCTATATGCATTTATGTTATGAAACCTCCTAATATCCTATCATTAATCCATACAGGTACCTGTCCAGCCTGCCTCTGGTTCCCAAATTGCAGTATATTTACCATTTTGATAAGAAAATTTTGTAACAGTACCTTCTGAATCAAGTGTAGCAAAATATGTCGGATTACCAGAAGCAGTTGTAATATGATCTGTTGCCTTACTTGCATTTCCTATTGTATTAGGAAGTGTATATGCTGTTGTACCCTCTGTATAATTATCTGTTATATTTACTTGTAACTGTGTTAATGTAGTAGCTGCATCAGCTTTACAGTTTGCCTTATTTGCCTTCGCAACATACTTCGTTACACTCGGCACCATAACCGCCGCCAAAACCAAAATAATAACAATAACAACAATCAATTCCACCAGAGTAAAACCCTTTTTACTCTTTCGATTTTCTCTTAATCTTTTCAACATCCGTGAATCCCTCCATCTTTTTTTATTTGCCACCCACATACCTTGCACCTTACTATGGGTGAAATCCGCGGATAAAACAGCAAAACTGCATTAACTGGCTGTACTATATATATTGTGTTAAATGCTGCTTATATGCCGCAATTACCTGAACTTCTGCATTAATTTATTATATAATTTTTGACTACTTTTGTCAACAAAACCATTAACAATCAAATTAATTATTTCTTAATTTTTGCAAATTTGTAATATTCACTTTATTTCTTATACTTTCATGTCATTTGTTTGCGAAACAGGTTAAACAAACTTAATTAAATTCTCAAACCAATCACAAAAAACGTATTTTCACCCTTTACTTTAACCCCTTCTTTATCATATCCAGCAATGTTCTCTGTGCCTCTGCAGAATAATACAGCACATCATATTCATTTCCCTTTTCACTTACACGTCTCTCGGCAGTGATTCCCATTTCTTTTCCTTTCTCAGAAGCACGCTGCATGGGAATCCCCCGGAATCCAAATGTCTCCAGATATCCTTCATCCAGCAGTTTCTGCCGCACCGCCTTATTTGTCAGACGCTTCATGGTGCTTTCATCACGCAGTTCATTCAACTTAGCAACCAGCTCGCTGAGTGTCATCTTATCGGCAAACGGAAACGCCTGCTCCATATCTTCTGTCAGAGAAAATTCCTGTTTTCCTTTTGCCTTCCCCTTCTTTTTCTCGGTACCTTTCCCCTCATCATTCATACCATTTTCTATAAAGATTCCCGCTTCCTCTCCAACAATTCCTGCCCCTGTCACATCTTCATTTTCGCCGTCATCCGGCACATGCTCCCTGATACATGCCACAAAACGCTCCCCGTACTTTTCATATTTAAATTCTCCAACGCCGGTAACCGTCAACATTGCACTCCTGGTTCTTGGTTTTACAATGCACATATGCGTCAATGTTTTGTCAGAGAAGACAATATAAGGCGGCACCTTCTCCTCCCTTGCTATCTCCATCCTAAGACTGCGCAGCACCTCGAAGAGCTGTTCGTCTGCCTCGGTAAAATCAGCTCCGGCAAGCCCGGCTGCAATTCCTTTTCTGCTCTTTTTCTCCTTCTTCTCCTTTGCCTGATGCTCCTGTTCCTTTGCCATTTTCATAGTGATCTGCGCCTCATCACCCAGAACCTCTTCCGATTTTGCCGTCAGCTTCACGATCGCATACTCATCATTGGTAACCGTGAGGAACTCATTCAGCAGCAGATAATTTATAACCTGTCTCAATTTATATGACGGAACTTTTGCCAGTTCCCCGTAATTGGGATTTTCATTCATCCTGTAATTCCTGATTTTTGCCGTATTCGCACCGTGTACAGTGTCAATAATAACGTTTACCCCATATCTCTGCCTGCTGCTTTTCACACATCCAACAAGCGCTCTGGCAATCTCCGTCACATCCACGGACTCAAACTGGCTCAGACAATTGGAGCAGTTCCCACAGTAATTTTCCCCATACTCTCCAAAATACCGCAGTATGTAATCCCGCAGACACTCATTGGTAAAACAGTAGTATGTCATCTTACGAAGCCTCTCCCTGTCCCGCTCTGCCACTAGCTCCCGGGACACCGGGTCCAGCTCCTGGTTCTCCTGGCTGTTGTCAATAAAGAGCTGGTTTGTCACAACATCCTGTCCCCCATAGAGTAAAATGCATTCCGCCGGCTCCCCGTCACGCCCGGCACGTCCTGCCTCCTGATAATAGCTCTCCATGTTCTTCGGCATATTGTAATGCACTACAAATCTCACGTTGGACTTGTCAATTCCCATACCAAACGCGTTTGTCGCCACAATGATCTGATACCTGTCATATATAAAATCGTCCTGGTTCTTCTTTCTCTCCGCGTCCCCAAGGCCTGCATGGTACCGTGTAACGGAAAATCCATCTTCCTTAAGTTTCCCGCACACCTCCTCCACCCCTTTTCTGGTGAGACAGTACACAATGCCGCATTCGCCCGGATGCATCTCCAGATAATTTTTCAGCACTCCATACTTATCCTTCGGAGACTGCACTCCAAAATACAGGTTGGGCCTGTCAAATCCCGTGGTCAGAACCTCCGGATTTTCCAGCAGCAGAATATCCATAATATCATCCCGCACCTCCCTGGTGGCCGTAGCAGTAAAGGCACTCACCACCGGCCTTTTGGGCAGTTTCTTAATAAACTCTACGATTTTCAGATAACTTGGTCGAAAATCCTGCCCCCACTGGGAAACGCAGTGCGCCTCATCAACAGCCACCATAGCTATCTTTGCATGAAGGGCAAAATCCAGAAATTCCTCTGTCACCAGCCTCTCCGGTGCCACATAAATAATCGGATATCTCCCCTGCCTGGCAAATTCAAGAGCCTTATAATACTGACCGGTTGTCAGTGAACTATTCAGAAAGGCCGCATGAATCCCCGCCTGATTCAGAGACCCCACCTGGTCCTTCATTAAAGAGATCAGAGGCGAGATCACCAACGTAATGCCATCCATAAGCATAGCCGGAATCTGATATATGAGTGATTTTCCGGCACCTGTCGGCAATATCCCAAGTACGTCCCTTCCGGACAAAATACTGTCGATCAGCGGCTCCTGCCCCTCCCGAAATGTATCGTAACCAAAATATTTTTTCAGTATCTGATATTTATCCATACTGTATCCTCCTGTTATCTGTACATGCCCGCAAACCATATCATTCAGCCGATAAAAATGCAAGCAAAAACGCCTGTTTCCATTTACTTTTCCATACAATTTATTATAATAAAGTTATAAACTTTGCACGGAACCTGTTTATACACATTCTACTGCCAAATGGACATGGTTTTCCACAAAAAGCAGATAAAATGTGGGAAAGGAGTCTCTATGACTAATGAAACACCCTCATCATCACAAAACCCTCAGGACTTGTTCCGGGAACGTATCAAAAGGGTAGACGATGCCATTGCACTGCAGGAAGGTGACAGGGTTCCATTCGCCCCCTTCAACAGCGCACTTCCCTATTTCCTCTATGGCGGCACCTTCCGTGACAGCATGTATGACTACGAAAAAGCATCTCAGTGTATTCTCCGCTTCTATCAGGATTTCCAGCCCGATGCAGACATCCACCTGGCATTCACCAGCGGCAGGTCCAACGAACTTGCCGGTTCCACCATGATTGACTGGCCCGGAAGGCCCGGAACAAGAGTGCCTGACTTTTCCACCCATCAGGTGATCGAACACGAATATATGTCTCAGGACGAGTATCCGGAGTTTATCAATGATTTTATGGGATTTACCCTGCGCAAATACATCCCGCGCGCGTTTCCCAATCTGAAAGGCCTTTCCGGCATTCACTTTGTTCCTTCCATTGTACTGAGCACCACACCCCTGGCTTCCTTCTATTCCCCGGATGTACAGGAGGCGTTTTCCATTCTGGCGAAGATTGGGGAAGAGGATGCAAAAGCTGCTGCGGCCAGCAATGCCCTCTCAGCCCGGATTGCAGCCATGGGAATCCCTCCTATGATGACAGGAGTCGGGGAAGCTCCCTTTGATATTATCGGGGATTATTACAGGGGGACCCTGGGAGCGCTTACGGACCAGATTGAATGCCCGGACATGATAGAAAAGGCCTGTGATATGCTGGCAGACATACAGATAGCCTCCTACGGGTATTTTAAAACTGCTCCTCTCCCTGTGAAACGTGTCTTCTTCCCGCTCCACAAAGGCATGGACGGATTCATGAGCCCCAAACAATATGAAAAACTTTACTGGAATCCGCTGAAAAAGATCATGCTCGCTCTCATAGATATGGGTGTCACGCCTTTTATCTACACAGAAGGAAAATACAACAGCCGCCTGGAACAGCTTGCGGACGTTCCGGCCGGCAAGGTTATTTATCACTTTGAGAGTGTGGATATGGCACAGGCGAAAAAGGTTCTGGGCAGCACAGCATGCATCTCCGGCAACATGTCCATTTATCTGCTGGAACACGGAACCAGGCAACAGGTCATTGACGCCTGCAAATCACTCATAGACACCTGTGCCCCAGGCGGCGGGTATATTTTTGATACAAATGGAAGTATTGACAATGCGAAACGCGAAAATATAGAAGCGATGTATGACACCGTACTTACCTACGGCAAGAAGTAAAACGTCCTTTCAGATGCATTTATCATAACACAGCAGGCCCGCTGATACAATAAAAAAATGAGAAAATTGCAGTCTGCAGAAATATAATGCCGCACCGGGTATACTGCCGTTCCCGGTGCGGCGTTTCACAGAATCATTTACATACTATCTACAGATTAGAATACCCCATCAGCGAGGCATCCACTGCCTCCGCCGCCTTCCGTCCTTCCCGGATAGCCCAGACGACCAGGGACTGCCCCCTGTGCATATCCCCCGCAGTGAATATACCGGGTATACTGGTCTCATACTCGCCCGGCTTTGTGGCCACATTGCTCCTCTCGTTCACAGACACGCGAAAGGCTTCCGTCACATACTTCTGGCTCCCCAGAAATCCCGCTGCGATCAGGACAAGCTGTGCCTCGATTACCTCCTCTGTCCCCTTAACAGGAACCATATTCATGCGGCCTGTCTTCTCATCTCTCTTACTCTCCAGCTTAACGGTCACAGCCTTCTGCACATCCCCTTTTTCATCCTTAAGGAACTCCGTCACTGTTGTCTGATATATCCTGGGGTCATGCCCGAACACAGCGATTGCCTCCTGCTGTCCATAGTCCGTCTTACAGACGCGGGGCCACTGGGGCCAGGGATTGCTGTCAGCCCTTGTATCAGGCGCCTTCGGCATCATTTCAAGCTGTGTCACAGATTTGGCACCCAGACGGATGGCTGTTCCCACGCAGTCATTTCCCGTGTCGCCGCCGCCGATCACCAGCACATGTTTTCCCTTTGCAGATATAAACTTATTATCTCTTAAATCAGAATCCAGCAGACTCTTTGTCACGGAAGTAAGAAAATCCACCGCAAAATAAATATTACCCGCATCTCTTCCCGGAACTTTTATATCCCTGGGGTTGGAAGCCCCGCAGCAGAGCACAACCCTGTCATACTCTTTTTGCAGCTCGGACGCCTTAATATCCTTCCCTGCATCCACGCCCGTTTTGAAGACAACGCCCTCTTCCTCCATCAGCCTCACTCTTCTGTCAATTACAGACTTATCCAGCTTCATGTTCGGAATGCCGTAGCGCAGCAGCCCTCCGATTCTGTCGTTCCTTTCAAACACAGTCACCTGATGTCCTCTCCGGTTGAGCTGCTGTGCAGCCGCCAGACCCGAGGGCCCGCTTCCGATGACAGCCACCTTTTTTCCTGTCCTCACTTTTGGAATTTGTGGCTTTACCCATCCCATTTCATATGCCGTCTCAATGATGGCGTGTTCATTTTCCTTAGTCCCCACAGGCTCCCCGTTGAGGTTACAGGTACATGCAGCTTCACACAGCGCAGGGCATACTCTGGACGTAAATTCCGGAAAACTATGTGTTTTTGAAAGGCGCAGATATGCCTGTTCCCAGTTTCCCGTATATACCAGATCATTTGTCTCAGGCACCATATTGTGCAGCGGACACCCGGAAGCCATACCTCCCAATATAGCACCTGACTGACAGAAGGGAATGCCGCACTCCATGCAGCGCGCCCCCTGTTTCTGCTGTTCTTCTCTGGACAGATATTTTTTAAATTCTCTGAAATGCTTAATCCTCTCTTTTGGCTCCTCCATCCGGGCATTTTCTCTGTTATATTCTAAAAATCCTGTAGGCTTTCCCATGACTTACTCTGCCCCTTTCTGACTAAAATTCTCGTTAAACGCTTCCAGTTTTGCCTGTTCCGGCGACATACCCTGCTCTTCCATTCTCGCAGCCAGAGTGATCATCTTTTTATAGTCATCCGGAATGATCTTTTTGAATTTAGGCAGATACTCCTGAAAATGCGCCAGCACTTCCTGTCCCTTCCCGGAGCCGGTAGCCTCCACATGAGCTTTGATCATATGGTGCAGCTCCTGAATATCCGGCTTTGTCTCCACCTTTTCAATGGAAATCATTTCTTTATTCAAATTTTTGTACAGATCATTTTTCTCGTCCAGCACATAGGCAATACCACCGCTCATTCCTGCAGCAAAGTTCTTGCCCGTTTTTCCCAGCACGACCACACGTCCACCGGTCATATATTCACAGCCGTGCTCTCCCACGCCCTCTACTACAGCACAGGCACCTGAGTTTCGGACCGCAAAACGTTCCCCTGCCACACCGCCGATATAAGCAGTTCCGCTGGTCGCCCCATAGAGTGCAACATTACCGGTAATAATATTTTCATCTGCCTTATAGTTTCTTTTTTTCGGCGGATACAGTACAATTTTTCCACCGGACAGACCCTTGCCCATGTAGTCATTACAGTCCCCGCACAGCGTCAGGGTAAGTCCTTTTGGAATAAATGCTCCAAAGCTCTGCCCTCCGGCTCCATTACAGGAAACAGTTATGGTATCCTCGGGAAGTCCGTCCTTATGCTGCCTTGTGATCTCCGCACCCAGAATAGTTCCAAATGCCCTGTCCGTGTTGGTCACCTGGATCTCCACACCGGCTTTCTCACCTTTCTCAACCGCTTTTCCCAGCTTTTTCAGCAGCACCTTTTCATCCTTTGTCTCTTCCAGCTTAAAGTCATACACCTGTGCCGGATCAAATGTGACCTTTGCGCCTTTTTTCATATACGGATTATTCAAAATTGCACTTAAATCAATTTGAGAAGCCTTTGGATTCTCGGCATTCTCCTTCACTTTCAGCAGGTCCGTGCGTCCTACCATTTCATCCAGTGTACGGACACCCAGTTTTGCCATGTACTCCCGCAGTTCCTCTGCTATAAAACGCATAAAGTTTACCACGTATTCCGGTCTGCCCTTAAAACGTTTCCTCAGCTCCGGGTTCTGTGTAGCCACACCGACAGGGCATGTATCCAGATTGCAGACACGCATCATGACACATCCCATGGTCACCAGGGGGGCAGTTGCAAATCCAAACTCCTCCGCGCCCAGCAGTGCTGCCACTGCCACATCACGACCGCTCATCAGCTTGCCGTCCGTCTCGATCACAACCCGGCTGCGAAGCCCGTTTTTAAGAAGTGTCTGATGAGTCTCAGCAAGACCAAGCTCCCAGGGAAGCCCTGCATTATGGATAGAACTCTGCGGCGCTGCTCCGGTACCGCCGTCGTATCCGGAGATCAGGATCACCTGCGCACCGGCTTTTGCCACACCTGCTGCCACGGTTCCCACACCTGCCTCAGACACCAGTTTCACGGATATCCTGGCATATTTATTGGCATTTTTCAAGTCATAGATAAGCTCTGCCAGATCCTCAATGGAATAGATATCATGATGCGGCGGGGGAGAGATAAGGCTTACGCCGGGCGTGGAATGCCTGGTCTTTGCAATCCAGGGATAGACTTTCCTTGCAGGCAGGTGTCCTCCCTCGCCGGGCTTTGCTCCCTGCGCCATTTTAATCTGAATCTCCTTTGCACTTACCAGATAACGGCTGGTAACGCCAAAACGCCCGGATGCCACCTGTTTGATCGCGGAACAGCGGTCCACAGCACTTCCCGCACTGTCCAGACGCTCATCACTCTCTCCACCCTCACCGGTGTTGGATTTGCCATGCAGCATATTCATGGCAACAGCAAGGGTCTCATGTGCCTCCTCGGAAATAGATCCATAGGACATTGCACCTGTCTTAAAGCGTTTTACGATATCGTCAACACTTTCCACTTCCTCAAGGGGAATTCCCTTTTCCGGATACCGAAAGTCCATCAGACTCCGCAGATATCCGCTCTGTTCCCTGTCTACCAGTTCCGTATACTGTCTGAACATTTCGTAATCACCGCGTTTTGTGGATTCCTGCAGCATATGGATGGTCTGGGGATCATAGCGGTGCTTCTCCCCCTCACTCCTCATCTTATGGATTCCCATGCTCTCCAGCTCCAGATTCGTTGGCAGTCCCAGCGGGTCAAACGCTTTGGAATGGCGCACCTCCACATCATCTGCAATATCCTTCAGCGTGATTCCGCCCACGCGGCTCACAGTCCCTGCAAAATACTTCCCGATCACTTCCTCTGATATACCAATCGCCTCAAATATCTTAGATCCCTGATAAGACTGAATGGTGGAAATACCCATCTTGGAAGCGATCTTGACAATCCCATGCAGAATGGCATTGTTATAGTCATCCACAGCCGCATAATAATCTTTATCCAGAAGCTTATTATTGATCAGCTCCTTTATGGTATCCTGTGCTAGATAGGGGTTGACCGCACATGCTCCATACCCCAGAAGTGCTGCGAAATGATGCACCTCTCTCGGCTCACCGGATTCCAGAATAATGGCAAGGGACGTTCTCTTCTTTGTCTTTACCAGATACTGATGCACTGCGGAGACTGCCAGAAGTGACGGAATCGGCATATGATTCTCATCAATTCCTCTGTCGGAGAGAACCAGTATATTGGCACCATCCTTGTACGCCTTATCCACCTCCACAAACAGCCTGTCAATGGCTCTGTCCAGACGGGTGCTTTTATAATACGTGATCGGCACCACTGCTACCTTGAAGCCGTCCACCTTCATGTTTTTGATCTTCAGCATATCTGTATTGGTCAGAATCGGATTGTTAACCTTCAATACCTGGCAGTTTTCCGGCTGCCCCTTCAGCAGGTTTCCGTCTTTTCCCACATATACGGTGGTGCTGGTGACAATTTCTTCACGAATAGCGTCAATCGGCGGATTTGTCACCTGTGCAAACAATTGTTTGAAATAGTTAAACAGAGGCTGATGCTTCTGCGAGAGCACAGCAAGTGGTGTATCTGTTCCCATTGCCGCGATCCCCTCAGAACCATTCAGGGCCATGCTGTAAATAGATTTTCTGTAGTCCTCATAAGTATATCCAAATGCCTTCTGCATTCTGGTGAGCTCTTCCCCTTCATACTCCTCCACCCGGATGTTGGGAATCTTCAGGTCGTGCAGTTCCACCAGGTTACTGTCCAGCCACTCACCGTAAGGTTGTTTTTTTGCGTAAATCTCCTTTATTTCATCATCGCTGAAAATCTGTCCTTTTCTCGTATCGACCAGCAGAATTTTGCCGGGATGCAGACGTTCCTTCAGTACGATCTCCTCCTCCGGCACAGGCATGACCCCCACCTCTGAGGAGAGAATAACATCCCCGTTTTTTGTAATATAATATCTGGACGGGCGAAGCCCGTTTCTGTCAAGAACGGCGCCCATCACATCGCCATCGGAAAAGAGGATAGAAGCCGGACCGTCCCATGGCTCCATCATGGTGGCATAATACTGGTAAAAATCCCTTCTCTCCTGGGAAAGCGTATTATTGTTAGCCCAGGGTTCAGGAATAGCCACCATGACTGCCAGCGGCAGATCCATGCCGTTCATCACAAGAAATTCCAGTGTATTATCCAGCATGGCAGAGTCAGATCCTCTGGTGTCCACCACCGGAAGCACCTTGTGGAGCTGATTCTTTAGATAATCTGACGCCATGGTCTCCTCTCTTGCCAGCATTTTATCAGCATTTCCGCGGATTGTATTGATCTCCCCGTTATGCACAATAAACCGGTTCGGATGTGCCCGCTCCCAGCTCGGGTTAGTATTGGTACTGAAACGTGAATGCACCATGGCAATGGCTGATTCGTAATCCGTATCCTGCAGATCCGAGAAAAATGTGCGAAGCTGATTTACCAGAAACATGCCCTTATACACAATGGTCCTGCTGGACATGGACACCACGTATGTATTGTCATTGCTCTGCTCAAACACACGGCGGGCAATATATAGTTTTCTGTCAAAAGGAAGCCCTTTCTCCACATGATCCGGTTTTTTAATAAATGCCTGCACTATATTCGGCATGCACTCCAGTGCCTTGTGACCCAGGACCCGGGAACATACAGGCACTTTGCGGTATCCCAGAAACTCCAGCCCCTCCTTCTCCACAATGATCTCAAACATTTTCTTTGCCTGGTTGCATTTCAGTTCATCCTGGGGGAAGAACAGCATGGCAATTCCGTATTCCCGTTCTCCTCCAATCGCAATCCCCTCTTTTTTGCAGGCTTTTTCAAAGAATTTGTGAGAAATCTGAAGCAGAATACCGACGCCGTCACCGGTCTTTCCCTCTGCGTCCTTTCCTGCCCTGTGCTCCAGGTTTTCCACAATCTTCAATGCATTTTCCACGGTTTTGTGGCTCTTAACGCCTTTGCTGTTCACTACGGCTCCGATACCGCAGTTGTCGTGTTCAAATTGCTGCCGATACAGTCCTTCATCTTTTCTCATAGTCAAATCCCTCTGCTTTCTTATATTCAACAGCCGCACACACAAGTCCCGCAAAAAGGGGATGCGCATGATTCGGTCTGGATTTTAATTCGGGGTGTCCCTGTGTTCCGATAAAAAATGGATGGTCCGTGATCTCAATCATCTCCACGATCCTTCCGTCAGGTGAAAGGCCTGCCAATGTCATTCCCTTCTCCTCCAGCCTCTCCCTGTAGTCATTGTTTACCTCATAGCGGTGTCTGTGGCGCTCTGTGATTTCCTCCTTCCCATACAGGGAATAGGATTTTGTTCCTATTTTCAGCCTGCAGGGGTAAGACCCAAGTCTCAGGGTCCCGCCCAGGTCCTCCACTCCGTTTTGTTCCGGCATGAGCGCAATGACCGGATGCAGGGTATCAGGATTCAGCTCCATGCTGTTGGCATCATGATAACCGAGCACATTTCTGGCAAATTCAATGATCGCGGTCTGCATTCCCAGACAGATTCCCAAAAAGGGAATCTTGTTCTCTCTGGCATATTTCACTGTCAGTATTTTTCCTTCTGTCCCCCTGGTTCCAAAACCGCCCGGAACCAGGATTCCATCCACACCGCCCAGCAGTTCTTCACAACTGTTCTCCGTGATATCTTCAGAATCCACCCAACGGATCTTCACGCTGGCATGCCCTGCGATACCACCGTGCTTTAACGCCTCCGCAACACTTAAATAGGCGTCATGAAGCTGTATATATTTACCTGCAATGGCTATCTCAACCTCTGTATTCGGATGCCGCAGGTCTTCAACCATGGCTTTCCAGTCATCCAGATCAGGTTCAGGGCAGGGCAGGCGCAGACATTCACAAACCACCTGAGCCAGATTTTCTTTTTCCATTGCCAGAGGTGCTTCATAGAGATATTCCACATCCAGGTTCTGCAGTACATGACTTCCCGGTACATTACAGAACAGCGCAATTTTATCTTTGATTTCCCGGGAAATAGGATATTCTGACCGGCACACCAGAATATCCGGCTGCAGTCCCATACCCTGAAGCTCCTTCACGCTTGCCTGGGTAGGTTTTGTCTTCAGCTCCCCGGAAGCCTTCAAATAGGGAATCAGGGTAACATGGATCAAAACCGCGTTCTCATGTCCCACATCATGCTGGAACTGCCGGATTGCCTCCAAAAAAGGCTGGCTCTCAATATCACCTGCCGTTCCTCCCACCTCAATGATAGCGATTCTCTCTTCATCCGGTGTCTTAGCTCGGTAGAAGCATCCCTTTATCTCATTGGTGATATGAGGAATCACCTGCACTGTCCCGCCGCCGTAATCTCCGTGGCGTTCCTTATGCAGAACCGACCAGTATATCTTACCCGTGGTCACATTGGAGTTCTTATCCAGACTTTCATCTATAAACCGTTCATAATGTCCCAGGTCCAGATCCGTTTCTGTCCCATCATCTGTTACGAAAACCTCCCCATGCTGGATCGGATTCATAGTACCGGGGTCCACATTGATGTAGGGGTCAAATTTCTGCATGGTCACCTGATATCCTCTGGCCTTTAAAAGCCGCCCAAGTGACGCCGCTGTAATCCCCTTTCCCAATCCCGACACCACGCCGCCTGTAACAAATACATACTTTACTGCCATCACATTTTCCTCCTGCGTTGCCTGACTTATGGAATAATTACAACATTTTCCACACATCAAAAAGGCGCCGGTAACCTTGATATATAAGGTTTACCGACGCCATTGTCGTTATTTTTCCAATATGCTTTTTACTTCTTCCATTCCTTTTTGCCTGTTTCAAATGAAACACTGCAAAAATTATGGAATTACTATATCTCATTTCTCCGCGTTTGTAAATCCCCAAATTATTTTTTTTCATCAGAGGGTCTCCGGAGGACTTTTCTGCAGCCTCCTCTCATTTTGCAGATGCCTTTTGACATACAGCCCGTGTGGGTCCGGATATAAATCCTCCTATATACCATATTTATCAAACAGCTTCTTCTGATAATCCCGATCCGTAACAGCCCTCTTGATTTGCTTATAAGCCTCATCCAGTTCTGACTGCCGCAGCAATACTTCAATCAACTGGTTCACTCGTATTTCTCCCTGCTCAATACCCCTCTCAATTCCCCTCTCAATTCCCTGCGTTTCTCTTTCCTCCAGCATCTCCTCAATTGCAGTACACATATTAACCTCTCCCTTCTCATTTTCTTTTAACTCCTTCAAAGCAGGAACATTCAGAAACTTTGACACCAGCCAGCCTTTTTTTGCATCCAGATGTATGAACTCCCTTTTTCTGGTCTCCAGGAATTCTTTCATCCCTTCTTTATCCTTCAGAAGCGGAAGCAGTTCAAAGACCTCCCGAAGTCCGGTCCTGAAATGACTGCTCTCCACCGTACCGCTGCATACCAGGTTAACCCGGTAATCCTGGATACACGCTGCCCACGGTTCCAGCTCCGGCGGAATATCCAGCATATCATGAAGACACAGCGGCCCATCCCAGCTCTGTTCCTCCCCATAATAAAATACAATCGTGATTACCGGCAGCAGCCTGTCTTCCCTCTTCATTCCGGATAGATACTCTGCTCCCTTTTCCAGCTTTCCCTCCTCTCTTCTCTTTTTTACCATACGCTCTACCTGCCTTGTATAATCCATTGCATCATAGAGCATACAGCGGACCGGCATGGCATAATGTA